>CAINRS010000168.1 GCA_903852755.1 uncultured Actinomycetes bacterium | reverse complement strand
TGGTCCGCTACCTGGCACTCGCGGTGAAGCCCGCCGAGCAGGCCGTCGGCCGGGTCGGCCGATCCACCGAGGACGCCGCCCGGGCGCTCGGTGCCAGCCCGTCCGGGGTCGTCGGCCGCGTGCAGCTGCCGCTCGCCGCGCAGGGGCTCGCGGTCGCCGGAGCGCTCGTCGCGCTCGACGTCGTCAAGGAGCTGCCGGCGACGCTCCTGCTCCGTCCGTTCGGAGTCGACACGCTCCCCGTGTGGGTCTGGGAGGTCTCGAGCGACTCCCGCTGGGTCGAGGCCGGCCCGCCGGCGCTGATGCTCGTCGCGCTCGCCGCCGCGCCAACGGCGCTGCTGCTCCGGCTCGTCATCCGGGGTCGCCGGGTCGACTGGTAGCCGCCCGGTCGTGGCGGTCGGGACGCAGGCCGGACCGTCGGGGGCTCGGAACGATCCACGCCCCTGGGACGAGCGGAGTGTTCAGTGGCGCCCGACGGGTCCGATGGTCGGTGGACGTGGCCGGAACGGGGCCCGGTCGGGATGTTCGGAGCGCTCTCGTGGAGCTGATGGGACTCGAACCCACGACTTCCTGCTTGCAAAGCAGGCGCTCTAGCCAACTGAGCTACAGCCCCGAGGACCGACACCGTAGCGGGGTTCCCACAGGGGTCGGTCCTCAATCCTCACGTCCCGGATCGAGGTACCGGCAGATGGGGTCTGCGACGGGGGTGAGGAACCTCCCGTCGGTGTATGCAGTGGTCGGACGGGGAGCCGGTGTCGGTCGACGGGGGCTTCGCAATGTGCGTTCCCGCCAACCCGAATTCGTACCGCTGGTTCGCCTGAGCGCAACGACCGGTACGAGTTCGGCGGTGGGGGTGGGGATGGGGGTGGGGATGGGGACAGGGACGGGGGTGGGGAGGTCAGGTGCGTCGAGGGATGACCGTCCAGGTCACCTCGGGACTGACGGGACCGAAGAGTTGCGATTCACCCAGCACCAGAGCGGACGCCTCCGACGCACCGTCGGCGACCGTGAACGACATCAGGCCGGCCGACCCCTGGACCTCGGGGAGGTCCACCAAACTGAACCGGTCGCCGTCGTACGGTTCGAGCTGGAACACCGTTGCGCCACCGGGGCCCATCACCAGCTCCAACCCGTTCGCGCCCGACCGGACGACGACGTCGCCGTAGTACGCGTTGGCGTAGGAGCCGACGTAGGCCGCGGCGTCACGGGTGGGCACGGGCGTGTCGGGTCGTTCGAGCGGTGGCGGGCTCAGGAGCGGCTCGAACGCGCCGCCGTACAGGGCGGTCCAGTCGGCCCGGGGCGCGCCGTTCAGCAGCGTGTCGACGTACGTGGCGATGATCGCCTCGGCGGCGCCGGTGGGTTGCGCGTTGGTGAGCACCACCACACCCAGGTCGATCTCGGGGAACAGGCTGTGCGCCGTCCCGGCACCGGCGAGGAACGCCCCGGAGTGCGACCACTCCACGAGTGCCGGCTCGACGACCGCCTGATCCAGGTTCCAGCCGAGCCCGTACCCGGCGATCGGGCGGTCGACCTCGGCGGCCGGCGACCGGTTGATGTGGGAGCGCTTGGTCTCGGCGAGTGCCTCGGCGTCGACGATCTGCTGGCCGTCGAGCTGACCGCCGGCGAGCTGCAGCAGCATCCACCGGTTCAGGTCGACCACGTTGGAGTTGGCACCGCCGGCCGGTGCCTGCGCGTCGGCGTCGCGCTCGAACCCGGTGGTGAACGCACCGTCCCGGAGGACGTGCAGCCGGGCGGTGTCGGGTCGTGTGAGGAACTCGTCGTGGCTGAACGTGGTGGAGGTCATGCCCGCCGGGGTGAACAGCACCTCCTCGGCCATCTGCGCAAACGGTGCCCCGTACGCGGCCGCCGCGGCCAGCCCACCGATGGTCAGACCGAAGTTGGAGTACGAGTACGTCGCCCGGAACGGTGCGAGCGGGAGCTCCCGGAGCCTCGGGATGATCTCCGCCTGGTCGAAGCCGATCAGCTCCAGGTCGTTGCCGCCGGTGTCGCCGGGCAGGCCGCTGCGGTGGCTGTAGAGGTCGGCGACGGTCACGTTCTGCGTGACGTACTCGCTGCTGAGCCGGAAGTCGGGGAGCTCGGTGGCGACCGGTTGATCCCAGGCGATGTCTCCCCGGCCGACGACCGCGGCGACGGCCGTGGCACCGATCGGCTTGGACAGCGACGCGATCTGGAAGACCGTCTCGGGCGTCACGCGGCGGTCGGTGCCGGCCTCGGCGACGCCGTAGCCCCGGGCGAACACCACCTCACCGTCGTGGACCACGCCCACCTGCACCCCGGGGACGCCGGTGGCCTCCATGACCTCCTCGACGATCCGGTCGAGATCCGCCCCGGAGTCCCGGACGGTCGCGGCGTCGAGCTGCACGCTGCTCGGTGGGAGTCCGTCGCTCCCGGCGTTCCCGACCCCGGCGAACCCGGTGTCGTCGGTGCACGCAGCGGCCGCGACCACGACCACGCCGATCAGCAGGACACCGGCGAGGCGCAGGATGGTGGGTCGGCTCGCTGTGGTCACTCGGTGGCTCCTGCTGGTCCGGTGGTCGTCGGGCCCGACGCCGTCGAGCAGCCAGTGTGGCACGCCGCCGGTTGACCACCCCTGAGTCGAGGGACGATCAGGCGAGCGCGACGCCGTTGGGGAACATCGTCCCGTACCAGAGCATGATCGCCGCCGAGACCACCAACCCGACGACGACTCGCCGTTCGCCCTCGACGGCCCTGATCCCGGCGATCGCAGCGATCGGGAACGCTGCGAGCAGGTAGCGACTCGTCGACGTGAAGTTGTAGGCGAGCGACCACACCATCACGAGGTGCGCCGCGACGATGCACGCGTACGCCAGCCCGAACCGGCGGAGGACCGCCGGGGTCCACCACGCGCACAGGACGATCATCCCGATGTTCACCACGGTCTCGACCAGGTAGGACGGATCGGCGGCCAGGTCGCTCGCCCGTTCGACCAGACCCCAGTGGATCCACGTCGCCGGGTGCCAGCGCGGTCCGCTCGGGATCAGTGCGCTCTGCTCCACGAAGTACGCGAACGGGCTCCCGTGGGCCGCCCAGGTGTAGGCGAACCACGCCAGGCAGCCGGCCAGGCCGAGCATCGGCAGGCCTGCGGACCACCGCAGGTCACTGCGGCGCACCTCGAGTCGACGCCACAGGTGCCACCGGGGTGCACCGCTCGGCCGCAGGCGGACTCGCAGCGCGCCGTCCTGCTCGGCGCAGCGGACCACCAGCGCCAGGATGAAGATGATCGCCGAGAGCCGGGTGGCGGCGGCGACGGTGAGGAGCACCGCCGCCAGACCTCGGTGCCGTCGCTCGACCGCGAGGCAGGCTCCGATCACCGCCGGGAGGAACACCGCCTCGCTCTGGGGGTTGTCGAGCAGGACGAATCCGGCCGGTGACACGAGCAGTGCGATGACACCGACCGTCGCGGAACGGTCCGACAGTCCGCGGTCGCGCATCCACCACCACAGGAGCCCTGCCGTCGCCAGTCCACCGGCGGCGCCGACGACCACGGACACGAGGGCGAGGTTCTCGGTCCCCGTGACCTCGGCGACGCCGCGGAGCACCAGGGAGAACCCGGGGAAGGTGGCGACGCGCCACGTTCCGGTCGGGTAGCCCTGCTCGGCGATGACCAGGTAGTCGCCGGCGGCACCCTGCACCGATGCCCAGAAGCCGGCCACACCGTCGACGGCACGCCACGAGGCGATCCCGGCGACCGTCGCGACCGCTGCGGTGTAGACGGCGAGGGGGTGCCACCATCCGGATCGTTCCGACACCGACGACGGCGACTCGGAACTCACGTCGGCCCCAGTGACTCGATGCGCTCGATGTAGGCCGCACGCGGCGGGTCGATCCCGGTCGGTCTCGGCTCGCTCACCTTGCGACGCAGCAGGAACCGCAGGGGCGCGAGCGGTGGGAACAGGACGAGGAACATGCCCCACAGCAAGCGGGTGTCCCCTCCGACCGTCCGGTCCCGGAGCACGTCGACCGCGGCGGCGGCCCAGACGAGCAGCCCCGGCACGATCACCATCCACTCGGGGATCCGTTCCCACACCGATGCCGGGTTCACGACGGACCTGCCTCGAGCTCGACAGCGGCCCGAGCCGCACCGACGGCGCCCGGGGATCCGGCCACGGGCACGCCGGTGATGCGCTCGAGCTCGGCCACCAGGACGCGCCGACGGTCGCGTCGGCGTCCGACGCGGTGCCAGACCGACCGGAGCACCGCCACGGCGGTGTCGGCGACGTAGACGAGCGCCAGGAACGACACCGTGAGCAGCGACAGCGCCAGACCGACCCCGTCGCCACCGTGATGGACCGCCCCGGACCAGATCACCAGGGCCGAGGCGATGCCGAACGTGGCGATGGCGACCATGGGCACGATCGTCGCCCGGACCGCCGGGGCGAGCGGCAGCTTCGACGACAGCCACGTGATGGCCAGCGGGACCGCGAACACGAGCGCACCGACCACGGCGTACGGCAGCGCGACGACCCACACCAGTGTCCGCAGGACGCGGGCCGTCGGGGTGCTGTGTCGCCGTTCGACCGTTGCGGCGCCGGTGGAGACGAACTCGGTTGCGGCGATGCGTACCTGGTCCCGCTCGTGCGCCGGCAGCGCGGCGTAGGCCGATGCGAGACGCTCCCGTTCCCCGATGGCCACTCGACGCCGGTCGTCGACGGTCTCGAGCGCCACGGTCGCGGCGCAGCGCAGCGCAGCCACCTCGTCCCACCCCTCGTAGTCCGGAGCCGCCGCCCGGAGTTCGGTGGCGACCCGATCGGTGAGCTGGTCCACGTCGGCCTGGTCGTCGGCGCGCTCGTCGGCGGCGACGACCACCGACCCGCCGCGTCGCACCGCCACGTCCGACCGGAACGCCGCCTTGTCGGCGTAGTGCAGGCCGACGGCGACGATCCTGACGTCCACGTCGGCAGCCGCGGCCATGCGGACCGCACCGGTGTGGACCCGGCCGATCGACGGCTCGTCCCGGGTGATGCCCTCGGGGAAGATCAGGAGCAGGTCACCGTCGTCGAGCGCCTCGGCGGCGGTGGCGAACATCGATCGGTTGTCCGTGCTCCCGGACCGGCCCCGGTGCACGGCCACGGCGCCGATGCGGCGCATCACCCAGCGCGCCGGCGGCACCCTCCAGATGGCGTCGTCGGCCAGGATCCGGGGTCGGCGGGGGAGCACCGACATGAGCACGACGGCGTCGGCCAGGCCGCCGAAGTGGTTCGCCACGACCACGACCGGTCCGTCGGCGAGGTCACGCAGGTCGTCGGTGTCGATGTCACGCCAGACCACCCGTGCCGCGGTGCGCACGATCCGGTAGAGGAACCGGTGGTCGGCCCAGGACGTCCCCGACTCCGGCGGTGGGCCCGGCACGGGCCACAGCGCGCCGGCCCACAGCGCGGCGAGGACCCCGATCATCAGGTGCCAGAGCGCGTGGAGCTGCACGATCGAGTCGGGGTCGCACAGGACCGTGCCGGTGCGGCCGGACCAGTAGGCGGTGAGCGCGACGACCGCGGCGCCGGCCAGGGCCACACCCCGGATCCGACTCCAGCCGGGGACCGGGGGCCGTCGCTGCACGAGCCGCCACAGCGGTACCGCCACCGCTGCGGCGACGAGCAGGGCCGCACCGGCGTCGTGGGTCCACTGCGCGACGGGTGACTGCAGGCCGTGGTAGTCGACCGATCCCAGACCGGCGAGGATCGTGAGGACGCCGAAGGTCGACGCTGCGCGCCGACCCCGCTCGCAGCGTCGGGCCCGGAGCAGGATCCACACCCCGATGACGGCGAGCACCAGCGACGACGCCGTGTTGACCGGCTGGGCCAGCTCGCCGGCGCGCAGCAGCTCGCAGTCCGCTGCACCGAGGGGGTCGGCGGGATCACCCGGACCGATCGTGCCCCCGCCCGCGATCGCCGGGAGGAGCGTGACGACGTCGGTCGGGACCAGGTGCCGGACCGTCGCGTCGACCAGGCTGCTCAGCACCGGTCACGCACCGTCGAGCATCCGCACGGCGTCGGGGATCCCGGTTCCGGTGACGTTGTTGTACTCGGGATCCTCGGGGTCGACCCCACAGGACTCGTCCGGGATCGGTGTGGTCGAGGTGTCGATGCGCGTCTCCACCTCGTAGAACCTGCCGCGCAGGTCCGGGTCGCGCTGCAGCAGGAGCGCCACCAGGCCCGCCACCTGCGGAGCGGCCTGGGAGGTGCCGGTCATCGCGCCCCACGCCCCTCCGGGAAGCGCTCCCGGCACGAGTTCGCCGACGGTCGCCACGTTGGGCTGGCTGTCGGTCGGCCCGGGTCCCCGGCCCGACACGGGCAGGGGGGTCAGGTCGCTGCGGAGCGCGCCCACGGTGAGCGTCGTGCGCTGCGAACCGGGGGTGGTGACCGAGCCGCACTCGGGTCCGTTGTTGCCGGCGGCGGCGACGGGGATGATTCCCGACGCCTCGACGACGCGCTGGGCCCGCTCGAGCGCCAGGTTGGGCGAGGTCAGTCCCCAGGAGTTCACGATCACGTCGGGTCGCAGGTCCGGGTCGGGGTCGTTCCCTGCGGCGTCGGTGGGGGCGACCATGAACTGCAGCGCCGAGAGGAGTTCGTCGAGGTCGCACACCGCTCCGGTGCAGCCCCGGGCCGCCATCCACTCCGCGCCCGGGGCGACCCCGAGCGCCGGGACGGGGACCGCTGACCCGCTCCACGCCGCCGTCGCCCCGCTGGTGACCGCCGGGTTCACGGCTCGTCCGACGGCCACCGAGGTCACGTGGGTGCCGTGGCCCTGCGGGTCGCACGGTGTGGCGCACACGCCGTACGGGTCGAACCAGTTGCGTTCGTGGACGACCGGTCCGCCCGGGGTGTCGCTCGCGCCGCGGTACCCGCCGGCGAGCGCCGGGTGCGACCCGTCGACCCCGGTGTCGACGACCCCGACGGTGACACCGGTGCCGTCGGGCGCACCGGCTCGGGACCGCAGCGCCGTGACGCCGAGGGCGTCCAGTGCGGGCGATCCACTCGGCACGGTGCCGGGGAACACGGGCTCGTCGTCGGCGGTCTCGACGAGCGCGTCCGGTCCGCCGACGACCTCTGCGACTCCGTCGAGGTCGTCGAGTCGGTCGGCGAGGTCCTCGTCGCACGTGCACACGGCGATGGCGTTGGCCAACCAGAGGCTCCGGTACTCGGCGCCCTCGGTGTCGAGCAGCTCCCGTGCCGCACGCTGGCTCTCCTCGGCGGTGGTGCGGAGCGACTCGACGAGCTGCCGACCCCGGTCGAGGTAGGGCAGGTCGGTCACGGTGTCGAGGTCCGGGAAGTCCTCGAAGACCACGACGTAGAACCGCAGGTCCTCCTCGGCGCCCGGCCCACCGCCGGCCCCAACCGAGGTCGACCCCTGTTCACCACCGGCGCAGGCGGTCACGGCGAACGCCACTGCGACACCGAGCACCACGGCGACGAGCCACCACGAGGATCCGCGGGTCGAGGTGTCCCCGTGGTCGCGCGCCGTGGCACGTCGCAGGCATGTCGGACCACCGCGGTCCTCGACCATCATCAGGGCCTGTTCCCTCCTGCTCCGCCGGATCCGTCCCCGTCGACGATACGGGTTGGGCGGCGGGCTCCGTCGTCGTCGTGGGCTCGGGTCCGCCGGGCCCGGGGAGGGAGCGAACGTGCGCCTCGGTCGGCATACTGACTGTCGTGATCCGCAGTTCGTCGTCCCGTGTCGTGCTCCAGTTCGTCGTCGCAGCACTCCTCGCTGCGGCGTGCACCGTCGACCAACCGTCGCCGGACGAATCGGCCTCGGGGGCCATCCAGCAGGTGACGACCACCGCCGTGCCGGCGACCCAGGTCAAGCTCCCGGCGCCGGACGAACCACCGGAGAAGGTGAGCTGCTGGGAGGACGACTGGCCGGCCGACGTCGACCCGACGTGCATCAAGGTCTGGAACCGCACCGCCGTCTTCACCGGCCCCAACAAGCTCGACCCGGCCGGATTCGACCTCAAGATGACCGGTTGGGACCCGGACCTCGAACTGCTCGACGGCGCACGGGCACCCGCTCGGGTGCGGCGTGGTGGCGACGGTTTCTGGCGCTTCGAGTGGGAGGCCGGCGGTGCGACGTGGATGAAGTTCTCGTACCCGGTGACCGCCGAGGAGCCGCTGAACGGTGACTGGGCCGAGCTGAGTCGGAAGCAGCCACCGTTCACGACGTCGGGCGAGGTCGAGGTCCGGTTCCAGCACAACACCGACGATTCCGCCAACTTCATCAGCTGCAACAACACCGCGTTCCTGGCCTGCACCACGAACATCCAGTCCGACGAGGACAAGATGGGCGGAGGCGTGCTCGTCCAGACGCTGCCGGTGTCGATCCGGCTCCTCAACGACCTCGGGGACCCGGTCGAGACCCGGTGGACGGTCACCTCGGCCGACTCGCTCTGGCTCGATCCGACGGGGACCGACCTGGTCGAGGGAGGGCAGCTCGCCGCCCGGTCGGCGGGGTGGTTGGGGATGTACCAGAACCCCACCAAGCAACCCGGTCTGGAACTCGAGACCAGGATCACCTCGGGCCCGAACCTGAACGGCCGACCGACGCTGCGCATCGGTGACGGCGGGGTCGTCACCTGTGACGCCCGCAAGCAGCAGTCGACGCAGGCGTACAAGTGCGAGGTCACCCAGTCCGGCCGGGTGGTGACCATGCGGATCGCTGCGCTGTGAGGTTGCACCGCCGACCGTCACTCCCGGTACTCACCGCAGCGGTGCTGCTCGCGACCGCACTGGTGGCGGCTGCGTGCTCCTCCGACGAGGCCGAGCGAGGGGAGGCGAGCGGCCGGGTGGCGTCGGCGACGTGGGATCCGGAACAGGTCGTCGCCCTCCCGGCGGTGGTCGGCAACGGTCCACCCGCCCCCGAGTTCGACGGATCGGTGCTCGACGGCACGTTCGGCCTGAGCACGTCGCTCACGCCGACGCTCCGCGTGGCACCGGGCACGTGGACCGGTGGCCCGGTCACCTTCGAGCTCACGACGCTCGATGGCGCCCCGGTCCTCGAGGCGCCGGGTGAGGGTGACCCACCGTCGGTGCGGGTTCCGCCGGGTCGCCTGCGTGACCAGCGCGCCTACCGGCTGCGAATCTCCGGTGCCGTCGATCCGCCTGTCGACCAGGTGGTGACCGTCGACGTCGTCCGCGCGGCGGTCGCGCCGGTCCTCGACTGGGGCGGCGTGCAGGTCAACCGGTTCAACGGTGAGGTCGGCTTCCAGTGGTCGCCGCCGGGTCCCCGGTCGATCACGGGCCCGGCCAACGTGTCGCTGTCGTACCGGCCGTCGCGGTCGTCGACCGCCGGGTTGCCCGCCGGTTGGGCCGTCGAGGCGTCGGGGTCGCGTTGGTCCCGGGTGGTCGACAACGGAGACGGCTCGCTGACGGTCGAGGGCACCTCGTCGGCGATCACCTACCGGCTCGACGGTGAGGTCTGGCGGGCGGTGTGGGGTGACGGCCGCTCGTGGCCGACCGGCCAGTACGCCGACCTGCAGACGCTCGCCGACGGCGGGCTCGCGCTGGTCGAGGGGGAGACCAGGACCACGTTCACCGCACCCGCCCCCGACCGGCCGGGGACGGTGGCGTCGGTGTGGACCAAGGGGACACCGACCTTCACGCAGCGCTGGGACGACGGACGGCTGGTTGCCCTCGAGGATCCCGCCTCGGGTGACCCGGCCACCCGGACCGTCCAGCTGGTCCACGCGCCCGACGAGCGGTGCGCCGGTGCCGGCGGCGGCTTCGTCGACGCACCGACGGGTTCGCTGTGCGCGATCGTCGACTGGGCGGGGCGCACGGCCCGTCTGCGCTACGTCGCCGACCCCGACGGGCCGGGACCGCTGGGGCCGACGATCGGTCGACTGGTGACGTCGTCGGGGACCGGTGCGGCGGCGCAGGTGACCGACCTCGCCTGGGACGCCGCCGGTCGGCTCGCCGCGGTCCGCAGCCCCCTCGCAACGGCCGCCGTCGCCGCCGGTGTCCGGGCGCCCGGTGACGACCTCACGACGCAGCTCACCTACGACGCGGTCGGACGCGTCGAGCGGGTGGTCCTGCCCGCTCCGGGAGGGGCCTCCGACCTCCGGGCGACGCGAGTGTTGCGCTACGCCGTCGGCGACGACGGCAGGGTGGTCTCGGAGGTCGTCGATCCGGCGAGCACGGCACCGTGGGTGACCCGGATCGTCGGTGACTCCTCCACCTGGCAGACGCTCGAACAGTTCGCCGCTCCGGGCCGCAACCCGGTGCGCCTCACCTGGAAGCGGTCCAACGACGCGCTCGAGGAGACGATCGACGAGCGGGGACTGCGGACCGTCAACTCCTACGACGACCTGGGGAGGATCGTCGGCCGGACCGGTCCGGTCGCCGTGGTCGACCCGTCCGCACCACCCGAGACGACGACGCTGTTGGACCAGACGTTCGAGCGCGTGGCGAGTGGCGAGCCGATGGTCGGACTGGCCGTCACCTACTGGCGGGGCGAGGGCACCGTCGGGACGCCGGCCACCGCCGACTGGGGCCCACGCGTGGACTCCTCGGGGTGGGTGCCGGCGAGCTACGAGTTCGACCTGGATCCACCCGAGGAGGTCCGTGACGGCGACCGGTGGACGGCCACCCTGACCGGGGTCCTCCGACTGCCGCGTCGTGCGGCGTGGACGGTGGCCGCTCCGGCGGGGCGGCTCGTCGTCGACGACCGGGTCTGCCCCCCGGAGGGAGGGTGCACCGTCGACGGCAGCCGACCGGTGCGGATCCGCCTGCAGGTCGCCGGCGACCTCGACGGTGCGCTCGTCGGGATCACGGCTGCTGCCGACGGTGCTCCACCGGCTCCGGTGGACTCGGCGTGGCTCGCGCCGGACCTGCAGCGGGCCACCACCACCGAGTACCGGGAGCAGGTGCGCGCCGGAGGGCCCAACCTCCTGGTGCGCTCGCGCACGGACTGGGCCGACCCGGTCGCCGGGGTGGTCGGCTCCACGGCGCTCGTGACCGAGCGGGGGACGCTCGCATCGGGGAGCGCCATCGAGTCGACCGCATGGGAGCCCGACCGCGACGAGTTCGGCCAGGTGGTGGCCCGGACGACGGCCGGTGGCAGTCGGTACACGAGCGGCTACCACCCGACCGTCGGTGAGGTGGAACGTCCCTGCGGGTTCGGGCCGGCACCGCAGCTGGGTCTCGCCGCCGAGCTCGTCGAACCCGGTCCGGACGGCGGTCCCGGTCTGCGCCACGAACAGTTCGTCGATGCGGTCGGCATGGTGTCGGCCGCCCGGACGGGGGACGGTCCGTGGACCTGCACCGAACGGGACGCCGCCGGTCGCGTCGTGCGCACCTGGACGGGTGACCCGGAGTCGCCGATCTCGTGGACCACCAACACCTACGAGGCGGGTGGCAGCCCGTTCGTGACCCGCACCACGACCGGTTCGCCGGGCACGGAACGGAGCTCCGAGGTCGTCGTGGACCTGCTCGGCCGGACGGTCACCTCGGTGGACCTCCTCGGCATCCGGACCGCCTGGTCCTACGACCCGAACGTGCCGGACCGGCCGGTGGCGGTGACGCTCTCCCCGCCGGGCGGCGCGACGTCGACGACCACGTTCCGCTACGACGACCAGGGATCGCTCGTCGAGACCGTCCTCGACGGCCGTCCGGTGTCGGTCGGGGTGTTCGACCGGGCGACCGGTGTGCAGCAGGCGGTGTCGCTCGGCAACGGCACCTCGATCGCGTACCGCTACGACGGCCGGGGCATCCCCGACCAGCGGACCTTCACCACACCGTCGGGGACCTGGGTGGAGACGGTGCGTCAGGGCAGTCAGGGCCGCGTGCTCGGCACCCGGCTCGAGGCCCCGGGCGTGCTGCCCGACGCCGACTGGTCCTACGCCTACGACCCGGACACCCTGCGCCTCCGGTCCGCCGAGGTGCAGACGACGGCACCGGTCACGGCGAACCGGTGGGACTACGAGTGGGATCCGAACGGGAACCTGCTCACCCAGCGCATCCTGACCGCCGCTGCCGGCGAGCAGGTCGTCCGCGCCGAGTACGACGGTGGCGACCGGCTGGTGCGGTCCACGCTGCCGGGCCTCGAGGGGTCGGTCGCCGAGGGGTCCATCGTCTACGACAGCCAGGACCGCATCACGCGGATCGGTGACCTCGACGTGACGTACACCGCGACCGGTTCCGTCGAGTCGGTGACCGACCGGACCGCCGGGACCGCTGCGAGCGGGTCCACAGCGACCTCGGCCGTGCGGATCCTCCGGGTCGGCTCCGAGGTCGTCGGCCGGACGCTCGTCGTCGGCGGGCAGGAGCGAGCGGTCTACGCGGGCTCGGGCGGGTTCGTGCTCGACGGGCTCGGACCGCAGGCCCGGGTGCTGGCCCGGCAGTTCACGGTGGCCCCCGGCGTGGTGGCGACGATCAGCGGACCGGGCCCGGCGGCGGAGCAGTGGAGCTACTCCGGCCTGTCGGGTGATCCGTGGTTCGCCACCGACGGAGCGGGTGCGGTCTCGGCGACGGGTGTGCAGCTCCACGACCCCTACGGCCAGCCGATCACCCCACCGGTCCCGCCGGCGGCCGATGGCGTCCCCGTCCCCGGTCACGGGTCCGCCGAGGACCTCCGGATCGGCCGAGTCGCCGCCCAGGTGTTCGGGCCGAGGCTGTACCTCCCGGGCCTGGGGCGGTTCTCCTCTCCTGATCCGCAGGTCGGGTCCTCGCAGGGCCGCTACACGTTCGCCGACCTCGACCCGGTCAACGGGAGCGATCCGTCGGGCCGGTCGACCGCCTGGTACGCCGACTGGAGGTTCTGGCTGGGCACGGTCGCTGCGATCGCCATCGGCGCCGGTGCCGCGGTCCTGGCAGCGAAGGCCGGCACGGCGATCGGGGCGGCCCTGGCCGGGGTCACGACCAAGACCGAGGCCGTCGTCTGGGCGACGGCCGCCGGCGCCGTGATCGGAGCCTCCGGGGGTGCGCTCGCGGGAGTCGCGGGTTCGGCGATCTCGTCGGGATCGGTCGACTGGACCGCGGTCTGGGTCGGCGCCGTCGTCGGCGCCGTCACCGGCGGCTACAGCGCCGGGGCGGCAGGTGCGAAGGCGTGGCAGACCACGACGACCAAGCAGATCCTCGACGACCTGGCGAGCCAGGAGTACCACGCCTTCAACCCGGACAGCACCCAGACCGCACATCAGTGGTACGGGAACGGAGCGCGTGGCCGCAGCTTCGAGTGGGCGAACGGCAAGGGCATCGACCGGTTCCAGGCGCACGACATGCGGTTCCAGTACGACAACGCGCTCGACTTCAACTTCGACGTCGACCTCGAGCAGTTCTCGATGCGCACGCTCCAGCTCCGCAACTCCGTGGTCCAGGAGATCGACCAGTCCCAGTTGGGGAGCTTCTCCTCGAACTCGGTCCGGACGTCGCAGATGCCGTCGCTGATCATGGACTGACGCTCCTCGGTCGGGCCGGGCGTCAGCGGGGGTCCCGCCACATGAGCCACAGGTGGGGACCACGGCCCCGGTCGACGTGCAGCACCTCCGTCACCTCGAACCCGAACCGCCGGTAGAAGGGCACGTTCACCTCCTTGGACGACTCCAGGTAGCAGCCCACCCCCTCGTCGTCGGCCCGGTCGGTGAACGGGGTGACGAGCGCCCCGCCGAAGCCGCGTCCCTGGTGGTCGGGATCGGTGCCGAGGACCGAGAGGTACCAGTGCGGCTGGTGTGGGTGGTGGCGGTCGGTCTCGGACAGTGGTGCCAGACGGCGCAGGCCTCCGACCCCGAGTGGCCGGACGACCCGTGGGAGCAACCGCAGCAGGTCGCTGGTGCGTGTCGGGGGAGCACCGGGTGGCACCCAGGTGGCCACGGCCTCGCCGTGCTCCGTCGTCCAGACCTGACCGGTCCGCCGGGTTTGGGCCGCGCAGTAGTCGAACAGCACCTGCCCGGCCCGGTCCGCGCTGTTGCGACCCCGCACGAGCCACGACCAGACGGGATCGTCGGCGAACGCCCGCCCCAGGAGTCGTCGCACGTCGCGGCCCGCACCGGTGCCGCGGAGGCGGTCCGGGAGTCGTCGGATCGTGTGCTCCACCGGTGCATCCTCGCAGCCGGCCGGTCGCCGACCGCGGTCGACCCCGGAGACGCGACCTGGCCGGATCGGCCGGATCGGCCGGATCGCGTCGTGTTCGTCGACGTGGTGGTGGCCCCGACGGTCCAACCCGTAGCCTCACGGTGTGGTGATGGCGGACCGACCCGAGGTGCCGACGGCCCGGCGTCCGGTCGCGGTGATCGCCGTCGCGGGTCTGGCCCAGAACGTGGCGATGGGCCTGTCCAAGGTGCCCTTCCGCAGTCCGCTGCGTGGAGTGTTCTCGCCCTTCGAGAACCTGGCCGCGGCCACGACCCGCCAGGTCGTCCGCAGCTTCATGGGCTACTCGTCGTCGCTGCCGGTGGAGGAGTTCCGCTCCATCGAGCTCGTGCTCGACCGGTTGTGCCGCGTCGTGCTCCCGCCGTGGGTCCGTTTCCGGGACGGGGTGGACCGCACCGACGGTGAGGTCGGCGGCGTGCCGGGCATCTGGCTGCGGCCGCGGAGCGTCGAGCCCAGGGCCACGATCCTCTACCTGCACGGTGGGGGCTACATCGGGACGTCACCCGAGATGTACACCTCGTGGGTCGCGACCCTGGTGGCCGGTACTGGCGCCGAGGCCTTCGTCCCCGACTACCGGCTCGCGCCGGAGTTCCCGTTCCCGGCAGGCCTCGACGACGCCGTGTCGGTCCACCGGGCGCTGCGCCCGCAGGCAGCGGGCGGGGTGCTGGTGGTTGCAGGCGACTCCGGGGGCGGTGGACTGGCGACGTCGTTGGTCGAGCAGATCGACGGGGACGGGGACCGAGGGCCCGATGCGGTCGTGCTGCTGTCGCCCGAGGTCGACCTGGACCTCGACGATCCGTCGATCTCGGAGAACGCCGGGACCGACATCCTGCCGTGGAACATCCCGGTCAGTCCGTACCTCCGGGGGGTCGACCCGGCCGACCACCGGGTCTCGGCACTGCACGCACGGGTCGAGTGCTACCCGCCGACGATCGTCGTGTCGGGTGGGCTCGAGATGTTCCGTGACTCGGTGCGCCGGCTCGTCGACCGCATGGGGTCGGCGGGGGTCGAGGTGCAGGCGGTCGAGGTCGACGGTGTGTTCCACGTCTTCCCGATCCTGCTGCCCTGGTCGAGCTGCGCACGTGAGGTCGTCGGCCGGATCGACGACTTCGTCGACGGCGTGGTCGAGCGCGTCGCGGTGAGCAGCGATCGGGCAGGGCGCTCGGCGACGGACTGATCGCCGCCGGGTGCGTCGGCGGGCTGGTGCCGGGTCAGTCCCACATCCACGCCAGTCGGTGTGGGAGGTCCCGTTCCCGGAACAGGTCGTAGGACCACCGTCCGGTCCGCTCCGGGAGGTCGGGGTGGTCCAGGTCGGGCAGGAACACCGTGGCCCGGACACCGCCGAGTTCCCAGACCGCCGAGGAGTACCAGGCGCCCTCCCACTCGACGATCAGGTCGTGTTCGCCGTCCTGCAACGGTCCGAGCAGCTCCACGGTGCAGCTCGAGCCGGCGTCGGCGACGAGCACGGGGAAGTCGAGTCCGGCCAGGGCGGCGGGGTACCACCCGTCGAGTCGGAGCGACCGTGTCGGCACGACCCGACCGAGGAGGGCCTCGACCACCTCGGGGGCGCGCAGTGTGCCGTAGGCGACCACCCAGCGGTGCCGGATCCCCTCACCCTGCACGTCGGCGCGCTCAGGGCGTCGTCGGGGGGAAGTAGCGCTGCTGCAGTTCCTCGAGCGTCCCGTCGGCACGGGCCGCCTCGATGCCGGCGTTGATGTCAGCGAGCAGTGCGGGGTCCGCACCCTTCGCAACGGCGAAGGCGAACTGCTGCTCGAGCCCCAGCGTGCTGGAGACGACGAGACCGGGATCCTGCGACACGTCGAACTTCGCAGCGGGCAGGGGCTTGATGGCCACGTCGATCTCACCCGAGCGCAGCGCAGCGAGCAACTCGTCGCTCGTCGCGAAGTCGCGGACGGTCGATCGGGGTGGCCGGTTGTTGTCGATGTACTCCTGGGCGTTCGAACCGGTCTGGACGCCGATGCGTTCACCCCGGAGTCCGGCGAGACCGGGTTCCGGTGGGGTCGCCCCGACTCGCGCCAGCACGGCGAGGTCGCTGTCGAAGTACGGGTCGGAGAAGTCGACCGATTCCGCTCGGCCCGGGGTGATCGTGAATGCCGAGGCGATCACATCGCACAGTCCCACGTTGACGGCGCTCGTCAACCGTGGGAGTGGCTGTTCCTCGATCTGGACGGTCCGCCCGATCCGGTCGGCGATGTACTGGATCAGGTCCACGTCGAATCCGGCGTAGCCGCTCGGGGTCTGGCCGCTGGTGTCCGGGAAGTTCATCGGCCGGAACCCGACTGCACTGCAGACGACCAGCGGGTCGTCTCCGGGTGCGACGGAACCGGCTGGGACGTCGGCGGCGACGGTCGGAACCGGTCGACCCTGTTCGTCGCACGGGAGCGGGTAGCCGCCGGGGAACGCCGCGTCCATGCGCGCCTCGGCGTTGATCATGGCGGTCGGCTTGACCCGGATGAATCCACTGAACGGTTCCTCGAGCTGCTCGACGATGAACAGCGTGCCCCCGAGCAGGGAGGCGAGCAGTCCGACGAGCACGAGGAGGACCCGCCGACGCATGTCCGGGACCGCGAGCGAGCTCAGTGCCATCACGACGCCGAGGAACGCCACGACCATCAGGGCGATGGTCAGCGTCGGGAGTTGCGGCTGCGCCTCGAAGATCCGGTTGGCCCTGGCCTCGGTCTGCTGGCGATTGAGCGAGACGATCTGACCCACCACTGAGCCCGGACCGTCCAGGACCGTCGGGACCTGCTCGTTGAACTCCCCTGCCCACCAGTCGACAGCGGGCGACCGCTCGCCATCGGCGAGTGCGGGGAACTCGAGGTCCGAGACCGCCCGGGCGTAGCAGATCGTCGCCGCCTGCAGTTCTCTGCCCCGCTGGTCGGGGAGGAGACCGGCGTTCTCGAACAGCAGCTCGACCGCCGAGGCCTCCTGGCTGGCCGCCTGGTTGGTCCGCTGGTACGTGCCGAGCGCCTGTGCCACGACGAACGCGGTCAGGAACACGGCGAGGGTCACGATCGGTCCGACGAAGGCCTCGGTCTTGATGCCCTGGAAGTCACCACCGAACAGGGGTCCCACACGTGGTCTGATGACGAAGACACCGATGAGAATCGCTGCGAACGCAGCGATGAGCACCCAGATCACCGGACAACTGTGCGTCGCCGACCATCGTCCGGGCAACTCGACCCGGGGGTCCCGGGAGGCCCCGTCCTACCGGGGAAACCGGCCGTCGGGCCTCAGCGCAGGCGCCACTCGATCCGCTTGCCGGAGCTGAAGGCCGCCTGTCCCTCGGCGATGGACGCCTGGCTCGTGCCCAGGCCGATGAACGCGTAGCCCAGGCCGAGGGCCTGCGAACGGCTGAGCTCCTGACCGGCCCAGATGGAGCGGACCGTCCCCTCCACGGCGAGCGCCGGCGCCGAGGCGATCGTCGTGGCGCACCTCCGGGCGGCGTCGAGCAGTTCGCCGCCCGGCACCACCTCGGAGACCAGACCCACCTGGTGGGCCCGTTCGGCCGAGAGCCGCTCGTGGTTGCCCATGAGCGACAGGCGCATGATCTCGCCGAACGGCATCCGCTGCATGAGGTGGATCGGCTCGAACGTCGCGCACATGCCGTAGGTGACGTGGGGGTCGAAGAACGTGGCGTGGTCGGCCGCGATGATGAACTCGACCTCACCGAGGAGGTAGAAGGCGCCGCCGCACGCCATGCCGTTGACCGCGGCGATGACCGGCTTCCAGAGGTCCGCGGTCTTCGGTCCGATCCAGTCGCCCGGGTCGTCGAAGTGGAAGGGAGTGGTGTGACCGCCGATGCGGTGGTGGATGTCGTCGAGTTCGGCGGCGTCACCGTCCATCTGCTCGGCCCGGTCGATCCCCGTGCAGAAGGCCTTGTCCCCGGCGCCGGTGAGCACGATGCAACGCACTGCGTCGTGCAGCCGCAGGGTTCGCCACATCTCGTGCAGCTCCCGTTGCATCGCCCGGTTGAAGGCGTTGTGCACCTCGGGTCGGTTCAGCGTCACCACGGCGACGCCGTCGTCGTGCTCCGTGTAGGAGATCGTCTCCCAGTCGCGTTCGCTCGGATCCGTCACGGGCCACCTCCGCTCGGCTCGACGTGGCGGTCACCCTAACCGGGTGCCGTGCGGGCTCAGTCCAGTTCGGGGAGCCGCTCGGCGGCGATCGACTCGTCCGCAGGGACGTCGATCCGTCGGATCGAGAGCGCAGTGGCCGACAGCACCACGATCGCCACGACGGCCGTGGTCTCCTCGTCGAACCCGTCGGTGAGCTGGAGCACCACGAAGGCTGCGGCGAAGGCAGTGGCGGCGAGGCCGTGGATCCCCGCCCGTCGTCGGCCGATGGGGGTGCCCTGGCTCAGGTTGATGACGGCGAGCGCGACGGAGATGACGATCAGCGGGGTCAGGATCATCCTGATGTAGGCCGGCTCCACGGCGTCGATGCTCGGGTTCAGGATGAGCGACATGCCCACGGCGAGCGAGGTGATCGACAGCTGCAGCGGCAGGTGCGCTGCGATCCACGCCCGGATGCGCCAGGGGTCCTCGGGGAGCCCGGCCGGCGTGACGTCGGTGAAGTAGAGCCACCAGATCGCGTAGATGGCGGCGAAGGTCAGCGGGAGGCCGATCAGGTCGACCCGGTCGAGCGGTTCCTTGGTGGCGATGAGTGCGATCTTCAGGAACGCCTCGCCGAGCACGATGATCGTGAACTCGCCGAACCGGTGGACCAGGTGGTGGCGATCCAGTGCCTGGTCGAACTTCATCCCACGATCGGGTGCGACGAGGAATCCGATGCCCACCAGCCACGGGATCCAGTACCAGACGTCGCTGTAGAACGGACTGAACACGAAGATCAGGCCGGCGATCCCGGATCGGACCGCGTGGTGTCGGGCGAACTGCATCAGTTCGGGTCGGTCCCGGGCGGCCAGCAGGTAGAGCGGGATGAGCGTCGCGGTCACCAGCGCGAAGATCGGGCCGACGTACTCGGTGTTGTTGCCGACGGTGTCGTCGGCGGCGATCGCCAGCAGCAGCACCAGGAGCATCTGCAGCACGTACAGCGCCCGCGGCCAGAACCGCTGCAGGGTGTGCCGGTTGGTGAGCAGCGTGGTCTCGACCCAGGCGACCCAGATGAGCGCACCGACGATGGCCAGCCAGAGCCCGTGGGTGAGCGACTTGTCGTTGGAGTACGAGTTGCTCAGCACGACCAGCGACGCGACGAACGTGAGGTCGTAGAAGAGCTCCAGCCACGACTGGTTCGGACCCGGTCGCAGCCGTGACAGCGGACTGGTGGGTGCGTCGGTGGTCATCGGCCTGTCAGCCTAGGGGTGGCCGTGGACGATCCCACTCGTGGGGCCCCGGGCGTCACCCTGCCGGTGGTGGGAAGACCCCGCCGTCGGTGCCGGTGCGCCCGAGCGACCGGTACCGCCGGTGCTCGAACCACCAGCGGCCGTCGATCCGGACGAGCTCGTCGTCGTATCGGCCGTAGGCCGTGGACCACTCACCGGAGTCCGCCAGCCGCCGGACCTCGCACATGTGGACCCGGGCGAGGGCCCGGTCCGCATCACCGTCCGGTGCCGGTCGGCAGTGCACGTTCAGGA
Organism: uncultured Actinomycetes bacterium; assembly: GCA_903852755.1. Classification (GTDB taxonomy): domain Bacteria; phylum Actinomycetota; class Acidimicrobiia; order Acidimicrobiales; family Microtrichaceae; genus SXMI01. The sequence continues at coordinate 8,580 of CAINRS010000168.1, read as the reverse complement.
CGACGAACTCGAAGAAGTCGAACCGGTCGACGGCCCCGGCGATGAACCGACCCAGTTCCTCCGGACCCGTCAGCGTGCTCGCGGGGCGCGTCACCGGGTCGACCTCGACGCTGCACGAGGGCCGGAACAGTCCGGTCAGCTCGCCCCACGCCCGGCGGGTCACGGCATCCGCGTAGGCGGCCAGCAGTCGGGAGATCCCCAGGTGGTCGGCGTCGGCCAGCGCGCCCCAGTCCCCGGCACCGTCGTTCAGGTGGTCGTTCACGTCGTCCGATCGAGCGGGGCCAGCGGTCCGGGCAGGGTGTCGGCGCCGACCGGTTCGGGGCGGTGCACGCCGCGGGGCCGCCACGGGAGTGCCTCGGCGACCCCCAGGTGGTCGGCGAGCAGGTAGGCGATCGACAGCCACATCTCGGTTCCCTGCAGCCCCGGTTGCTGGTCCGGAGAGAAGGCGAAGCCCTGTCCGTCGACCCAGTGGGCGGTCAGGTCAACGAGCATGCCCCGGGCGGCGTCGCGCAGCTCGGCCTGACGGTGGTCGGTCTGTCGGGCGCACAGCCAGATCGGGTGCGCCACGTCGAGCACGTTGCACGCGGTGCGCTCACGTTCGGTGAACCACCCGTGGTGTCGGGCGTGGGCGGCCACGGTGTCGAGCACCTCCTCGGGGTGCGGGACGGCCACGCCGAACTGCGCGAACGTGCCGCGCACCGCCCGGTACCAGCCGTTGACCGGCATCAACCAGCCCCACGTCCGGTTCGGCCCGCCCCACATGCCGCTGAACGGGTCGACCCGGCGGGTCATCCACCCGAGGGCCACGTCGATCGGGTCGTCCAGGCCGTGGTGCCGACGGTTCTGGTAGGTCGCCGTGCCCCAGAAGTCGACCCACGCTCCGGCGGGCCACGCCAGTTCGGGCCAGGGCAGCTCGTCGAGCCGACGGAGCAGGTCCTCGGCCGGACAGTCGTGCACCACGTGCACGGGGTGCGGCAGGTGGCTCCCGAGCACCTCGAGGGCGTAGCCGACCGACAGCACGCCGTACTGGTGGAACTCGGCCTCGTGCACCAGTTCCAACGGGTCGTCGCCGAGCGTCGGCTCGAGCGGCTCGGGCACGAGTCCGGTCACCGGGTCCTGCAGACCCTGCAGCCACGTCACCAACTCGTCGACGGGGCCCGCCCGACCCACGTCCCCGAACGCCGCTGCGATCTCGACGGCGTCACAGGTCGGCCGGATCCGCGGCGGCCCACCGGGCACGTCGACGTAGCGCACCCCGGAGCCGGCGGGCGAACGGTGGTGGTCGAGCACGTCGGTCCACTGCTCGGCGACCCGCCCGATCCAGCGCTCCACGTCGGACCGCTGGCGGACCAGACTCGGTGACGTGCGGTCGGCCGACCGTCGGTCGGCGATGACGGCGGCGGGTACACCGGCGACCACCGACCAGGGAGGCACGTCCCGGGTCACCACCGCGCCGGCCGCCACGACGCTGTGCGCGCCGATGGTCACGCCGTCGGTCACCACGGCCCCGGTGCCGATCCAGACGTCGTCCTCGACGACGATGCCCCGTTCGTCGAGTCCCTGCAGCCAGATCGGCGTGTCGAGGTCGTCGAAGACGTGGTTGAACCCGAACAGCGAGGCGTGCGAGGCGATGCGGACCCCGTCGCCGATACGGACGCGTCCGGCGAGCGTGACGTACGGGTTGAGCGAGACGTCGTCGCCGATCTCGAGTCGGTCACGCAGCACGCATCCGTGGGCGGCGAAGCTGCGGTCGCCCATCCGGAGCGACTCGCACGCCACGTGGGCACCCTGTGCCACGAACACCCGGTCGCCGAAGCCGGCGCCGATCCGATCCCGCAGCTCCTGCTGCCGCTCGGCCTGTCCGGGCCACAGGTCCTCCGGACCCCACACGGCGATCCACGGCTCGACCTCGACCTGCTCGAACGGTTCACGATCGCCACCGGCGCCGGTGGCCGTCCCCTCCTGATCCATGGACCCATCTTGGCCGACCGACCCCGGTGACACGACCGGTCCGTTCAGCCGGCGCCGTCGGCCCGCAGCTCGCCCTCGGCGACGAGCCGGTCGAGGGTGAGCTCGGGGTGTTCGGCCTCGAGCCGCTCGAGCCAGTACGTCGACTCGAACACTGCGAGCAGCTCACCGTCGCTGCGGGTCAGCACGTCGACACCCTGCATGGCCCGGAGCGCCGCCCGTGACGCCTCGTCGGTCCGGCGGGCGACCCGGTAGCGGGTCGGGGTCAGCTCGACGGGGGCACCGAACTCCTCGGTGAGCCGGTGCGTCGCCACCTCGAACTGCAGCGCACCGACTGCGGCGAGCACCGGCGCCTGGTCGCCGAAGTCGGCGTCGCGCAGGACCTGCACCACCCCCTCCTCGTCGAGTTGGCGCACGCCGCTGCGGAACTGCTTGGCCCGGCGGACGTCGGTCGTGCGCACCACGGCGAAGTGCTCGGGCGCGAACGACGGGATCGGGGGGAAGGTCACCGGGTCCGACTCGTACAGCGAGTCGCCCACCCGCACGTCGCCAGCGTTGACCAGACCCACGACGTCACCCGGGAACGCCTCCTCGATCGTCTCGCGCTCGGAGCCGAACACGGAGTGGGCGTACTTGGTGGCGAACGGCTTGCCGGTCCGGCCGTGGGTGACGACCATGCCCCGCTCGAACCTGCCCGAGCACACCCGGACGAAGGCGATCCGGTCGCGGTGCGCCTTGTCCATGTTGGCCTGCACCTTGAACACGAACCCGGCGAACGGAGCGTCCAGCGGCCGTTGGACACCGTCGACGTCGGCCCGGGGTCCCGGTGCGGGAACCTCGTCGACCACGGTGTCGAGCAGGAGCCGGATCCCGAAGTTGGTGAGCGCGGAGCCGAACAGCACCGGCGTGGTCTCACCGGCGAGGAACAGCTCCTCGTCGTGGTCGGTGCCCTCGAGCAGCTCGAGCTCGTCGGCGGCCTGGGACCACGCCTCCCCCTCGTCGGCAGCGGCCCGCTCCGGGTCGACGAGCTCCTCGTGGGCCTCGGTGGCACCCCGCGCGGTCCGGGTGAACCGGGTGAAGCCTCCCGTGCGCCGGTCGACGACGCCCCGGAAGTCCCCGGCGATGCCGACCGGCCAGGTGACGGGTGTGCAGACGATCGACAGGTGCGACTCGATGTCGTCGATCAGCTCGAACCCGCTCAACCCGGGCCGGTCCCACTTGTTCACGAACGTGATGAGCGGCAGGCCGCGATCCCGGCAGACCTCGAACAACTTGAGCGTCTGTGCCTCGATGCCCTTGGCGGCGTCGAGCACCATGACGGCGGCATCGCACGCCGTGAGCACCCGGTAGGTGTCCTCGGAGAAGTCACGGTGACCGGGCGTGTCGAGCAGGTTCACCACGCAGTCCCGGTAGGGGAACTGCAGGACCGTCGAGGTGATCGAGATCCCGCGCTGCTGTTCGAGGTCCATCCAGTCGGAGGTGGCGGAGCGTCGGTCCCCCCGGGCCTTGACGGTGCCCGCCTCCCGTCCCAGCGCGCCGCCGTACAGCAGCAGCTTCTCGGTCAGCGTGGTCTTGCCCGCGTCCGGGTGCGAGATGATCGCGAACGTCCGGCGTCGGGCCGACTCGGCGACGGGGTCGGGGGGCACCGGTCCACTCAACCCGGGCAGCGGGAACGGTGCAAGCCGACTCGGTTCCCACCCGGGACGGTGGCGGGAACCGACGGGTTCAGGTGACCGACCGGTCGACGGCCTCGAGCAGCGCGATGTTGCGGGGGTCTCCCGTGAGTCCCATGTGCATCTTGTTCATCACGTAGCCACCGCCGATGCGCCGGTCGGGGTCGGCGAACCCGAGCGATCCGCCGGCCCCACCGTGGCCGAACGACCGCCCACCGAGGAACGGCGAGAACTCCGAGTGGGTCATGAAGCCGAGGGCGAAGGGGATGGGGAAGATCAGCACGCTGTCGGGTCCGGACACCTGGGGCACGATCGCCCGGTCCACGGTCTCGGACTGCAGCGTCCGGACCCCGTCGGTGTCGGCGACGAGCGAGGAGTACATGCGGGCGAGTGACGGGGCGTTGGTGATCCCGTTGGCTGCGGGGATCCGGGCCGACCACACGCGCGGCTCGTTCCACACGTGCTCCTCGGTGAACGCGCCACCGGGTGCGGTGAGCGCCCGGCCGACGAGGTTGTCCGGTCCGAGGAGCTGCTCGAGCATCGCGATCAGGCTCGGCGGCGCCTCGTCGGAGCCCGGTCCCTCCTCGGCGAGCATCATCGGCTCGGCGATCCCGCTCATCGGGATGAGCGGTGCGACCCGGTGGTGCTGCGACTCCGGCAGCCCGATCCAGAAGTCGAGGCCCAGCGGCGCAGCAACCTCCTCGGCGAAGAACGTCCCGATGTCCCGTCCGCTGACGCGTCGCACGACCTCGCCGACGAGCCACCCGTAGGTGATGGCGTGGTAGCCGTGCTGCGTCCCGGGCTCCCACAGCGGTGCCGACTCCGCCAGCGCCTTCGCGACGCTGTCCCAGTCGAGCGCCTCGTCGAGGCTCATGCTGCGGTCGACGTCGACCAGGCCGGTCTGGTGGGAGAGCAGCCAGCGCACCGGCACCCGGTCCTTGTCGGCGGCGGCGAACTCGGGCCAGTAGTCGGCCACCGGAGCGTCCAGGTCGAGCAGCCCCCGTTCCACGAGCAGGTGCGCGCAGATGGCGGTCGCCCCCTTGGTGGTCGAGAACACGAGCTGCAGGGTGTCGTCGTCGTAGGGGTTGCCGTCGGCATCGGCCACGCCCCCGGTCAGCGAGACGACCTCGTCGCCCTCGACGTACAGCGAGAAGCCGGCTCCGACGTCACCGTGCTGGTCGAAGTTGGACTCGAAGGCGTCGGCGACGGCCTGGAATCCGTCCGCCACGTGCCCGCGGATCTCGGCCATGGGTCCTCCTGGGTGCTTCGGTCGAGTCGGGTGAGTCCGGTGCTGTCCCGTCGGCCGCCCGACGCAGCCACTGGCGTCGGGGGGGAGGTTACCGGGGATCAGCCGACGGTGAACGTGGCGAGCTGGTACTCGATCGAACCGTCGTCGAACGTGAGCTCGGCCAGCACCGTGTTGGCCCCGTCCGGCAGGGAGTCGACGTCGAGCGGCGCGGTGCCCTCGGCGAGCGGCCCCGACACGAGCGTGAACGGTGCCAGCTCGTCGACCTGGTCCGGTGGGCCGGAGCCGGTCGGGTCGTTCAGCCAGAAGCGGACGACCAGGACGCCCGGCGCCTCGACGCTCACCCACGCCCGGTCACCGTCGACCACCGCCCCGTCGAGTCGTTCGGTCGCGACCGCCGGCCCGACCTCGGACACCTGCACCTCGGCGGCCGGCTCGAGTCGGATGATCCGCGCCGGCTGGGTGCCGAGCTGGTCCCGTGTGAGCGCTCGGCCGAGCACCTGCGAGGGGACCGACCCCGGGTCGGTCACCGGCGTCGTGTCGGCGGACTGCCGAGCGGCACGGGCCTGGTAGCCCATCGGGACGACCACCGCTGCGGTCACCGCCAGTGCCACGGTCGCGGCGGCGAGCGCGTGACGCCACCCCCGCCCGGGCGCGTCCGCCACCCGCACCGCCGATCCCTCCGACTCAGCCACGGCGTCCATGGTGCCGCACCCGTGGTGGGGTTCCGCCAGTCCTCGGTGTGGGTAAATCCCGCGGGTTCACGCCTCGTCCTCGGGATCCGGCTCGGAGTAGAGGTCGATGATCCCGAGTCGCACGGCCGAGAGCACGGCGTGGGTGAGGCTCTGCGTGTCGAGCCGGCGGTAGGTCGCGTTCAGGTGGTTGTGCACCGTCTTCTGCGTGATGCCGAGCGCCCGCGCCGCCTGCTTGGTCGACTTCCCGTCGGCGATCATCTGCAGGATCTCCACCTGCCGGTCCGACAGCAGCTCGGACTTGGGGATCGAGTTGACGTGCTCGAGCATGGAGGCGGCGAGTGTCGGGCTGAGCGCCTCCTCGCCGGCCTGCACCCGCTCGAGGGTGTCGAGCACCTCGGCGAAGGACGTCCCCTTGGTCAGGTACGCCGATGCCCCGGCCTGGAGCGCCGCCTTGGTTCGCTCGGGGTCGTCGTGCATGGTCAGCACCACGATGCGGACGTCCGGGTCGGCGCTGCGGATCCGCGTCGTCGCCTGGACACCGTCGAGGACCGGCATGGACAGGTCCATCAGCACGATGTCGGGTCCGGTCTCGGCGGCGAGCGCGACCGCCTCCTCGCCGTTGGACGCCTCGCCGACGACGTCGATGCCGGCGCCCTCGAGTCCGCGTCGGATCCCGTCGCGCAGGATCTGGTGGTCGTCTGCGAGCAGCACCTTCACGGCAGTGCCTCCCTGGTGGTCGGTGTGGTCGGAGTGGCTGGTGTGGCCGGTGTGGCCGGTGTGGCCGTGTCCGGAGTGGTCGGCGGATCCGATCGGACCTCCGGTCCGGCGGTCACGCGGACGGTCGTGCCACCGGCCGGACGGCTCTCGATCCGCAGGCGGGCGCCGATCACGTCGGCACGTTCGCGCATGCCGACGAGGCCGTACGCCGAGTCCCGTGTGCTGGCCGACAGGTCGAACCCGGCACCGTCGTCGCTGATCGTGAGCTCGTACTCGCCGCCGCCGACGGTCCAGCGCACCTGGACCGATCCGGCTCGGGCGTGCCGGTCGACGTTGCTCAGGGCCTCCTGGAGGATGCGCAGGAGCTCGGTCTCCACCGGCGCCGGGACCCGGGCGTGGCCGTCGGTCGCGTCGAACGTGGCGGGCGTGCCCGTGCGCTGGGTGAACCGAGTGGTCATCTCGGCCCCGCGGACGGCGAGCGGGTGCGCGTCGTCGATGCCGGCACGGAGGTCCGACAACGTGTAGCGCAGGTCGTCGATGGCCGAGTTGACGTCACCCCGCAGTCGGGCGACCTGGTCGCTCGGGGTGGTCCCGCCGATCTGGTCGAGTTCCAGGGAGATGTAGGTGAGCCACTGGCCCAGCCGATCGTGCAGCTCCCTGGCGATCCGGCTCCGCTCCTCCTCGGCACCGAGCGTCCGGAGCCGGGCGAACCAGCGGGCGTTGTCGACGCCCAGACCCAGCACGTCGGCGAGGCCGGTGAGCAGGACCAGCCGTCGTTCGTCGAAGTGGTGCGGCTCGGGGTGTTCGAGTCCGACCACCCCGATCGTGCGGCCCCGGGAGGTCACTGGTGCGTACACACCGCTCGAGCGGTCGCCCTGCAGCGCCGGTGGTGCACCGACCTGGGCGCGGTGGTCGACGACGACGGGCGCGCCCAGCCGGAGTGCCTCGGCGAGTGCCGCCGGGAGCTCGTCGGGGGCACAGGCCGAGGGAAGGACGCACCCATCGGCGATCCGGGTGGTCCACTCGTCGGCCGGTTCGTCCCAGGTGAGGAGCACGACCGTGTCGACGTCGAGGTCGCGACGCAGCTGACGTCGCGCCTGCTCCACGGTGTCGCGCAGGCTCAACGAGCCGGGCAGCGACCGGGCGGCCCGGGTGAGCGAGACCAGCAGGTCGTTGGCCTCACCGAGCCGGGTGAGTTCGTCGGTGAGCTCGCTGCGGCCCCGGTCCGCCTCGTCGAGGCGGGCCTTCAGGAATGCTGCGCCGGCGACGGCGAGCGCGATGACCATCAGCGCCGCCAGGTCACGGCTGCTGTCGACCTGACCGCCCAGGTCGACCCGGCCGACCGGGGTGCACACGACGAGCACGGCGACACCGACCGCCGCGGCCAGTGCGCCGCGCCACCCTCCCCATCCCAGGGTGACCACGATCACGGTGGCGAGCAGGACGAAGAAGTACGGACTCTCGACCCCTCCGTCGGCACCGACGACGGCGGCGACGGCGACCACGTCGACGAACGGCGTGACGGTGCTGCGCCAGTCGGTCGCTCCGGGACGTACGGGGGCCATGGTCCGGTAGGTCGTGACGAACAGGCACACGGCGGTGGCGAGCACGGCCCCGTAGCTCCCCCGGAACGCCGCGGGTGCGGCGAACAGCAGGCCGAACCCGACCGCACCCCAGCGCAGCGCGAGCACCGCCGGGTTGATCACCGATGCGTAGTCCGAGGTGGGATTCCGCACCGCCACCGACGGCTGACGGGTCACCGAGACCAGGCCGAGGGCGTCCGGCAGGGGCGCGCGCGTCTCGTCCCGGAACGCCCCCCAGCCTTCCCCTGCTGCAGCGCCTCCCCGGTCGTCAGGTCCGCCCGGCGCACCGGCGGTCGACCGTTCACTCGTCGACTCCGTGGGGTGGAGCCTACCGAGCGGACCCGGTCTCCGGTCACACTTCGCCGGGTCCGTGCAGCTCGGACCTACCATGCCCGTCGGGCCCGGCCACCCCCGGCGGGGCCCCCGGTGGACGGGCGGCGGCCCCGGCAGGAGGTTCGGTGGACCAGGAGCACGTGGACGTCGAGCACGTGGACTACCCGGGTGCCGGACGACCCGACCGCCGCCGGTGGGTCGACTCGGGCGGTATCCGGCTCGCTGTCGTCGAGTGGGGCGCCGTCGACGGTCCGCCGCTCGTGGTGGCCCACGGTGGGTTCGACTTCGCCGAGACGCTCGACGTGTTCGCCCCGATGCTCGCCGATGCAGGGTTCCGGGTCGTGAGCTGGGATCAGCGCGGCCAC
>CAINRS010000167.1 GCA_903852755.1 uncultured Actinomycetes bacterium | reverse complement strand
CTACGACGAGGACCTGCTGCTCGTCGACGTCGGGGGTGGGTCGACCGAGGTCCTGTTCGGCCGGGGCAGTGAGGTGCGCTACGCCCGTTCCGTCAAGCTGGGATCGCTGCGGTTGACGCGGGAGTTCTTCCCCGACGGCGTCGTGGAGCGTGGGGCGCTGCGCCGGTGTCGGGAGCAGGTCCGGCGGCGGCTGGCCTCACTGGTCCGCGAGACCGAGGGGCTCGGTCACCAGGTCGCCGTGGCCTCCTCGGGGACCGCCGAGGCCCTCGCTGCGATCGTCGCGGCCCGGGACGGTGCGGTGCCCCAGTCGATGAACGGCTTCCGACTGACGGCCGCGGACCTGTCGTGGGTCGTCGGTGAGCTGGCCTCGGCGACCACACCAGCGGAACGTCGTGAGATCCCGGGCATCGACGCGGCCCGTGCGGACATCCTGGTCGGGGGGGCGGTGCTGCTCGAGCAGGTGGCCCGTCTGCTCGCCGTCGAGGAGTTCCAGATCTCGGAGTACGCGCTGCGCGAGGGGGTGCTGCTCGACGGCCTGCACCGGCTGCGCGGTGGCACCACCCACCACCTCTCGGACCTCCGTCGGGCCTCGGTGTTCCACCTGGTCGAGCTGTGCGACGACGACCCCGACCACGCGGTCCAGGTCGCCCGCCTCGCCCTCGGGCTCCACGACGCGCTCGCGGAGCGGCTGGAGCTGGGTGACCCGGAGCGGGAGCTGCTCGAGGCTGCGGCGCTGCTGGCCAACGTGGGGCTGTTCATCTCGCACTCCCGCCACCACAAGCACAGCTACTACGTGATCCGGAACTCCGAGCACATGATGGGGTTCACCGACCGCGAGGTCGAGCTGATCGCCCTGGTCGCCCGCTACCACCGCCGGAGCGTGCCGTCGGTCGACAAGCACCCGGAGTTCGCGGCGCTGACCGAGGCCGACCGACGGGTGGTGCGCAGTCTGGCCGCGCTCCTGCGCGTGGCGATCGGCCTCGACCGCAACCACGACGCGAGCGTCGCCGGACTCGAGGTGCGCGACGAGGGCGAGCAGGTCCGGGTGGTGCTCACGGCGGTGTCCGGCGCCGAGGTCGCGGTCGAGGCGGCCACGGCCACCGAACGGGCGGGGCTGCTCTCGGAGCTGCTCGACACGCCAGTGGTGGTCGAAGCGTCCGGGTGACCCCTCAGTCGATCGCGTCAGTCGATCGCGACGACCTCGACGCGCAGCTCGCCCCGCGGGGCGTCGAACGCGACGGTCTCGCCGACCGATGCACCGAGGAGCGCAGCGCCCAGGGGTGAGCCGGGTGAGACGACGTTCACGTCACCGTGGCGTTCCTCGATCGACCCGATCAGGTACCGCTCGACCTGGTCGGCCGGATCCCCCTCGTAGCGGATCGTCACGGTGCTGCCGGTGCCCACCGTGTCGCCGGACAGCGAGTCGTCGTCGATGATCACGGCCCGTTCGAGGATGGTGGCGAGCCGGACGATCCGCTGCTCCATCTTGGCCTTGTCGTCCTTGGCGGCGTGGTACTCGGCGTTCTCGCGCAGGTCCCCGTGCTCGCGTGCCCGCTCGATGCGGTCGGCGACCTCGATGCGTCCCCGGGTGCGGAGTTCCTCGAGTTCGGCCGACAGCCGGTCGTAGGTGGCCTGGGTGATGTGCTCCTCGGCAGCCATGGGGGCCGAGCGTAGGCGCTGGACCGGTCGTGGACCCCGCGGACGGCCGGACCCGGGATGTCACCGACCCGGGCCGGATTGGTAGGGTGGCCCCGTGGCGACCGATCCCGACCCCCGGCTGTGCGCGGAGCCGTCCGTGCCGCACCCGGTGATCATTCGCTAGCGCACGCCACCCCCGGCGTGCGCGTGACACCGTCCACCTGGTGGGCGGTTTTCTTTTTCCACAGCCGGGCCACGCGGGGTGCGACCGGCCCGACCGGACCCGACGACGAGTGCAGACAGGGAGCGAGATGACCCACAGGATCGGAGTGATCGGCGGTGACGGGATCGGTCCCGAGGTGGTGGCCGAGGCGCTCAAGGTCGTCGACGCCGCAGGGGTGGCCTACGAGCGCGTCGACTACGACCTGGGGGCGCACCGCTACCTGGAGGACGGCACCGTGCTCCCGGACGAGGTCCTGGAGGAGTGGCGCGGCCTCGACGCGCTCCTGCTCGGTGCGGTCGGCGACCCGGCCCCCGGCGTGGCTGCCCCGCCCGGCCTGGTGGAGCGCGGGATCCTGCTGCGCATGCGGTTCGACCTGGACCAGTACATCAACTTCCGGCCGTTCCGCCTCCCGCCGCGGTGCGACTTCGAGGTGATCCGGGAGAACACCGAGGGCACCTACGCCGGGGAGGGCGGGTTCCTGCGCAAGGGCACCCCGCACGAGATCGCCACCCAGGGGTCGGTCAACACCCGGCTCGGGGTCGAGCGCTGCATCCGGTACGCCTTCGACCGGGCGGCCCGGTCGGAGCGCCGTCAGCTGCACCTGATCCACAAGAAGAACGTGCTGACCTTCGCCGGGGACCTGTGGCAACGGACCTTCGACGAGGTCGCCGCCGAGTACCCGCAGGTGACCACCGGCTACGACCACATCGACGCAGCCTGCATCCACTTCGTGGAGCGGCCCGAGCGGTACGACGTGATCGTGACCGACAACCTGTTCGGCGACATCCTGACCGACCTGGGTGGGGCGGTCGCGGGCGGCGTCGGTTTCGCCGCCTCGGCCAACCTCAACCCGGCTCGCACCGGGCCGTCGATGTTCGAGCCGGTCCACGGCACCGCGCCGGACATCGTCGGCACCGGACGCGCCAACCCGGTCGCCGCGATCGTCTCGGCCGGGCTGATGTGCGAGTTCCTGGGCGAGGAGCGGGCCGCCGCCGCCATCGCTGCAGCCTGTGAGCAGCCGGACCGCCTCACCGGGTCGACGTCCGAGATCGGCGACGCGATCGCCGCCGAGGTCGCCGACTCCATCGCAGCCGGCTGAGGCCGACAGCAGACCACCACGACCACCTGAACGGGGACGACCGATGCCGATCCAACCGACCACGAACATCTGGATGAACGGAACGATGGTCCCGTGGGACCAGGCCAACGTCCACATCCTCACGCACACCCTGCACTACGGGATGGGCGTGTTCGAGGGCATCCGCGCCTACGAGACGTCCGAGGGGCCCGGGGTGTTCCGCCTGAGTGAGCACATCGCCCGGTTGCACGACTCGGCCAAGATCATGGGGATGGAGCTGCCGTACTCGGTGGCGGAGCTCGTCGAGGCCACGAAGCTCGTCGTGCGGGACTCGGGGCTGCCGAGCTGCTACGTCCGGCCCATCGCCTACTTCGGCTACGGGGAGATGGGGCTCAACACGCTGCCGTGCACCGTCGACGTGGCGATCGCGTGCTGGCCGTGGGGTGCGTACCTGGGCGACGACGCCGTGACCAAGGGCGTCCGCATGAAGATCAGCACCTGGCTGCGCCACGACCACAACGCCATGCCGCCGGCGGCCAAGACCACCGGGAACTACGTGAACTCCTCACTCGCCAAGGTCGAGGCGCTCCGCGCCGGATACGACGAGGCGATCATGCTGAACCCGGCGGGGATGGTCTCGGAGTGCACCGGTGAGAACATCTTCGTCCTCCGCAAGGGTCGGGTGGTGACGCCACCGCAGTCGGCTGGCGCGCTCGAGGGCATCACCCAGGACACCGTCGCCACGATCCTCCGGGACATGGGCGTCCCGTGCACCGAGGCCGACGTGACACGTTCGGACCTCTACACCTGCGATGAGATGTTCGTCTGCGGGACGGCGGCCGAGGTCTCGGCGGTCAACTCGGTCGACGACCGGGCCATCCCGTGCCCGGGGCCGGTGACGAGCGAGGTCGCCGCGCAGTACGCCCGGATCGTCCGGGGCGAGGTGGAGCAGCATCGCGACTGGGTGGAGCTGGTGCGGTGAGCCCCGAGGACGACCTGGGCCGGCCGGAGTCGCTCCCGGCGTCGGTGGAGATCTTCGACACGACGCTGCGCGACGGTGCCCAGTTCGAGGGGATCTCGCTCACGGTCGAGGACAAGCTGCGCGTGGCCGAGCAGCTCGACCGACTGGGCGTGGCCTGGATCGAGGGCGGCTACCCGCAGGCGAACCCGCGCGACGAGGAGTTCTTCCGGCGCGCGACGTCGGGTGAGCTGCAGCTGGCGACCTCGCAGCTCGTCGCGTTCGGGTCGACCCGGCGTCCAGCTGGCCGGGTGGACGACGACCCGACGCTGCGTGCCCTGGTCGAGGCCGGGACGTCGACGGTGTGCATCGTCGGGAAGGCCTGGGACTTCCACGTGACCGAGGCCCTCGGGACGACCCTCGACGAGGGCGTTGCGATGGTGGGGGAGTCCGTCGGCTTCCTGGTCGGTGCCGGCCTCCGGGTCTTCTTCGACGCCGAGCACTGCTTCGACGGCCTGCGCGCGAACGCCGAGTACGCCTACCGGGTGCTCGAGGCGGCGGCGACCGCGGGTGCGTCGTGCCTGGTGCTGTGCGACACGAACGGCGGGTCGCTCCCGCACCAGGTCCAGGAGCTGACCGCCGGTGTGGTGCGGCACTTCGACGGTGTCGCGATCGGGATCCACACGCAGAACGACGCCGGGTGCGCCGTGGCCAACTCGATCGCGGCGGTGGTCGCCGGGGCGACGCAGGTGCAGGGCACGGTCAACGGGTACGGCGAGCGGACCGGCAACGCCAACCTGATGACGGTCATCCCGGACCTGACCCTCAAGCTCGGGGTCGAGACGCTCCCTCCGGGACGGCTGGAGCTGCTCACCTCGGTGTCGCGCCACGTGGCGGAGCTGGTGAACCTGCCTCCGCACCCGGCCGACCCCTACGTCGGATCCTCGGCGTTCGCCCACAAGGGCGGTCTGCACACCTCGGCGCTCGGCAAGGCGGGCGGGGCGAGCTACGAGCACGTCGACCCGGCGACCGTGGGCAACCGCACCCGGGTGCTGGTCTCGGACCTCGGTGGCAGGTCGGGCACCAGCCTCAAGGCCGCCGAGTTCGGACTCGAGCTCGACGACCGGGCGGCGGCCGCGCTCACCGACGAGCTCAAGCAGCTCGAGGCGCAGGGGTACGTCTTCGAGGCCGCCGACGCCTCGCTCGAGCTGCTCGTGCGGGGGGCGCTCGGGTGGGACCAGCCGTACTTCCGGATCGAGGCCTACGGGGTCACCTCGGAGCACCGGGAGTCGCTGGACGGCGCGGCCGGGTCGACCCGGGCGACGGTCGAGATCTCGGTCGACGGGGAGCGGGTGTCGGCGACCGGCGAGGGCAACGGTCCGGTGAACGCGCTCGACGAGGCGCTCCGGACCGCGCTCGGATCCCGGTACCCATCGCTCGCCGGGATCCACCTGACGGACTACCGGGTGCGGGTCCTCGACGGGCCGACGGGACCCGGGGCGGCCGCAACCGGTGCGGTCGTCCGGGTGCTGGTCGACTTCACCGACGGTGAGCGCACCTGGACCACGATCGGGGTGTCACCCAACATCATCGAGGCGTCGTGGCGGGCGCTGGTCGACGGTCTGGTGTTCGGGCTGCTCCACGCCGGCGGTCCGGGCGACGCCGAGTAGTCTGCCCCGCACCATGTCAGCGCCCCGCTACGTCCCGACGAGCCCGACCCAGACCCTGCGCAGCTACGCGTCGCCGCCCCGGCGGCCGTCCCCGTGGCTGGCCGACCGTCCGGGGGAGCTCCCGGGCCTGCAGCCCGAGGGTGAGCGGCTGGGCACGCCGGGCCCGGACCAGGGGTACGCGCTGCGGTTGGCCCGTCGGTTCGAGGGGGCCCTGACGCTGCTCGACGGTGAGCACGAGGCGGATGCCCTGGCGGGCGCCACCGCGATCGCCACCAAGCGATCCGGACTGCTCGGTCGGGCGCCGGTCGTCCACGACGTGCGGGTGGGCCTGGTCGTGTGGGGGTTCCTCGACGACCGGGTCGACGCCGACCTGGCCGCCGTCCGGCCCGGGTGGTTCGACGAGGTGCACCTGCGCCACAACTACTCGGACCTGCGGCGGATCGCCGATGCGGCCCCCGAGGACGTGCTGGTGCTGCCGCACGCCGAGATCGAGGCGCGCCACGCCTCGGACTGGCGGAGCTGCCTCGACCTCGAGGTCTGAGCAGGGGCTCGTCCGGCGGCCGGCCGGTCAGGGCGAGATGTCGACCCGGGCGCCGAGCTGCAGTCGGTCGCCGATCAGCGTGACCACCTCGTTGGGCATGCGGATGCAGCCGTTCGACGCCTCGGTTCCGATCAGCTCCGGTTGGTTGGTGCCGTGGAACGCGATGACCGGGGCTCCGCCGTCGAACTCGTCGAGATCCTCGCTGTAGGCGCTGGTTGCGAGGACGAGCGGTCCGTAGGCGCCGTCGGGGTTCGACTTCGGGACCTCGTCGGTGACGTAGAAGCGGCCGGTCGGTGTCCGGGTGCCGTCCTTCCCGATCACGACGGAGGTCTCGGCCACCAGCACACCATCCTGGAAGAACCTGAGCTGGCGGTCCGAGAGGTCGAGTTCGAGCCGTTGGTCGATCGTCGACAGGTCGACCTGGTCGGCCTGCACGTACCCGACGCCGCCGTTCGGCCGGACCGGGATCTGCACCTCGAGGGTGTCGCCGCGGCGTTCGGTCACCATCATCACGAATGGGTTGTCGAACGAGGTCGGGTTGCTGAAGATCCAGCCGGTCGGGGTCGACCGGCGGCCTTGGATCGGATAGTCGGGATTGGGCAGCGGCTGCTTGGCCGCGCCCGCGGCCTCGAGTTCCTCGGCGCTCGAGGGTGGTGCGGGTGACCCGAACCTGACGGATGTGGCCTCGGTCAACCACGACGCAGGAGGAGCGGAGCTCACCTCGATGGTCGGTTGGCGTGCCCGGGCCACGACAACCAGCTCGGAGATGGTGGTCTGGGTGGTGCTGGTGGAGGGCTCGGTGGTGGAGGAGGTGGTGGTCGCGGGTGGCGGGGGGTCGGGTCGGGTCGCGACGAACGCCCCGATGGCGGCCGTGAGCACGAGTAACCCGGCGACGATGCCGAGCGCGACGCGTCGCGACCCGGGAGTCCCTCCCGCGTCGTCGGAGGGTGCCCCGGTCCGCTCGATCCGGAATCCTCCCTGCGGGTCCTCGTTCGTGGGTTCCGGCGGTGGCGGCTGGTCGGTCGGCGGTCCGTCGCTCACAGGATGCATGCTAGGAGCAGCGAGGCGGTCGTGGGCGGCCGCTAGCGTGGACCTGTGGTCGAACCCAGTTCCGGACGTCGTATGCGGTTCGCCCCCGCCCCCACCGGTTACCTGCACCTCGGCAGCGCCCGGACGGCACTGTTCAACTTCCTGGCGGCACGGTCGGTGGGCGGGGTGTTCCTGCTGCGGGTCGAGGACACCGACCTGGAGCGTTCCCGGCCGGAGCTCGTCGACGTCGTCTACGCCGCGCTCGAGTGGCTCGGACTCGACTGGGACGAGGCCCCGGTCCGGCAGTCGGCACGGCTCGAGGCGCACCAGGAGGCGGTCGAGGACCTGCTCGCCCGCGGGCTCGCGTACTGGTCGGACCCGGTTCCCGAGGGCGACCGGGAACGCACCGGTGGTCGGGCCTACGACCCAGCCGACCGTGACCGAGGACTGGGCCCGGGTGCGGGTCGGGCCGTCAGGTTCCGGGTCGACCCCGGAGCGTTCGGCGCAGCGTCGGTCGGTTGGGACGACCAGATCCGCGGTCGGATCGACTTCGAGCTCGCCAACATCGAGGACTTCGTGGTGCGTCGAGCGGACGGATCGCCCACGTTCTTCGTCGCGAACGCCGTGGACGACGCCCACATGCGCATCACCGACGTCATCCGCGGTGAGGACCTGATCAACGTCACCCCGAAGTACCTGCTGCTCCGCAGCGCGCTCGGGGTCGGGTCGGACGGCCTGCGGTTCGCCCACCTGCCGCTCATCGTCAACGAGCAGCGCAAGAAGCTCTCGAAGCGCCGCGACGACGTCTCGCTGCTCGACTACCGGGACCGGGGTTACCTGAGCGAGGCGATGGTCAACTACCTGGCCCTGCTGGGGTGGGGACCGCCCGACGGTGAGGAGGTGCGCTTCGATCCGCTGGCGGAGTTCCCGCCGATGTTCCGGATCACGGACGTGGGTGAGTCGCCGGCCGGCTTCGACGTCCGCAAGCTCCGCCACGTCAACGCCGAGCACATCCGGCACCTCGGCGTGGCGCACTTCGCCGAACGCTCCCGCCCGTTCCTCGCCGCGGCACCCTGGGCCGACCGGTTCCGTGACGAGACGTTCGCCCTGGTCGCGGCCGAGGTGCAGACCCGGGTCGAGACGCTGGCCGAGGTGCCTCCGTACGTCGACTTCCTGTTCCTCGAGGACCCCGAGATCGACCAGGCATCCTGGGACGCAGCGTTCGCCGGCGACGCCCGGGCGTGGCTGGCGGCGGTCGCCGAGGGATTCCAGACGTGGTCGTGGACGGCCGCCGAACTGCACGCCCGGACCATGGGCCTCGCAGAGGAGCTCGGCGTGAGCCGCAAGAAGTTCCAGGCGCCGCTCCGGGTGGCCGTGACCGGCCGGCGGGTGGGTCCGCCGTTGTTCGAGTCGCTCGAGGTGCTCGGCAGGGACGAGTCGCTCCGCCGGGTCGCCGCCGCGCTCGACCGTGCCGCCGAGTCGGAGGCCGCCGGTCCGTGATCCGGTGGGGGATCCGTGTCGCCCTCGGGGCGGTGCTGCTCCTCGTCGCCTACCTCGTCGTGACGTTCGTGCAGGTGGAGCTGGCTGCCTCCCGTGACGACCGCAGCCCCAGCGACGCGCTCGTGGTGCTCGGCGCGGCCCAGTACGACGGCCGCCCGTCGCCGGCGCTGCGTGGGCGGCTCGACCATGCCTACGATCTCTACCGCTCCGGTGTGGCGCCCAGGATCGTGCTCACGGGCGCCAACCAGCCCGGCGACCGCTTCACCGAGGCCTACGCCGGGTTCACCTACCTCCGTGGGCGCGGTGTCCCCGAGTCCGACCTGGTCATCGTCGACGACGGCGACAGCACCTGGGCCTCGCTCGCCGCAGCCGAGCGCATCCTGTCGTCGAGGGGCTGGGACCGGGTCACGCTCGTGTCGGACGGGTACCACAACGCCCGGTTGGAGGCGATGAGCGCTGAGCTCGGTCGCGATGCGGTGGTCTCTCCGAGCACCAGCGGGGGTTCGCTCGGCGAGGTCGCCCGGGAGACCGGCCTGGTGGCGCTGGGGCGGGTGATCGGGTTCGACCGCATGCTCCGCTACCGACCCTGAGCGGGCCGAGGTGGTTGTGGTCAGGTCGACGCCCTCGGCTAGTGTCTGCGAGCGTCCCAGCGGGACGTCGCTGCCTTTCGGGGGTGGTGTAATCGGCAACACAACTGGTTCTGGTCCAGTTATTGGGGGTTCGAGTCCTCCCCCCCGAGCCACATCAGAATCGCATCCACCCGACCGGGGTTGCGTACATCAGGCCCCCATCGTCTAGCGGCCTAGGACACCACCCTCTCAAGGTGGCGGCACGGGTTCGAATCCCGTTGGGGGTGCTCAGGCCGGCGGTGCACACCGGGGCCACGGGTTGGTCTGCTCCCAGATCCTCGCCAGCCGGAGGCACAGGTCCTCACGGTGGCGGGGAGCGGTGACCATGAGGCCGACGGGCAGCCCGTCGGAGGTGCGGCCAGCAGGGAGTGAGATCGCCGGCAGGTTGGCCAGGTTGGCCAGCATCGTCAACAACGCGGCGTGTCCGGCGTGGCACTGCCGCCCGCCGATCTCCTCGGGCATGGGTCCTCCGGCAGCGAAGGGCGGGCAGGCGTTGGTCGGGGTGAGCAGGACGTCGGTCCGCTCGAACAGCTCCGCCACCCGGTACTCGAGCAGGCGGCGTCGCTCCTCCACCCGGGCTGCGGAGACCAGGGTGACCTGTGTCGAGGACCGCCAACTGTCGACCACGAGCGGGTCGAGTTCGTCGAGGCGGTCGGCCCAGCCGGTGGGGAGTCCGACGAACTGGTCGGCACCTTCGACGAACACGTAGGTCAGGATGTAGTCGTCGAACTGGACGTCGGTGTCGGTGCCCTCGAGTGCTGCGGCGGTCACGAGACGCTCGGCAGCGGCTCGGGCGAGCTGTTCGACCTCAGGGTCGACCACGACGAACCCCAGGTCGGTCGACCACGTGGCCCGCAGGCCGGTGACGTCCAGCTGCTCGACGGCGTCGGTGTAGCGGATCCCGGTCGGCGGGTGCGAGGTGCGGTCACGGGGGTCAGGTCCGGCTGCCACGTCGAGCAGGAGCGCCGTATCACTCACCGTGGTCGCCAGCGCGAAGTTGACGGCGTTCTGCGCGAGCCGGGTGGTCCCGAAGTTCGGGACCCGTCCGTACGTGGGCTTGAGTCCCGGGAGTCCGCACGATGCCGCTGGACCGCGGATCGACCCCCCGCCGTCGCTCGCCGTGCCGAACGGCACGAATCCGGCCGACACCGCCGCCGCGGTGCCGCCGCTCGAGCCACCGGGCGTGCGGGTCGGGTCCCACGGGTTGCGGGTCACTCCGAGCAGCGGGCTCGCCGTGTACCCCCACGCGCCGAACTCCGGTGTGGCGGTCTTGCCGACGGGGACGGCGCCCGCGGAGCGGAACCGGCCGACGTGCAGGTCGTCGCTCGATGCGGGTGGGCCATCGGCGTACCAGCGGGAGCCGCGCGTGGTGGGCATGCCGGCACAGTCCTCGAGGTCCTTCACCCCGAACGGCACACCGGCGAGTGGGCCGAGCGGCTCGCCCCTCCGTCGGGCGCCGTCGATCCGGTCCGCAGCTGCGAGTGCGCCATCGGGATCGAGGTGGACGAACGTGTTGAGCGCCCCGTCGCCCCGGTCGATCCGATCGATGCTGTCCTCGACGAGTTCCCGCGCCGACACCTCGCCGGCGCGGACGGCCCCAGCGGCGGCGGTGACGTCGAGCGGCTCCACGTCGGCGGAGGCTACCGGTCGGATGTCCCCCCAGCGATCAGGTCCCGGTCAGCCGTTGCACCAGCGGGGCGAAGTCGTGGGCGCGTTCACCCGGGATCACGTGGTACGAGTAGCCCCAGCGCTCGCGGCGCTCCTGCAGCTGTTCAGCGCAGTCCGACTCGCTGCCGACGAGTGCGAGCGGCGAGTCGCGGAACGACGCCACGTCGGTGCCGAACAGCTCGGCCAGCATCGCCGGAACGGTCGGGTCGGCGGTCAGTTCTGCGGCGGCGAGCCAGGCGTTGAGCTCCAGGTCGTCGAACCGGTCGCCCGCACCCTCCCTGACCCAGCCGACCTTCTCGTCGATGCGCTCGGCCAGACCGTCGTGGGCGGCCGCCTGGTCGATCTCACCGGAGTGGATCGAGGCGTTGACCCCCACGATGTCGGCGAGCGCACCGGCGGAGCGCAGCAGGCGGGGTGCGCCCCCACCGATGAGGATCGGCGGTCCACCCGGCGTGTGTGGTGCCGGAGTGCCGTCGAGCGCGTCGATCCGGTAGTGCTCGCCCTCGAAGGAGAACGCTCCGTCGGACCAGAGGCCGCGCAGTACCGCGAGGTGTTCGAGCATGCGGGACACTCGCACACCGGGTCGATCCATGGGGATGCCGGTCTGCGTGTAGTCGAGCGTCTTCCACCCCGCTCCGAGTCCGACCTCGAGCCGGCCCCCCGAGGCGGCGTCGACGGTGGCGAGCTCCCTCGCCAGGATCGCCGGGTGCCGGAAGTCGCAGTCGAGCACCAGGACGCCGACCCGCAGCTCGGTCGTGACGGCGGCGCACCACGCGGTGGCGGCGAGCGGACCCGGACCCTCGTCGAGGTGGTCGGGGAAGAAGGCGGTGGAGTACCCGAGCTGCTCGGCCTCACGGAACGTGTCGGTCCACGAGCGACCCTCGAAGGGGTGGTGCAGTTCGACGGCGAATCGGAATCGGCGGGGGTGGGGCACTGCGCTCCTCTGTGGCGGGTTGAACCGACGGACTGAACGGTTCATAGCGGAGCTGACCGTGGACGGCGAACCAGACTCCTGGTTGGAGGAGCCTGGTGGATGGCGAGCCGCCCGTCGGTCCCCCGGATCGACTGCGGTACCATCTGAGCGTGTGGTCCGTTCCTCCGGCGAGTCGGCACGTGCAGCCGGGTGAGTGATCCGAGTGGGGTCGCTCGGTGACTGATTCCGTGAGCGGTGCACCGTTGAGCGTCGAGGGGTACCGCATCGTCGAGGCGATCGGCGTGGGCGGCTTCTCTGTTGTGTACCGGGCGGAGCAGTTGGGGTTCGGTCGCGAGGTGGCGCTCAAGGTCTTCAACGTGAACGGATCGGAGGCCAGGCGTGTGGAGCGCGAAGCAGTCGCGCTGGGAGTGCTCTCCGACGTCCCGAACGTCGTTCCCGTGCACCACATCGCAGCGACCGCAGACGGGCGACCCGTGATCGTCATGGCGCTCATGGATCGATCGTTGGGTGAGGCGGTTCGCACTGGGGGAATCGAACTGGATGACGCCCGACTGTGCCAATGGCTGACCGAGGTCTCCTCGGCCCTCGATGCAGCTCACGGGCGGAAGATCTTCCACCGTGACATCAAGCCGGAGAACGTCCTGCTCGACGCCAACGGTGTCGCCTACCTCGCTGACTTCGGGATCGCCGGCGTCGACACGATGGAGTCCTCGACCACGACGTCCTTCTCCTTCTCTCCGCCCTACGCTTCACCCGAGCGCCTGACCGGTGAGGAGGTCGACGTCGCTGCGAGCGACATCTACTCGCTGGGCGCAACGTTCTTCGCCCTGCTCTGCGGTCAGGCACCGTTCGGGACGTCGACCGATGGTGGTGTCCACGGGCTGATCTCCCGGGTGGTCACCCAGCCGCTCGCACGGGCCACCGGAATCCCGGAGCCAGTGCAGCGGGTGTTCGATCGGGTGCTGTCGAAGGTGCCGGGGGAACGCCACACGACCGCTGGGATGTTCGCGAGTGAACTGCAGGCCGCACTCGGGTTCGATCGACCGCATTCCGCCGCACCCTCGACCGGGGTGGTCGATCGGGATCCAGTCGACCACCGGGCAGCCGGAGACCCGGAGCCAGGCGACCCCGCGGACTCGGCAACTCCTCCAGCAGCGGCGTCGGTCGCCGGAGAGGTCGCTCCCGGGTGGTTCGAGGACCCGTGGGGCGAGCGGTGCTGGAGGTGGTGGGACGGATCTGCCTGGACCGATCATCGCGTTGCTCTCGACGGGAACCTGGTTCCCGATCCGGCTGGTGCCGGAGCGGTACCGGCACCCGGCCCGGGCTGGTATCCGGACCCGGTCGGCCGCTTCGAGCTCCGGTGGTGGTCGGGGGTGGCGTGGACCGGTGAGGTCTCCGCTGGGGGAACCGTCGGCGTCGATCCGCTCGGGTGACGTTGACGGACGACCCGGCTTCGCCGGTCGGCCGGTGTAGTACGTTGCATTCGTGGGGGACTGTGGAGGCGAGCCACTGGTCGTCGGCCTCGTGGCGGAGGTCTCCGGCTGGAGTCGGTCGGGGCGTTTCGGCCGCCGCTGGATCCTCGGACTCCGTCGGGACCCCCTGCGGTACGCCGGAGACGTGACTGGTGGGACGACGTGAACGATTCGGCGGTGGTCGCGCAGGTACCGACCCTGTCGGACCTCCGCTGCGGTCGTTCCGAACACCAGAGTCGGGCACGGGGTCCAGGTGGGCGTCCGGAGGCGGCCCGCCGGACCGCTGGTGGATCCCACTGCTGCGTCCGATCGGCTGTTCGGCGGCCACCTCGTCCCGGCACCCGGACGTCCGTTCGTGACGGTTCTCGGGGGTTCGGGCGCGCACCGCATGCTCTCTCCCGGCACCTGCAGGTCGTCGAGGACGATCTCGTTCCCGGGCCGGTTCCACCTCTGACCTCCCGCGTCCGGTCCGTCCGCCCGACCCGGTTCGATGGCTGAGGTCGCACGGCTCATCATCGGCTTCTGCGGCGAACGGGTCGAGGTCGACCCGGAACGGCCGTTCACCGTCGGTCGGATCGCTGATCTCTCGATCGACGACAACGACTACCTGCACCGCACCTTCCTGGCGATCACCTGGGACGGTCGTCTGTGGTGGTTGGCGAACGTCGGAGCACGGCTCTCCGCCACCGTCTCGGACCGGATGGGTCGCCTCGATGCCTGGCTGGCCCCCGGCGGCAGCGTCCCGATCGTGGTGCCCGAGACGGTGATCCGCTTCACGGCAGGCGGGACGGCCTACGAGGTCGACCTGTGGCTCACCGAGACCCAGGCGGTGTTCTCGACGGTCGACGTGCGTGAGCCGGAAGTGGTCGGTTCCGAGACGATCGGACCGCCCACCCTGACGATCAACCAGCGGATGGTGGTGCTCGCCCTCGTCGAGTCAGCGCTTCGCGGTTCGAGCGACCGGCCACACGAGGTGCCTGCGACGGCCCGAGCGGCGCGTCGGATCGGTGTGTCGGTCACCACCTTCAACCGACGGCTGGACAAGATCTGCGAGAAGCTCACGGACGGTGGGGTTCGCGGTCTCAAGGGCGGAGCGGGAGACCTCGCCTCCAACCGCCGGGCCCGACTGGCCGAGTTCGCAATTGCGGCGCGTCTCGTGACGGTGGACGACCTCCCCCTCCTCGACGAACTGGACGACGGTGCATGATTCGCTGTGGGTGGAGTGGTCCCCCTTGCCCCCGGACAGCAGATGTTGTCCGCTGGGTTCGTGAGCCCGCCGACAGAGTGGTCCGGACTTCGAGCGCAGGGTGCGCCCGTCGGAGTGGAGCTGTCCCCTGCTCCACGAATTCGGGTCGCTGGTGCGCCGCCGGTTCAGGTCGGCGATCTGCACCGCCGTGGGGGTCTCGGGTATCGTCTTCCATCGTGGAGCGGGGGGTGAAGCTGTGTCAGGCGTGACGTTGCCCGGGGGTGTCCCCGTCGTCAGGCGCCAGAGGGTGAGGCGTGGCGACGCAGGGTCGGGCGAGTGGCATCGCAGGGTGCTCCCATCGAGACGTCGGTCGGGACCGCTGGTCGCTGCGCTCGTGGTGGTTCCCCTGGTCGCACTCGCCGTGCTGCTGACCGCAGCGGTCACGAACCGGCTGCTCCGCTCCTCCTCGCAGGAGACCTGGGCCGGCGTCGGCCCGAACATCGTGCTCGTCAACGGCCTCCGCGGGGACGTCGAGTGGCAGGCCGACGTCGTCAGGACACAAGGGCTCGGGGCGGAGCCGACCTACCTCGGTCCGTTCGGCAACGGGGGCGCCCTGTTCGCCGGAGGTCCCGGCGAGCTGCTGGTTGCCGCCGGACAACGGGACATCGGAGTCATCAGAGGCCTGCGGGGGGTTCCCAGGGCGGCCGGAGCTGGCCTGGTGGTGCTCGAGGAGGGCGGTGTGGACGTCGTCCGTTCGGTGTCCCGGCGCGGACGCGGGTTCGAGTTGTCCAGTGTGTCGGTGCCGGTCGGGGACTCCGGGCCAGCATTCGAGGTGCAGGTGTCCGACGGGGGGGCGGGGACCATGTTCCTCCTCCGTGGGGGTGAGGTGATCGCAGTGCGGTCCGATGGGGGCGACCTGGGCGTTTCCTCCGGAATCCCGCTGGGTTCCGGAGAACGGTTGGGCCGACTCGATGGCGAGGTGGTCGTCGTCGGTGGTGGGGTGCGGAGACGCCTCGAGTGGCCCGGCCCCGGGTCCGGGATCGAGAGCGTGGACGTCCCGTCCTCGGGCCGGCAGCCGTTGCTCGAACTGGGTGCGACCGACGAGGGCCGTTCGGCCGGCGAGGAACTCCCGGCCGATGGTGACCTGGTTCTCGTCGGGCGGTCGGCCCTGAACATCCTCCCCGACCTCTCGGTTCGGTTCCGGAACGGCAGTGTCGAACCAGTTGGCCAACCCGGTGGAGTGCGGGTGGTGGGTGACAGGGTCTGGATCGTCGGGGCCAGTTCGGCAGTGACGCTCGGGTACGACGGGGCGGAGAAGGTGATCCGCCTCAACGTGCCGTGCGAGGACAACAACAGCTGCGAGGGCGGACCGTCCGTCGACACCTTCGTCAATGGTGCGTCGACCACGACGCCGTCGAGTGGAGGTTCCTCCACGACGATCCCGCAGGAGGATCTCGAGGACCTGAGGGCGACCGTGGCCGACAACTTGGTCCGCTTCGCTCCGCCGGTGCGGCGGGAACCCGTGGCGGCGCCCGTCGACCAGCCCGCACCGGGTCCACAGCCGGTCCCGGTCGTCGTTCCGGACGTAGTTCCGGTACCCCCGGCCCCGACGCCCCGTCCCGAGGCGACCGAGACCACGCTCAAGGTCAACGTCCCCGTGGACCGCGACGACCCGCCGCCGTCCCCTCGGCCGCCTCCGCCTCCGCCTCCGCCGGTGCCCGACCCGGAGCCGGTGCCCGACCCGGTGCCGGAGCCGGTGCCCGACCCGGGCGTCGACGAGCCCACGGCGCCGACGACCACGGAGCCGGCGCAGGGGGCGGCGCTCGGTGCCGAGGTCGACGCGTCGGCCGCCGGTGGTCTCGACGGACTGGGCCTGTCGCTCCTCGGACTCGCCCTGGCCGGTGGCGTGGCCTCAGGTACGACACTTCGCCGCAGCCGGGAATTCCAGGATCGGTCAGATGACGGGAGCGAGCAATGACTCCAGACAGTTCGACACCCCCCCCGTTCGATACCGGCGGAGCGACGAGTACAGGCTCCGATCGCGGTGTGGTGCGAGGGGGGAGCATCTCCGATGCCGACGCTGCATGGTTCGCCCAACGGTTCACCGATGTGGTGAGGAACGTCCTCACGGTGATCAGGGGCAAGGACAGTCAGGTCTGGCTCGCCCTCGTGGCGATGGTCGCCGAGGGACACATCCTCATCGAGGACGTGCCCGGGGTCGGGAAGACGACGCTCGCCAGGGTGCTGGCGTCCTCCATCGGGGGATCGGTGACGCGGATCCAGTTCACTCCCGACCTGCTGCCATCCGACGTCACCGGAGTCTCGATCTGGAACCAGAAGTCCCAGACGTTCGAGTTCAAGCCCGGGCCGGTCTTCACGAACATCTGCGTCGGTGACGAGATCAACCGGGCGTCACCGAAGACGCAGTCGGCGCTGCTGGAGGTGATGGAAGAGGGTCAGGTGACCGTCGAGGGTCACCCGTTGCCGGTGCCGCAGCCGTTCATCGTGATCGCCACCCAGAATCCGATCGAACTGGACGGCACCTACTCGCTACCTGAGGCGCAGTTGGACCGGTTCCTCATCCGGATGAGCATGGGATACCCGGACGCTGCAGCGGAGTCGGTGATCGTGGCCGACCGTCGCGTGCACAACCGCGAGTCGGTCCGGCCGGTGGCATCACTGGAGGAGGTGCAACGGATGGTGGACATCGCCGCGAGGGTCCACGTCGCAGCTGAGGTGGTGGACTACTGCGTTGCGATCGCCACCGCCACGAGGCACAGTCCGGACGTTCGTCTTGGATCCTCACCCCGAGGGTCGCTCGGGCTGGCCCGGGCGGCGCAGGCGCTCGCGGCCAGCGAGGCGCGGACCTTCGTGACCCCGGACGACGTGAAGCGGCTTGCGATCCCCGTACTGGCCCACCGTCTGCTCGTCGCACCTGATGCCGCGTTGAGAGGGGTGACCGCACAACGGATCATCGAGGACGCCCTCGAGTCCGTGTCGACATCGTCTGCGGTGTGACGTGGACCGCCTCAGGGTCTCCGGCCGCCAGATCCTGCTCCTCGGTCTCGTGGTGGCGTTCGGAGGGTTGGTGCTCAGCTACCCCCCCCTCGTCCTCACCGGCATCGTGCTGACCCTGGCGGCGCTCTCCGCGCCGCTCTGGAACCGAGTCGTTCCCAGGCTGGTGGTGATTCGCTCGGTCGAACCGAATCGAATCGAGCGAGGGGGGACCGCCCGTGTCGAGCTCACGTTGACCAATGCGGTGCAGCGTCGGATCCGCTCCTTCGTCGCCCTCGAACAGCAGGGCGACCGGCGGGTCTCGGTGGACGTCCCCGAGCTCCGGCGCGGCGGAACGTGGCGGTGGGGCTACGACATCGTGGGTGTGCGACGAGGTCGACTCGACGTCGGACCATTGGAGTTCCGTCAGCCCGACCCGTTCGGACTGAGTCGCCTGAGCGTGTCGCTCGGCCAGCAGGACTACCTCTGGGTCTACCCGCGCCTCCACCAGATCGAGGTGCTCCCGTCGAGCAGGATCAGGGATCTCGACGGGCCAACCTCGGATACCTCGCCCAACGGCACCTCGGCGTTCCACCAGCTCCGGGAGTACGTACCCGGCGACGATCTCCGGCACATCCACTGGAGGTCGACGGCCAGGACCGGGACGATGATGGTGAGGCACCTCGTCGACACGAGTCGTCCGGAGGCGCTCATCGTCGTCGACAACCGTGCGCTGGCGAGTTCAGCCGAGGACTTCGAGGAGGTGGTCGAGGCCGCAGCGTCGATCATCGCCGAGACGCAGCGCCGCGACTACCCGATCTCCCTCGCTCTGGCTCATGAGGAGGAGATGACCGAGACTGACCTCGGCCTCACCATGCTCGATCGTCTCGCAGTTGCGGCGCAGGTTGAGGAGGAGGATCTGCTCCGTCTCGCCGACCGGGTGCGGTCGATCCCGGGTCAGGTGATGCTCTTCTTCACCGGGGACCTGGATGCCGTGGACCTCCAGGCCGTGTCGAAGATCGCGCGGGGTTTCGACTCCGGGCTCCTCATCTCGATCGTCGGTGATCGTCGATCTCCCTTCGTGCTCCCGCCGGGGATGAACGGAATCTCGGCGCCTGACGCATCATCGTTCGCGCGACAGTGGAACGGAGAGGTGAGGTGAGCTCTCCGTCCCGGCGTGGCGTGCGAGCGTACCTGGCGCAGGTTGCCATCGGTGCAGTCGCTGTGGGTGCGGTGGTTCCGCTGCTGGTTGCGTTCCCGTTCGACGTCTGGGTTCGAATCACACTCCCTGTGGTGATCGGGGTCCTGATCCTGGCGGTGATCTCCGAACGAACGGATCGTCGTCAGCTCTTCCCGGTCGGCTGTGTGATCGTGCTCGTCCTCGCCCTTGCGCTCGACGGTGGAGTGGAGGGTGTCGTCGGTGCGATCGGCGGCTGGCGGCGCTTCCTGACCCAGGCGTTGCCGTTCCCGGATGAACCTGCGTTCCGATCCGTTGCGACGGTGCTCGTGTTCGCAGCGGCCGTTCCCGGGCTCTGGGCGAACCAGCTGCGCTACAGGGCGACAGGCGTGATTCTCGCTCCGGTCGTGGTCTTCGGCCTCGCCTTCGGATTCACCCGGCCACAACCGCTCCCTGCTGGGCTGGCCAGCCTGTTCCCGGTGGCAGTCCTGGTGCTCCTCGCAATCAGGTCCTGGGCAGACCTCGATGACGTTGAGGACCTGAGTGAGTCCGGCAAGGGAGTGCGGATCACTCGGCAGATCGGCTTCACCGCGCTGGCGATCATCCCGATCATGGCAGTCAGCTTGGTTCTGACGCTCGGATACTTCAGCTTCGTCGGAGGCTCCTCGGCCATCAACCCGAGGGACCAGGTCGAACCGGTGGAGGATCCCACGTCCCTGCCGAACCCGCTGGAACTGGCGTCAGTGTGGAGGTTCGAGGCGTCCGAACGCACCGAGCCCTGTGTCGACGATTCGTGCCGCATCGCTCAGTTCGACTTCGCTGAGCCGGTCGCTTCGACGACCGAGGGTCCGATCCGACTCGCTGTGCTCGACGTTGCGGAGCCGGAGGGTTTCACCAGTTCGGGTACCTTCTCGGGCTCGACGGGCGAGCTGCCGGTGCCAACCGGTCCGGACATCGGCGCAGAGCGTGAGGTCGACGTCGTCGTCTTCCCCTCCGGATCGCCGTGGCTCCCGACGGTCGGTGCTCCCGTCGGAGTGGCGGGCTTCTCGGCGCCGGCGTTCAACCCTGACACCTCGACGATCGTCACCGGGTCCCCTGCTGACGGATCCCCAGCCACCGGGACGGTGACGTACCTGCAGCAACCAGTCGACCCGGTCGCCTTCCGTGACGCGCCGGTCGACCTCGCGCTCGTCGACGAAGCCGTGGCGTCGACCGGAGCCGCATGTCCGGCAGTCGATGCTCCCGAGGCTGCGAGGCAACTGAGTTCGGTCCTGGTCGGCGAGACCGGCCTGCCGCCGGTCGCTGCAGGGGAACGGATGCAGGAGAACCTGCTCACGCTACGGCCGTTCGATCCGTCGGCTCCCGGTGGCACCCAGCGGTCGGAGGCGATCGTCAACGACTTCGCGTCCAACGCCGACGCGATCGAGGGGGGAACGCCTCCGTGGCCGCTCGAGACCACAGTTGCTGCTGCTGCGCTGACGTTCCTCTGCGCCGAGAACCTCCCGGCCCGGGTCGCGGTGGGTCTGCTCGACTTCGAGTCCGACCCGGATGGCACGGTGAACCTCGACTACGGGAACATCACCGCCTGGGTCGAGGTCCCTGTTGAGGGGGCTGGCTGGGTTCCGATCCGTCTCGAGCCGAGACCCGAGGAGATTCAGGCACGGAACGAGACGGTCTCGAGGATCCGGAGCAATCCGGACTCCGCACCCCCGAGGCCGATCGACGAGGAACCGCTCGTTGAGTTCGTCCCACAGCCGGTCGGCGAGGGTCGACCGATCCTCCGCAGGTTCGGATTCCTCCTCGCCGGTGCACTGACTGCGGTCGTGGCCTGGGCGCTCGTGGCGTGGCTCGTACGCCGTTCGACGATCGCGCGGCGACGGAGCGCGACCCCCGCGGCAGCAGCAGTCCGTGGCGCCTGGACGACACAGAGGGAACTCCTCGCTACCAGAGGTGTGGACGTCGAGGGCCTGACGGTCAGGGATCTCGTCATGGTGGTCGATGCGGTGGTGGGTGCTCGTTCGGCGGTCGCCGTTGCTCGAGCGCTGCCCGCCTTCGACCGGGCGCTGTACTCGGATCAGGACTGCACCGCAGAGGACGCAGACAGGGCGTGGCAGGCCGTCGATGTCAGCTCCGGTGAGACACGGGGCACCGGGAGGTTGAGTTCGCTCCGTCACTGGATGGCGCACCCGGGAACGATGGTGGCTGCCTGGGCACAGGCTCGTTCGGTCCCCAAGGGAGCCGTTGCATTCGGACGGAAGGGGACTGCGAATGACCGCAGCGGGCAGTCCATCGGCGGCCTCGCCGATCTCACGTTCGAGTCCGAGTCGGTGATTCGTTCCATCGGTCAGGCCATCGGACCTGACGGCCGCCCGAGGTCCGTCTTCATCCTGAACGACGTGCCCGTCGATGCGCTGGACGACCCGGAACTCGCCCAACGGATCCGACTCGCTGCATCGATTGGGGCGCGGCGAGGAGTGCTCCGGATCGGCCGGGACACGAGCGTGTCGGACTCGGGGTCGGTCTGTCTGCTCGGCGATCCGCTCCCCGGTCCGAGTCTGGCCCGCCTCGTCGCCGGTGGTGAAGGCTTCCCCGCAGAGCGTGTGGCGTCGTTGCTGGACTCCCTCGCCTCCACCCTGTCGGGAATCCACATCCAGGGGATCGTGCACGGCGCCATCGAACCCGACAACATCTGGCTCGATCCCGCAGGCGCGCCCGTGCTCGGACCAGTCGCTGTCACTCCGTCGCTCGTGGGTCTGGGACGTCGGCCGTTCGTCAGCGTGTGGTCGGCGCCGGAGGTGTTGCAGGGCGACCCGGTGTCGGTGCAATCCGATGTGTTCCAGCTCGGGATGATCGGCCGGTTGCTCCTCGGGGTCCAGCCAATCCCGCCACCCCGAGGTCTCGGCGACGAGCACACCCTCCCCGACCACCCACTGCTCCGTGCGACCGATGCAGTCCCATCGAGGCGGTGGCGCAACGTCGAGCAGTTCGTCGATGCGATCGCCCAGAGCGGACTGGTGGGGGCGGAGGGGTGACGAACCGGATCAGAGCACGAGCAGCCAGAGGCCGAGGAACGCCGCACACACCGTGACCAGCAGTGCGAGTACCACCGCCCGAACGGGGAATGCGTTCGAGGATGCCGAGCGGTCGTGCTTGACAGGAGCGCTGAAGGAGTTCGGTACCTCATCGGCCTTGAAGGCGAGCTGGGCCCGGCCCCGGTCGATCCGCCGACGTACTGGACGCTGACCGGGATCGCGGTCGTCGGCCGATGGATCGACGATCTCGTCCGTGACCGGTGCAGGGGACGGGACGTCGGGGTCGCCAGCGGGGCGATCCTCGGGGTTCGGTGGCGGCGGGCCCGGGGGAGGTGGAGGCGTGCTGCGCAGCCTGTCGAGCGAGCTCGACGCATCGAGCGCACCCATGCGCGTCCTCCCGCTGTCCGCCGAGTGGCCTGCGGTGCTGGTCGCCTCCGGGTGGAACGAATCGACGCGGTCGACGGCACCTCCGGTCGCCGACTGCTGGTACCCACCGTCCTCCCGGCCCGGGTCGCCGGAGTAGGTCGACTGCTCCTCATTCGGCGAGGGACCTGGGCCGGGTGGAGTCGACCCGGTTCGGAGTGCTCGATCGGCTGGATCGGGCACCTGCTCCCGCCGGTGTGGATCGGTCTTGATCGTCCAGTTGGGGTCGGGTGGTGGTGGTGGCGCGGGTGGGATCTGGCGGTCGTTCGGGAATGGCAGCGGGGCGCTGAATTCGCTCCGGCGTGGCCGGCAGGCGACCAGAGCATCGCGGAACTGCGTCATCGATGCGAACCGGTCCTGCGGTCGCTTCGCCATGGACCTGTCGAGGGCGGTCTGGAACGCCTCGGACAGGCCGAGGTGACTCAGGTCTGGCGGGGGTGCGGACTCGATCCGGGCGAGCAGACCGGCGATCCCTCCCTGCTCCGCCGTGCCGAAGGGTGCGGCACCTGTGAGGGCGAACGAGAGGGTCGCACCCAGGGAGTAGATGTCGGAGATGATCCAGTCGACCTGTCTCGTGTCCCCGAAGCGTTCGGGTGGTGAGTAGGGGGGGGAGAGCGCCGCTACCGTCATGCTCGACGCCACCACCGTGTCGATCACGGCGATCCCGAAGTCGGCGATCGCCGGCTGCCCCTTGTCGTCGAACAGCACGTTCTGCGGTTTGATGTCCCGGTGGACGACTCCCCGGCGGTTGGCCTCTGCGAGTGCCCCCGCCAACCGAATTCCGAGCTCGACCGTCTCGGTTGGGTCCAGTGGTCCCTCGGGGTAGATCCGTGAGGCCAGGGACCCGCCGGTCATCAGCCCCATGACGACGACGGGTTCGTTCGAAGCGGAGAAGGTTGCCTGGTAGACGGGGACGATGCCGTCCACGTCGTGGAGTTGTGCCAGGACCCGGCACTCGCGTTCGAAACGGAGCCTGTCGGCGGCCGACTGCAGGACCTTCAGGGCGACCTTCCGGCCGAGGATCTCGTCCTCGGCCGCGAACACCCGGGCGAAACCGCCGATGCCGACCGGGCGGAGGTGGTGGAAGCCGGGAACAACCGGTATCTCCTGATCCGCCTCGTCCTCTCGCTCAGCCACTGCTTGCCTCCCACGCCGGGGTAGAGGGTATCGTCTCGTCCGGTCTGGAGACGAGCTGTCGACGGGGCGGGTCGCTGGGGGAGGATGCGCAGAGGGTGGACAAGCGTGACGTCCTCGATTTCCTCATCGCCGTCGCGGTCGTCGTGTTCGCCGCGGTGGCCGTGGGTCGGGCGTTCCGGGCCTTGGGACTGCCACAGGTGATCGGCGAGGTGCTCGCCGGTCTCCTGTTGGGACCCTCGCTGCTGGGGCTGGTCGCGTTGGGGTGCGGCTCGCTGTCGACGGTCTTGATCCCTGAGTCCGTGAGGGCACCCCTCGGTGGTCTGGCACAGGTCGGACTGGTGATCTACATGTTCACGATCGGGCTCGAGGTGGATCCGAACGCCGTGCGGCTGGAACGGACTGCATCCACCAGGATCTCCCTCTTCTCGATCACGACTGCGTTCGCCGTCGGTTTCGGTGCGGGGTGGGTGGCATTCCCGGCTAGCCAGGGACGCGCTGCAGTTGCGCTCTTCTGCGGACTCGGTCTCTGTGGCAGCGCGTTCGCCATCCTCGCCCGGGTGCTCGAGGACCGCCGTCTCTTCCGCACCAGGATCGGTCCCGTGCTCCTCGGCTCTGCAGTGGTCGACGACGTGATGGTCTGGGTGGTCACGCCGATGGTCCTCCTCGTGGCCCCGCTCCTGGGGGCGCAGGTGAAGCGGTCGGCGGA
This sequence comes from uncultured Actinomycetes bacterium, assembly GCA_903852755.1. Classification (GTDB taxonomy): domain Bacteria; phylum Actinomycetota; class Acidimicrobiia; order Acidimicrobiales; family Microtrichaceae; genus SXMI01. The sequence continues at coordinate 435 of CAINRS010000167.1, read as the reverse complement.
AGACGGCAACGAACTCCTGAGTTTCGTCGGGTTCGTCGTCTTCGCCGCTGTGCTGTTCATCGTGCTCCGGCCGTTGGTCGGACGAGCACCCGGAGTCATTGATCGACTGCGGACACCGTCTCCCTCGATTCTGGCTGTGCTCACTGCAGTGCTGCTCCTCTCGGCGGCGACCACGCAGTGGTTGCTCGGCTCGGCCATCCTCGGCGCGTTCATGCTGGGGGCGGCACTTCCCCGATCGGTGGCCCCGGGCCTTGCGACCTGGTTCGACCGGTCCGTCCTCCCGCTCGTGTCGGTGGTACTCCTGCCGATCTTCTTCGCTGTCATCGGACTCGAGGTCGATGTTCCGGGTCTGATCGAGCAGCGTGGGGCTGCTGCAGTTGGACTCCTGGTGTTGTTCCTGGTCGTTGCGCTGGTGGGCAAGGTCGCCGGGGCCTT
>CAINRS010000166.1 GCA_903852755.1 uncultured Actinomycetes bacterium | reverse complement strand
CTCGGCGGTGAAGTTCGGGGCCTCGTCGCCCAGTCGGATGCTCACGTTCGCTCCTGGTGGTCGGGCAGCGGTCGCGCTGCGGTGAATTGTTGACCAAACTAGTCAGCAATAGGACTTCGGGCAACCCCCCTCGGAGCCTGCGGTGGAGTGAAAACTGTCGCAAGCAGTCCGACTACCAGAGTTCGCAACTGCTTGCTAAAGTTTGCACATCCCCCGAGGCCGGCGAACCCCGCAGGCCACCAGTAGAGAGAGTGAGCAGCCCGTGAGCACCATCCTCGAGCCCGTGACCGAGATCCAGGAGCGCATCGTCCAGGCGATCGGTGACCTCAAGCAGCCCGTGACCAAGGCCGTCAGCACCGTCGTCGGTTTCGTGACCGAGCGTCGCAGCGAGTTCCCGGCCGTCCCGTTCGCCGAGAAGCTCCCCACCCCGGTCGAGCTGATCGACAACCAGGCCAAGTTCGCCACCAACGTCGTGCGCTCCACCAAGACGGTCGCCACCGCGGCGGCGAAGGCGGCCGCCCCGGTCACCGACCAGCTGCTCGACCGCCGGGCCCAGCGCAAGGCCACGGTCGCCGCGGCCTGAGCCGGACACATCGCCCGCAGCGGTACCCCCCCACCGCCAGCGGGACCGCCCGGTCCGATCCCCCCTCATCGGAACCGGTGCCATCGACGGGAGGACCTCCGGGTCCTCCCGTCGGTCGTTCCGGCTCAGTCCGCCACGACCTGCTCGACCCGCCTGGCGATCGCCTGGGCGATCGCGAGCGAGGCCGTCGCCGCCGGTGACGGCGCGTTGAGCACGTGGACGCAACGGGGCGACTCGCCGAACGCGAAGTCGTCGACCAGGTGTCCGTCGGTCGAGATCGCCTGGGCGCGGATCCCGGGGGCGGCGGGCCGCAGGTCGGCGCCGTCGAGCTCCGGGATGAATCGCCGGAGGTCGGCGACGACCCGCTCGGGCGACCGGGCCCGGCGCAGTTCGGACAGTCCGGTGCGCCAGTACCGCCGGCCGAGTCGCCACAGCGCCCGGTCGCGCAGCAGCGCCAGGGTGTCGTGCCGGTCGACCGAGCGGTCGTAGGCCTCCCGGCCGAGGGCGAGCACCGCCGTCGGCCCGGCGTGCACGGAGCCGTCGATCGAGCGCGTCAGGTGGACCCCGAGGAAGGGCCACCGCGGGTCGGGCACCGGGTAGACGAGCGCCCGGACCAGATCGGACGATGGGCCGGTGACGTCTGCGTAGTCGCCCCGGAACGGCACGATGTGGACCGCGGGGGTGGCACCGCAACGACGTGCAACCCGGTCGCTCTGCAGCCCCGCGCAGTTGACGAGCGCACCGACCCGCAGGAGTGTCCCGTCGGTGCAGCGCACCTCGAGCCCCCGGTCGTTCGGTCGCGCCCCGGCGATCTCGAGGCCGCCCCGGAACGCTCCTCCCGCGAGTTCGATCTCGCCGGCAAGTGACGCCGCCACGGCGGGGAAGTCGACGACCCCGGTGTCGAGGACGTGGAGCGCTGCGACGGCCCGGACGTGCGGCTCCACCTCCCGGAGTCGCTCACCGTCGAGCCGTTCGACTCGCACACCGTTGGACCGCCCGCGCCGTTCGAGTTCGGCGAGTGCGTCGAGCTGGCCCTCGTCGGTGGCGACGATGACCTTGCCGCACCCCCGGTAGGGGAGCGACCGGTCCGAGCAGTAGCGCTCGAGCGCCCGGCGACCCTGCACGGCGAGCCAGGCCTTGGCGGAACCGGGCGCGTAGTACACGCCCGAGTGGGCGACTCCGGAGTTGCGCCCGCTCTGGTGTCGGGCGGGACCGGGTTCCTTGTCGACGACGAGCACGTCGCCGGTGGCGAGCCGCTCCTGGATCGCCCGGGCTGCGGCGAGTCCGACGAGCCCGGCACCCACCACCAGCACGGCGGCGTCGGACGGTGGGCCGCTCACGGGGCGCCGAGCGGTTCGAGGACGTAGGCGGTCACGCCGGCGGCGCTCGCCACCTCCCGCAGCTCGACGACGCCGCCGATGTCGGCCCGGTCGTGGAACTCGGGGTCGTCGGTGTACTCCACCCACACCAGGCAGACCTGCTCGCCGGACCCTGCCGCACCCTCCACCCGGGCCCGGAGCTCGGCGAGATCATCGGTGGGCTGATCGGACTTGTACTCGGTCCGGCGCGGACTGATCAGCGTCTCGAGACCGGAGCGGTACAGGTCGGCCGAGTTGTTCGAGTAGAGCACGCACCCGTCGGGCAGCTCGGTGATGGCCGGGCTCTCCGATGCGGCCACGGCGCGTGGCGTGTTGTAGCCGACGTCGGAGATGACGGTGTTGAGGGGTCCGAGCAGCGCGAGCGTGACGAGCACCTGTGCGCCGAACCACACCCCCGCGACCGTCCACCCCACGCGTCGCCAGCGCGGCCGGTCGAGCAGCACCAGCTCCACCCATCGCAGGAACAGCAGCGCCGTCGGCACCATGCACGGGGCGAGCAGCCGGATGTCGAGGTCGTCGAACCCGACGATCGACCGGCTCACGACCATCAACCCCGTGAAACCGACCACGAAGACGGTGAGCAGTCCCACGGCGCCGGGAGCGGCCCGGAGCAACTGGACCCCCTGGGTGCGCGCCGCGGTGACCACCACCACGGCGACGATCACGACGCCCAGGCCGGCGAGGGCCACGTTCGGTCCGTCGGGGATGGACGTGACGAACTTCGCCGTGGTGCGGAAGGCGGCGGCGACGTTCTGGACGGGACCGACCGACGACGGGAACCGGGGCCCCATTGCGGTGTCGGACACGGACAGGTTGCGCAGCATCCACGCCACGCTCGGGACCACCGCCGGCACGGCGAACCAGCAGACGTCGGCGACGGCGCGCCCCGGACGCCGCTCGGTCGTCCACGACCGCAGGGCGAGCCACAGGGCGAACGGCGGCACGACGTAGAGCGCCTGGTAGCGGATGGCGAACCCCGCACAGGTGGCGAGGCCCGCGGCCACGAGCAGCTCCGGCCGGGAGCGTTCGGTGGCGAGCAGCAGCAACCAGATCGTCACCAGCGAGATGAGCACGAAGGCGACCTCGGTCTGGACGAACGCCGCCAGTCCCACGAGCAGCGGGGAGACGGCCAGGCCGGCCACCAGCAGCGCACGCAGGCGCAGGTCGGTGAGCACCCGACGGGCGACCGCTGCAGCGGTGAGCACCACGCCGACGAGCATCAGGGCGTTGAGCACCACGGCCACCTGGTCCCCACGCCAGTCGGTGATGGCCGAACCGGCCGCCAGCACCATCGGCCACAACGGGGGCCACGTGGTCAGCGGCCGTTCGATGAAGAACCCGAGACCGTCGCCCGCCCGGAGCGAGTCGGCGACGGCGATGTAGGCCACGGCGTCGGTCCCGACGGCCGGACGGGTGAACCTGACGGCGAGCAGGGTCAGGACCGCCGGCAGGGCCGCGGCGACGGCCACGAACCAGCGGGCGAGTCCAGTGGGTCGGGAGTCGTCGGTGAGCTGCACGGGTTCAGCGGGTCGAGGCGGCGGCGTGCGTGAAGCGGTGACGGTAGCGCTTGAGCGCCGGCCGCTCGACGAACCGGTGCAGTGCGGCGCCGACGAGGTAGGCGGCCACCAGCTTGACGGGGATCCACTTGGGTCCCCCCTGGAACCCCGGATCCATGAGCTGGAACAACTGGTAGTGCGTGATGTAGATCGCGTAGCTGAGCACGCCGAAGTAGCAGAGCAGTCGAACGCTCAGCCATCGGCTGAGTGCGAACTCGTCGCGCAGGCGGACGAATGCGAACACCAGCACGGCGGCGCAGATGGTCGACAGCGTGAACCCCCAGCGCACCCAGTAGTTGCCGTTCGGGAGCTCGGCGAGGACCACCTGGATGGCGTTGTCCGCGTACTCCTTGAGCTGGGGTGGTGTGAGCCCCTCGGGTGGTGCCTCCAGGTCGACGTCGGTCGGGTAGAGGGGCACGTAGAAGCCGATGAGCCGTTCCATCAGCTTGGACGACGACAACAGGGCGAAGATCATCCCGCCCGTGGCCACCCAGGCGACCGCGTGCAACCGGCGCTTGGCCGTGGCGCTCAGCTCGGTGGGTGCCACGGCGTGGATGATGGCGAGCAGGACCCCCATCGCGATCGCGTCGGGTCGCTGGAACCAGAACTGCCCCGGGCCGCCGAGCCCCATCGCACGGGCGACCCACACGATCAGGATGAACACGACCAGTGCGGCGGCGAGCTGCCGGATCCAGTTGCGCTTCAGGCACCAGTACGTGGCGAGCGCACCCACCAGGTAGAACTGCTCCTCGAGCGACAGCGACCACATCTGGCCCATGTACTGGAAGCTGCCGAGCAGCGGCGAGAAGAAGATGTTGTGCACGTAGAACAGCGTCGTGATCGACTCCCACACCACGTTGTTGAAGAGGTACTCGGTGTCCGGGTTCGGGTTGGCGATGCGGATCGCCAGGATCGGCAGGAAGAACACGATCAGGGTGACGATCAGCCCGGGGAGGAGACGGATGCCGCGTCGGGCGTAGAAGTTCCGCAGCGAGATGGCACCCGTCGCCCGGCGCTCCTCGAAGATGAGCGTCGTGATGAGGAATCCGGACAGCACGAAGAACAGGTCGATGTAACCCGACAGCGAGTCGGCCACGGCGTAGGCGTGCTGCAGCACCACGCACCAGACGCCGACACCACGGATGCCGTCGAACGGCTTGACCGAGCCGAGCCGGGGCGCCCGTGACTCGAACGGGTGGAGCGGCACGGTCACGCTGCTGCCACCTTCGGGGTGTCGACCCGGTCCTTGCGGGCCATGGAGCGTTTCTCGACGAACTGGTAGAGCGGCCAGGCGAAGACGAACGCCGTGATCCACGCGACCAGGACCCGTGCGGGGAGGTTGCCGTCGGGGATCGGCAGCACGAACAACAGGATCGGGAGGGTGTGGATCAGGTAGAGGCTGTACGACATCCGCCCGACGGCCCGGATGGGTCGGACGGTCAGGGCCCGGCCCGGCAGCCAGCGCGGTGAGCGGACCATGCAGATGAGCACCGGGACCATCGCCCAGTTGGTGATCGTGAAGGCCCACTTGACCCAGAAGTTGCCGGTCGACAGTTCGGCCATTGCGACCTCGAAGGCCTGCTGGGCCGAGAGGGTCTCGTCGACCTCGGGGAGGAACGGCACGTACGGGTAGCCGAACTTCTGGAGTGGGGCGATGCTCAGCGTCATCAGCACCACGATGGCCGCTGCGCCGACCCAGGCGCCCACGGTGTAGGCGCGCCGCTGGCGTTCCGTCGGGGTCTCGGGGATCCGGCTGTTGATCACGGCGGCGACCACCCCGAGCATGAGCGCGTCGGGCCGCTGCAGCCAGAGGTTGAGGGGCCCGAAGTGGCCGGTGGCGCGGGCGACCTGGATCCCGACGGCGAGGACGGCCATGAGCACCGCCATCTGGGTGATCCAGCGTCGGGTCACCATGAGCAGCGCCAGGAACGCGATGAGCACGTAGAACTGCTGCTCGAGCGACAGCGACCACATCTGGTACAGCGCCACGCCCTGGGTGGGGTACCCGAGGGGGTTGACCAGGTTGTAGACGTAGAGCCCGGCCGGGAGGATCTCCCGGGTGACGAACCCGCCGAAGGTGAATCCCTGCAGGTCGACCTCGTCGCCGGCGACGGCGAAGAGCACGGCGGCGACGGCCGTCACCACCGCAAGGGTGACGTAGAGCGCCGGCAGGAGACGCCACGCCCGCTTGGTGAGGAACCGGCGCACCGAGACGGTCCCGGAGCGCTGGCCCTCCTCGAGCAGCAGCGTGGTGACCAGGAACGCACTCAGTGCCAGGAACACGTCGAGGATCGACGAGAACGACTCGAGCTTCAGCGGTGCGGCGTGGACAGCGATCACCATCAGCACGCCCACGCCCCGGACGCCGTCGAACGACGGCACGTTGCGGAGTCGCGGGGCGACGGTGATCGGCGTCTCTGCCCGGATCCCTGCCACGCTGGTCGGACTCCCCCTGGCCGCTCGGCTGCCGTCCCCGGTCCCCTCCGGGCCTTGACGGTAGCACCGGGTCGGGCGGATCCCTCCTGCGGGGGTGGGCTCAGACGTCGAGGCTCGCGGCGTCGAACTGGGGTGAGTGCTCGAGCAGGTAGGCCCGGCGTCTGGCGACGTCCGACCCCATGAGGGTCTCGAACAGCTCAGCCGCCTCGGCCGCGGCCGCGGCGTCGTCCATGGTGATCCGCTTGAGGATCCGCGTCTCCGGGTCGAGGCAGGTCACCGCCAGTTCCTCGACGTCCATCTCGCCGAGTCCCTTGAAGCGCACCCACTGGAGGTTCTCCGCCTTCCGGTTGCCCGTCGTGAGCTCGTCGGTCAGCCGGAGCTTCTCCTCCTCGGAGAACGCGTGCACCGTCCGGTCGCCGACCTTGACGGTGTAGAGCGGTGGCTGGGCTGCGAACACCCGTCCGTCGGTGAGCAACGGCCGCATGTAGGTGTGGATGAGGGTGAGGAGCAGGCACCGGATGTGGCTGCCGTCCACGTCGGCGTCGCACAGGATGATGATGCGCCCGTAGCGGGCGTCGGCCAGCTTGAAGTCGGCCCCGGACCCGGCCCCGATGGCGGCGAAGAGGGCCTGCGCCTCGGCGTTCTCGACGACCTGCTTCAGCGTCGACTTGCCGGCGTTGACCACCTTGCCCCGCAGGGGCAGGACCGCCATGTACTCGGCGTTCCGACCCGCCTTGGCGGGGCCGGCAGCGGAGTCGCCCTCGACGATCAGCAGCTCGGAGTCCTCGCCGTGACGGCGGCAGTCGGCGAGCTTGTCGGGCATGCCGGCCGACGACAGTGCCGAGGCCTTCCGGCGTGCCTCGAGCGACGCCTTGGCCGTCACCCGGTTCACGACGGCCTGGGCGACCTTGTCGCGCAACGCCGTCACGTGCGCCCGCTTGCCGCCGTGCTCGATCCACGCCGAGACCCCGTCGCGCACGACCTCGTAGACGATCGACTGGACGGCCGGGGTGCCGAGTTCCTGCTTGGTCTGGCCCTTGAACTGGGGCTCGGGGAAGGTGACCTTGATCGCGGCGACCAGACCCTCCTGCACGTCGGACTTCTCTGCCCGGTCCTGTCCGGACTTGGCGAGCTTGGCGAGCTTCTTGGTGCCGGCGAGCAGCACGTCGTTGGTGACCTTGGTCAGGGCACGGTCGAACCCGGCGACGTGGGTGCCGCCGTCGGTGGTCGGAATGGTGTTGACGAAGCTGCGGACCACCGAGTCGAAGCCGGCGGTCCAGCGCAGCGCCACGTCGACGGTGCACGGCCGCTCGACGACGCTCATCCGGCCGTCCACCGGCACCTTCTCCTCGAAGGTGCCGGTGCCCTGCAGGGTGACGATGTCGGTCACCGCCTGGCCCGACGACAGCGCAGCGACCAGGTCCGACAGGCCACCGGCGGCGCTGAAGTCCTCCTCGGTGGCCCTGCTGCCGCGGCGGTCGACCAGTCGCACGACCAGGCCGGGGACCAAGTAGCAGACCTGGGCGCAGTGGGCGCGCACCTCCTCGGCGTCGATCGACAGCCCCGGGTCGAAGATCTCGAGGTCGGGCCAGAACCGGACCCTCGTGCCGGTGCGCTTGGCGGGGACCTTGCCGACCTGCTCGAGCTTGGAGCCGGCGACGAACCGGCCCTTGGCGTCGATGCGGCCGGGCACCCGGTGGACGAAGGTGAGCCGGTGGGTCGCTCCGTCGCGGTCGACCTCGGCGACCAGCTTGGCCGACAGGGCGTTCACCACCGAGGCGCCCACGCCGTGCAGGCCGCCCGAGGAGGAGTAGGCGCCCCCGCCGAACTTGCCACCGGCGTGGAGCTCCGTGAAGACGATCTCGAGCGCCGTGCGAGCGCCGTCCTTGCGGCCGATCGGGATGCCCCGGCCGTTGTCGGCCACCTCGACGGATCCGTCCTTGTGCAGGGTGACGACCACGAGGGTGGCGTGGCCGGCGGCGGCCTCGTCGACCGCGTTGTCGATCAGCTCCCAGACCAGGTGGTGGAGCCCCTCGGGCCCGGTCCCGCCGATGTACATGCCCGGTCGTTTGCGGACGGCGTCGAGGCCCTCGAGCAGCTGGATGCTCTTCTCGTCGTAGGTCGACATCGGGCTCAGTCAAGCACGACCCCGCGACACCCCGGGCGATGGACGGGTAGCGTCGTCGGGTGACCTCCGAACGGACCGGCCACTGGTCGTCGGTGGTCTCCCTGGAGCACCGGCTGGCGCCGGTGGTCGTCGCAGTCGCCGCGACGGTGTTGTGGTCGCTCGGGAACCTCATGGCTGCCGCCTCCGACCTCCCGGGCCCCCAGCTGGCGTTCTGGCGCATCACCCTGGGCGCCGTGCTCTACCAGCTGGTCTTCCGGCTGCGGGGTGGCCGCATGCGCATCGACACCCTGCGGACTGCTGCCACCGGAGGTCTGGCGTTCGGCTGCAGTTCCGTCCTGTTCTTCACGGCACTGCAGACCACGTCGGTGGCCTCGGTGACGATCATCATCGCCCTGCAGCCGGTGCTGCTCCTGCCCTACGCCGTGCGCCGGATGGGTGAGCGTGTCGACGGTGCCCGCGTGCTGCTGATGGCGCTGGCGGTCCTCGGGACCGTGGTGGCGGTCCTCGCCGGCGCCTCGTCGGGGACGCACTCGGTCCTCGGTGACGTCCTGGCGTTCGGGGGGACGCTCATCGGATGCGCCTACTTCGTCGGTACCAAGCAGGCCCGCGCGACCCTCGGGTCGGTCGAGTACCAGGCGGCCGCCCTCACCGTCGGTGCCCTGGTCGCCCTGTTCGGGGCGCTGGTCACCGGTCCGGGCCTGGTACGACCCGACGCCGGCGACATGTGGTGGGTGCTGCTCCTGACCGTCGTGCCCGGGAGCGGGCACCTGATGATGAGCTGGGCACAGGCGCACCTGGACGTCTCGACCACTGCGACGATCACCCTCGACGTGGTCGTCCTCAGCTCCCTCGGTGCCGTGCTCGTGTTCGGCCAGTCGCTCGTCCCGGCGCAGCTGGTGGGGATGGTCGTGGTGCTCGTCGCGCTGGCCCTGTACGTCCGCCGCTCCTCAGCGGCCTCGGTGCCGGAGCCGGCGGACGTCCCGATCGCCGGCGGCGACTGACCCGGTCACCACCGGGCGGTGCCGTACCCGAGCAGTCGGCGCCGGGTCCGCTTGCAGGCCAGGTCCCGGGCGGTGTGGGGGATCGTCAGCGGCTCGGGGGCGGCGTCGGGCCGGGTCGGCGCGTCGGCGGTGCCGACGACGAGCAGCAGGCCCTGCCCGGGTCCCACGTAGGCCCAGTCGATCCGTCCCTCGGACCCCCGCAGCTTGGTCGCCCGGATGCCGGCGGTGGCCCGGTTCCGCTGGGGGAACTCGTCGACGTCGGTCACCTTGGCGGACTGGGCGTCGGTGACGGTCAGCACGATGGTGCCGTCGTCGTCGCCCGCCGGACCGGCCCCCACGATGCGGGCGTCCCCGGCGAGCTTCATGCCGGCGACCCCGCCGGCCCCGCGACCCTGGACGGGCACGCTGTCCGACGGGCAGCGGAGCACCTGGGCGTCCGAGGCGACGAGCACCACGTCCGAACCCTCGGGCGCCGGCCAGGCCGCGACCACCGAGTCCCCGGGCTTGAGCTTGACCGCTCCCTTGCCGGGCGGCGTCGACGCGAGTTCACCGGGGGTGATCCGCTTCAGGACCCCGAGCGCGGTCACCAGCACGATCGGGGGTCCGTCGGGGTCGGTGGTGTCGGCGAGCAGGACGACCTCCTCGCCCTTCGCGAGCGACAGCAGCTCCCCGACCGCCGTCCCGCGACTGCGGCCGCTCACCTCGCCGATCGCGTCGACCGCGAGGGGCAGCACCCGTCCGGTGCTGGTCACGGCGCTGAGCGTCGCGAGCGTCGAGGTGGCGACCCGCTCCCGCACCACGTCGTGCCGGCCCGGGGTGGCAGGCCGGGCGCCGCCGGCCGGTTCGGCACCGACGAGCCCCGAGGCAGACCGGGTGACGGTGCACGGCTCGTCGGTCCGGGCGGCGCGCTCCTCCTCGCGCGCCTCGGCCAGGGTCACGTCGTCGAGGTCCTCGGGCCGGATGATGCGGCTGCGTCGCTCCCGGCCGAACGTGGCGGCGAGCTCCTCGAGCTCGTTGAGGACGATCGTCCGTCGGCGCTTGTCCGAGCCGAGGATGCGGCGGTAGTCGGTGATGCGTCCCCGGAGCTCATCGGCCTCGGCCTCGAGCTCGAGCACGGCGAGCGCCGTCAGCCGGCGGAGCTGCATGTCGAGGATGTGGACCGCCTGCACCTCGGTCAGGTCCAGCTCTTCGACGAGGCGGTCCCGCGCCTCACCGGCGTCCTGGGAGGACCGGATGATCGACACGACCAGGTCGATCGCGTCCAGGGCGATGAGCAGGCCCTCGACCAGGTGGAGTCGTCGTTCGGCCTTGTCGAGCCGGAACCGGGTCCGCCGGGTGACGACCTCGAGTCGGTGCTCGACGTAGTGGTGGCACAGGTCCCACAGGCTCACCGTGGTCGGGACGCCGTCGACGAGCACGACGTTGTTGATGCTGAACGTCTCCTCGAGCGGGGTCTGGCGGTAGAGCTCGGTGAGCACCGCCCGGCCGTTGGCGCCCGGTCGGAGCTCGATCTCGATGCGCAGTCCGGTGTGCCGGTCCGAGGTGTTCTTGACGTCGGAGACCTCGGGCAGCTTGTTGGCCCGCACCAGCTCCTGGATCCGGGCCACGACGCGCTCCGGTCCGACGAGGTAGGGCAGCTCCGTCACGACGATGCCCTGGCGGGCCCGGGTCAGTTCGACGACCTCGGCGGTCGCGCGGACCCGGACGCTGCCCCGGCCGGTCGCGTAGGCCTCGGCCAGTCCGTCGTCGATGATCACCCCGCCCGAGGGGAAGTCCGGCCCCGGCAGCACCTCCATGAGCTGTGCGACGGTCGGCTTGGGGCGCCGCTTCGTCATGACGAGCGAGATCGCAGCGGCCACCTCGCCGAGGTGGTGCGGGGCCATGTTGGTCGCCATCCCCACGGCGATGCCCGTGGTGCCGTTGACGAGCAGGTTGGGCAGCACCGCAGGCAGCACGATCGGCTCGACCCGCTCACCATCGAAGGTCGGGCGGAAGTCGACCGTCTCCTCGTCGATCTCGCCGAGCATCTCGACGGCGGCGGCGGACAGCCGGCACTCGGTGTACCGGTAGGCCGCCGGCGGGTCGTCGAGGCTGCCGAAGTTCCCGTGGGGGTCGACGAGCGTCACGTTCCGGCCGAAGTCCTGGCCCATGCGGACGAGCGCCTCGTAGATCGCACCGTCGCCGTGCGGGTGGTACTTGCCCATCGTCTCGCCCACCACGCCCGCCGACTTGCGGTGCGGCCGGTCGGGCCGCAGACCCATGTCGGCCATGGCGTAGAGGATCCGGCGCTGCACCGGCTTCAGGCCGTCCCGGACGTCCGGGATGGCCCGGGCGGTGATGACCGACAGCGAGTACGACAGGAAGGACTCGCCGAGCTCGGTGGTGACCGGTACCTCGACGATCTCCCGGGCGTACTCCGGTTCGAGCAGGGTGGTCTGGCGTGGCATGGGCATGTTGTAGCCGCCCGGTGGCGCCGCAGGGTGCGAGTGGGTCAACATCTCCCCATGACCGACACTCCCTGGCTCGACGACGCATGCTCGCTGGTCGAAGCCTTCCGATCCGGCGAACGTTCACCCGTCGAGGAGGTCGAGGCGTCGCTCGCAGCCATCGAGGCGAGCGACCTCAACGCCTTCTCGTTCATCGACCCGGACCGGGCGCTCGACGCAGCCCGAGCGGCCGACGTGTCCAAGCCGTTCGGCGGCGTGCCGATCGGCGTCAAGGAGCTCGACCAGGTCGAGGGGTGGCCCGACACCGGGGCGTCGCTCGTCTTCGCCGACCGGCTCGCCCGGTACACCGGTGAGGCGCCCCGCCGGTTCATCTCCGACGGAGGTGCGGTGCCCGTTGGCCTGACCACGGCCTCGGAGTTCGGCGGGCTCAACGTGAGCGTCACCAAGCTCAACGGCGTGACCCACAACCCGTGGCGGCACGGTCGGACCTGCGGCGGCAGCTCGGGCGGCAGCGGCTCCGCTGTCGTGGGCGGACTGGTCAGCATCGCGACCGGTGGTGACGGCGGCGGCTCCATCCGGATCCCCGCCGGGTACACCGGACTGTTCGGCATGAAGGGCACCTACGGCCGGATCTCCCGGGGTCCGTCGGCGCACTTCCGGCCGGGGACCATCGTCTCGGGTGTCCTGGCCCGGTCGGTCCGCGACGCCGCCCGCCACTACGACGTGGTGGCCGGCGTCGACCCCTACGACCCCACGAGCCTGCCCAACCCCGGCGGCTGGGAGGACGGCCTGGGATCGGTCGACCTCCGCGGGAAGCGGGTGGCGATCATGCCGAGCATCGCCGGCGTGCGCCTGGAGTCGGGGGTCGAGGCCCAGCTCCGTCGGGCGGCCGGTGACCTGGTGACGCTCACGGGCATGGAGGTGGTCGACGTCGACCTCCGGCTGCCCAACCTGGCGGCCCAGTGGGCGATGGGCAACCTCTCGACGCTGCTCGCCGAGCTCGAGGGCCGCTGGCCGAAGTGCGCGCCGCTCATGACCGACGAGGTCGCGCTCGGCGCCATCCTGGCCCAGTCGCTGTACAACCTGCACCTGGCATCGGTGGCCGAGGCCCAGCGGATCGAGGCGTACCAGGCGATGGCGGCCGCCTTCGAGCGGGTCGACTACATCATCACGAGCACCAACCCCGGACCGGCGTTCCCGGCCGAGGCCACGACGTCGGCCCCCACCGACAACTTCATCGACACGGCCAAGTCCAGCCCGCCCCTGCGGTTCCTGTTCCGCCGCCTGATGGCGTCCATCCGGGTGGCGAACGGTGTGTTCCCGAGGCTGTCGAACGCACTCGTCGAGGCCACGGTGTCCAAGGTGCCGGACCTGGTCACCATGGGCGGGCTGACGATCATCTCGAACATCTACGGCAACCCGGCCTGCTCCATCCCGGCCGGACTGGTGGACGGACTGCCGGTCGGCATGCAGGTGCTCGCACCGCACCACCGCGACGCCGAGCTGTTCGACCTGGCGTGGGTCTACGAGCGCGAGATCGGCTGGCCGAAGGTCGCCCCGTCGGTCGCCGCGGCCGCCTCGGCGTCGGTCTGACCCGCCCTCACGGCGGTGGTGTGATCCGCGGCCGACCCGGCGGTGTTCCGCTCAGACGGGGAGGATGATCTCCGCGGCCTGGCGGAGCTGTTCGGCCGTGCCGGCGTGGATGAGGATCTCGGTCACGGGGGACTCCTTCCACGCCGCCACCCGATCCCGGATCCGTGCGGGGGTGCCGACGAGCGAGATCTCGTCGGCGAAGGCCACCGGGACCTCGTTCACGGCCTCGTCGCGCCGGTCCTCGAAGAACAGGTCCTGGATCCGTTCCGCCTGCTCGCCGAGCCCCATCCGGGCGGCGAGCTTGGTGTGGTAGTTCTGGCCCTTGGCGCCCATGCCGCCGATGTAGAACGCCAGCATCGCCCGGGTCATCCCGAGCGCCGCCTCGATCGTCTCGTCGCGGTCGTCCGGGGTCACGACGAACGGGCACAGCGCTGCGATCTGGAAGTCGGGGCCGGCCCCGGCGAGCTGGTCGGCGTAGACCTCCTGGCGGAACGGCGAGTAGTACAGCGGGAGCCAGCCGTCGGCGATCTCCGCGGTCTGCGCCACGTTCTTCGGACCCTCGGCGCCCAGGTAGATCGGGATGTGGTTCCGCAGCGGGTGGACGATCGACCGGAGCGGCTTGCCCAGCCCGGTGCTGCCCTCCCCGGTGTAGGGGTGCTGGTAGAACTCGCCGGCGAAGTCGAGCTTCTCCTCACGGGCGACGACGCGGCGGATGATCTCCACGTACTCGCGGGTGCGGGCGAGCGGCTTGTCGGAGGGGCGTCCGTACCACCCCTCGACCACCTGCGGGCCGGACACGCCGAGTCCGAGCCTGAAGCGTCCGCCGGTGAGGTGGTCCATGGTGATGGCCGACATGGCGACCGCTGTGGGCGTGCGGGCGGCGAGCTGGACCACGGCCGTGCCGAGCTGGACCCGTTCGGTCACCGCCGCCAGGTAGGCGAGGGGGGTGAGGGCGTCGGAACCCCACGCCTCGGCGGTCCAGATCGACGTGAAGCCGGCCTGCTCGGCGGCGATGGAGCGCTCCACCCAGCCGTCGGGCGGGAGCTGTCCCCAGTAGCCGTGCATGAGTCCCAGATCCATCGTCGCTCACTTCCCCTGGAAGTTGGGTGTCCGCTTCTCCTTGAACGCCCGCGGCCCCTCCTTGGCGTCCTCGGAGCCGAAGACGTCCCAGCCGTAGGTGAACTCGTGGGTGAGCGCCTCGTGCTCCTCCATGCCGTTCGTCTCGCGGAGCGTCCGCAGCAGCGCCTGCACCGCCAGGGGACCGTTGGCGCAGATGCGCTGGCCGATCTCGACGGCCGCGGCGAGCGCCTCGCCGTCCGGGACGACGTGGCCGATCAGGCCGAGTTCGAGGGCGCGCTCCGCAGTGATGTGCTCACCGGTCAGCAGCAGCTCGCAGGCCACGGTGTAGGGAATCTGGCGGGGGATCCGGACAGCTGAGCCACCCATCGGGTAGAGCGACCAGCGCACCTCGGAGATCCCGAACCTGGCCGACTGCCCTGCGACGCGCACCTCGGTGGCGCCGAGCAACTCGGTCCCTCCGGCGATCGCCGTCCCCTCGACCGCAGCGATGATCGGCACCGCCGGCCGCCACGTCCGCCACAGCGCCTTCCACGGCAGGTCCGGGTCCTCCCCCAGCCGACCCTGGACGTCGATCCCGTCGGCGTCGGCGTCCCCCTGGTGGCCGCCGGCCATCTCCTTCAGGTCGGCGCCGGAGCAGAAGTTCCCTCCGGCACCGGTGATGACGAGCGCCCGGATGTCCGGGTTCGTGTCGGCCTCGACCCAGGCGTCGATCATCCGGACGAGCATCTCGCCGTTGATGGCGTTCTGCCGTTCCGGCCGGTTGAGGGTGACGATCAGCAGGTGGCCGTCGCGTTCGGTGGTGAGTGCGGGCACGGGCCCCTCCCTGGTTGGTCTGCGCTCCGGCCGGTGGGTGCGTGCCGGTGGTTGAGTTCCGTTGCTTCAGTGCCGGTGGTTCGGCCGGCGCTCGTCCTTGAGGTCGTCGAGCTGCCGGATGAACTCCTGGCGCACCCGGGTCACGAGTCGCCACACGGCATCGGTGTCGTGGGCGCCGTCCTCGGCGTGGCTCGCCACGATCTGGGGGAGGCCGCCCACGTGCCCCTCGAGGGTGACCCGCTGGTCGACGTGGTCCCGGTCCTTCACGTGGATCTCCATGGTCACCTGGTCGACCGGCCGGCCGATCAGGTGCCGGTTGATCTGGTCGAGCAGCTCGACCACCTTGGGTCGCTCGTCCTCGGCGAAGCCGTGGCCCAGGTGCAGGCAGGCGTCGACCGTTGCATCGTGCTCGCTCGGAGTGGTGCTCATGGGCCGGTTCTACCAGCGTGGGGTGTCCGGTTCACAACCCTGTACCGCCGCCGCCCGGTTCCAGGTCGGGCAGGCCGAGGCCGAGCGTGGGCGACTCCACGCCGCCGTCGATCTCGAGCAGTTTCCCGGTGATGAACGAGCCGGCGTCGGAGCACAGGTAGACGACGCCGGCGGCGATGTCCTCGGGTCGGCCGAGTCGTCGCAGCGGGGTGGCCTCCTCCATCTGCCGGCGCAGCCCGTCGTCGACCAGCACCGTCTCGAGCGCCGAGGTCGCGACGGACCCCACGGCGATGCCGTTCACGCGGATCCGGGGGGCGAGGTCGCACGCGGTGAGCCGGGTGAGGTGGCTGAGGGCGGCCTTGGCCGTCCCGTAGGCGGCGAAGCCCCGGTCCGAGAGCCGCCCGATGGCCGACGAGATGTTGACCACGGACCCGCGTCCCGATTCGAGCAGGGCGGGGACCGCGCACTTGGTGAGCTCGAACGCCGTGGTGACGTTGAAGTGGAAGGCCAGCTCGAAGGACCGGGCGGACGTCTCGAGCAGCGGCCGGGGGAACGACCCGCCGGCGTTGTTCACGACGATGTCGAGTCCGCCGAGCTCGTCGACGGCGACCTGCGGCAGTGTCGCCAGTCCGTCGAGGTCGTTGACGTCGGCGCTGACGGCCACGGCCCGCCGGCCGAGCGATCGGATCGCCGCCGCGGTGTCCTCGACCTGCTCGGGGGTGCGAGCGGTGACGACCACGTCGGCCCCGGCCTGGGCGAGCGCGATCGCCGCCGCCCGTCCGATCCCACGTCCGGCGCCGGTGACCAGCGCGACCGACCCGTCGACCCGGAACATCTCGTCGATCGTCACAGCCACCCCGACTTCTTGAACCGTGACCACAGGACCAGGCAGATCAGCGCGATGGCGCCGAGCACGATCCAGTAGCCGAACTCGGACTCGAGCTCCGGCATGTGCTTGAAGTTCATGCCGTAGATCCCGGCGATCGCCGTCGGCACGGCGATGATCGCAGCGTAGGCCGACATCTTCCGCATGTCCTCGTTCTGGCGGATGCTCACCTTGGTGAGGTTGGCCTCGAGGGCGGACAGCAGGACGTCGCGGTCCGCACGCAGCGTCTCGATGACGCGCTGCACGTCGTCGTTGGTGTCGGCGACGTAGTTGCGCAGCTCGCGGCCGAGCACCGTGTAGTCGTTGTGGCGGAGCGACGAGAGCACCTCGACGAGGGGCGAGACGACGCGGGTGAGTTCGAGCACGACGGCCTGGAGTCGGTAGATCTCCTCGGTCGGGTCAGTCGTCACCGCCGAGGAGAAGATCCGCTCCTCGAGGTCGCTGATGTCGTCGTAGAGGTGGTCGAGCGTCGGGTAGTAGGCCTCGACGACCGTGTCGAGGATCTCGTGCAGCACCGCCCCCGGGCCGAGTGCCAGCCGGGCCGGGTCCGACTCGAGGTCCCGTCGGAGGGTGTGGAGCGGCACTGCGTCCCCGCGACGCACCACGACGATCCACGTCGGGTTGCACATGATCGTGATCTGGCCGACCTCGACCCGGTGGGTGTCCGGGTCGAAGCGGGCCGGTCGCAGCACCACGCACAGGGTCTCTCCGTAGAGGTCGACCTTGGGGCGTTCGTCGGTCCCGGCCGCGTCCTCGAGCGCGAGTGGGTGGATCCCGAAGGCGGCACCGACCTCGTCGAGTTCGGCGGTCCCCGGGTCGGAGAGTCCGATCCAGGCGAAGGTGCGGTGGCCGTCGCCGTCGAACCGGCAGCGCTCGGCGAGCTCGGCGAAGCGGCCGGCGCTGTTGACGGCGAGCCCCTCGTGGTAGACGCCCTGGGCGACGATCACGGTGTCGAGTCCCCGTCGTGCCGCTCGTGCTCGGCGACCCGGCGGGCCTCGTCCTCGGCCCAGGCGAAGATGCCGCGTGCCATGACCGATGACTCGGCCTCGACCCGCGCCGCGTTCACCCGTCGCCGCACCTCGGCGGTGGCCGCCTGCGGGGCGGCCTGCCAGGCCAGCTCGGCCAGGTGGCCCGCCAGTCGCAGCTCCCCGGACTCGAGCAGTTCGATCGCCCGGTCGGCCAGCACGTCGGCACCGCCGGCGAGGTCGGCGAGTTCGCCGGCGAGCTGGTCCGCGGGTGCGGGCTTGAGGTGCGAGGGATCGCCGTCGTACCAGCCGCCGTAGAGCCGCCAGACGTTGTGCACCACGAACTCGGGGTCGTCGTAGCTCGGTTGCAGCCACGGCAGGTCGAGCAGGTGCTCCGGGACCCGGACCTCACGCAGGCAGGTGTCCAGGGTGGCGCCCTCGTTCATCAGGTCGAGGGTCTGGCCGAGCAGGGACTCGAGCCACTCGGCGCTGGTGTCGAGCACTTCGGCGATGCGGCCCGCACCGGCGATCGGCAGCCCGTGTCCGGGCAGCATCAGCTCGGCGCCGAGACCGGCCATCGTCCGCAGCGCGGCGGCCCACTCGGCGGGGTACCGCTGGGCCTTCTGGGGGTTGCCGCAGTTGGGTCCGGCCCAGATGAACAGGTCGCCGGTGCACAGCACCCGCCGGTCCGGCATCCACACCCACGTGTGGTCGTCGGTCTCGCCGCGGGCGTGGTGCAGTTCGATCCGGAGCGCGCCGTGGTCGAGGACCAGTTCGTCGTCGTAGACCCGGTCGGGATGGCGGAACGACGTCGGGAACAGCGGTGTCCGGAGCCGGAACTGCCGCTGGTTGATGACGCCGTTGTAGCCGCCGGTCAGCACGTACCGCTCGAACCGGTCGGGCACCCGTCGGTGGGCCACGACGGTCACGGAGTCACCGTCCGCCTCGAAGAGTGGGACGCTGGCGACGTGGTCGACGTGCCCGTGGGTGTACACGGCCCGGGTCAGCGGCGCGTCGGTCCAGCGGCGGACCTCGTCACGGACACCGGCTGCGTGCACCGGTCCGCCGGCGTCGACGAGCAGCAGCTCGCCGTTGTCGCGCACCGCCACCACGTTGCCGAAGCTCCGGACGAAGCCCACGTCGTCGGCGACCTCCTCGAGGGTCGACCCGCCGACGAGCAGCGAGGTGTGCGCACCGATCTGGAGCTGCCCCGAGAGCAGCTGGTCGGAGAGGGTGAGCGAGTCACCGGTCACCGTCACAGCCTAGGGGTGTTCAGCCGGGTGCGGGCTCGTCGAGGAGGGCGTGCAGGTGGTCGTGGCGGTCCCCGAGGGTGCGGCTGAGCACCTGGGACCGGGTGACGTACCGGTGGGCGGTGTGCTCCCAGGTGAACCCGATCCCACCGTGGTTGAACACGTTGGTCTGTGCGTTGCCGATCGCAGCGTCGGTGGCGACCACCCGCGCCGCCTCGACCAGGAAGGCGGCGTCGCTGCGACCGTCGGCGAGCGCCAGCGCGGCGAGGCGGACCGAACTGGTGGCCGCCTCGGCCCGCACCGCCATGTCGGCGCAGCGGTGCTTGACGGCCTGGAACGAGCCGATGGGCACACCGAACTGCTCACGGTCGACGGCGTAGGCGACCGACTGCTCGGCGCACCCCGTGGCGATCCCTGCCAGCTCGGCACCGACGAGCACCGTGCCCCGACGCCGCAGGAGGCCGGCTGCGTCACCGGTCAGGGACGCAACCGGGTCGGACAGGTCGGGCAGCGGTGCGATCGACAGCGGGACCAGCAGGTCGAGCGACTCCACCGCCGTCGCAGCGAGCGCCTCGGCGGGGAGGAGCGAGACCCGCTCGGTGGCGACCACCAGGACGTAGCGGGCCCCGTCGAGGTCCCGGATCCGGAGGTGGGCGTCGCCTGCTCCTGCGGCCTCCTCCTCGGCCAGCGCGACGGGCGCCGTGCCGTCGAGGATGGCGGCGGCGGCCTCGCTGGCGCCGACCTGGGCGGCGACCCTGGCGCCGAGCACCGTCGCGAGGAACGGGCCCGGAGTGGCGTGGCGGCCGAGTTCGCCGAACAGGAGGGTCTCCTCGGCGAGGCCGTAGCCGACGCCTCCGAGGTCCTCCTCGAGGCCGAGGCCGAACCAGCCGAGTCCGGCGCACCGCTCCCACAGGTCCGCGCCGATCACCCGGGTCGCGCCGTCGGCGGCCGCCAGGGAGTGCAGGTCGAAGTCCGAGTCGAGCTGCGCCCGGACGGTGGTGACGATCTCGTCCTGTTCGGGGGTGGGCAGGAGGTCCACGGTGCCGCCTCAGGCTCGGGGCAGGCCGAGCACGCGCTCGCCCACGATGTTGCGCTGGATGTCGGTCGTTCCGCCGCCGATCGTGTAGGCGAACGACTGGAGGTAGGGACCGGTCCACACGCCCTCGCCGTCGACCGGGGTGAGGCGCAGCGCCTCCGGTCCGATCACCTCGAGGGCGAGCTGGTAGACGCGCTGGTGCAGCTCGCCGTGGAACAGCCGGATCATCGACCCCTCGGGGCCCGGCATGCCCGTGCGGGCGTTGCGTGACACCCCGGCGATCGTCATGGCGCGCAGGGCCGCGACCTCGGCCCGAGCGGTGGCGAGCCGTCGAGCGATCTCGTCATCCGCGATCGCCGGTCGGATCCCGTCGGGTCCGGTGCGCACCCGTGCCTCGTCGATCAACCGCTCCACCGTGGTCGCCAGCTCCACCTGGTCGGCCATGAACCCGGTGCCCCGCTCGAAGCTGAGCGTCGACATCGCCGTCCGCCAACCGTTGTCGATGCCGCCGACCACGTTGGCGAGCGGGATGCGCACCTCGTCGTAGAACACCTCGCAGAAGTCGGTGACGTGGCTCATGGTCCGGATGGGGCGGATGTCGATCCCCGGTGATCGCATGTCGCAGATGACCCACGAGATCCCCTTGTGCTTCGGGGCGTCGGGGTTGGTCCGGACCAGCAGCTCCTGCAGGTCGGCGACGTGGGCGTAGGACGTCCAGGTCTTCTGCCCGGTCACCACCAGTTCGTCGCCGTCGACCTCGGCCCGGGTGGACAGCGAGGCCAGGTCGGATCCGGCTCCGGGTTCGGAGAACCCCTGGCACCACACGACCTCGCCGCGCAGGATCGGTGGCAGGTGGGTGGCCTTCTGCTCCTCGTCGCCGCACGCGATCAGTGTCGGTCCCCCGTGGTTGTTGCCGACGAAGGTGCAGCTGTTGTTGAGGGTGAACGGCGGGTCGGCGAGCGCGAACTCCTCGTACCAGATCATCTGCTGGATGTCCGACAGTCCCCGACCGCCGTACTCGCGGGGCCAGTTGATGCCGGCCCAGCCGCCGTCGTGCAGGGTCCGCTGCCAGGCCAGGTCGAACGCCCGCATCTCGTCGCCCTCGGGCGGACGGGGCTCGGTGGGCAGGTGCTCCCGCAGCCACGTCCGGGCCTCGTCCCGGAACGAGCGCTCCTCGTCGGTCAGGTCCAGGTTCACGGCCGCACGGTACCCCCACCTCCGGATTCACCGCGAGTTCACCCCCGGCTGCCGGGATTGCCACCGACGTCCGCGCCCCCGGCGGTACCGTCGGCCCACTGTGACGCGCACCTACGTCCTCGACACCTCGGTGCTGCTGGCGGACCCGGCGGCCCTCGAGAAGTTCGACGAACACGAGGTGGTCATCCCCCTCGTCGTCATCACCGAACTGGAGGCCAAGCGCCTCCACCCGGAGCTCGGGTGGTCCGCCCGAGAGGCGCTCCGGGCACTGGAGCGCCTGCGCCAGCGGCACGGGAGCCTGACGTCGCCGATGCCGGTGAACGGAGCGGGTGGGACGGTGCGCGTGGAGCTCAACCACGTCGACACCTCGTCGTTGCCCGACGTGTTCTCCTCGTCGGTCAACGACCACCGCATCCTGGCCGTCGCCCGCAACCTCGCCGACGGGGGCGCCGAGTCGGTCCTGGTGAGCAAGGACCTGCCGCTCCGGCTCAAGTCCTCGCTGGTCGGCATCCCGGCCGAGGAGTACCGCAACGAGATGGTCGACCCCGACGGGTGGTCGGGCATGGTCGAGCTCGAGGTCGCGACCGACCTGGTGGACGCGCTCTACCACGACCGGGTGGTCGCGCTGCCCGGAGGGGGCGAGATCCCGACGAACGCCGGTGTGGTGCTCCGCAGTCCGGGGTCATCGGCGCTCGGCCGTGTCCGCGCCGACGGCAAGATCCACCTCGTCGACGGCGAGCGGTCGCTGTTCGACGTGCGCGGCCGTTCGGCCGAGCAGCGAGTGGCCCTGGACCTGCTGAGCGACGAGTCCGTCGGGATCGTGTCGCTGGGTGGTCCCGCGGGGACCGGCAAGTCGGTCCTGGCGCTCGCCGCCGGCCTCGAGGCCGTCCTGGAGCAGCGATCGCACCGCAAGGTGATCGTGTTCCGGCCGCTCTTCGCCGTCGGCGGCCAGGACCTGGGCTACCTCCCGGGTTCGGAGTCCGAGAAGATGACCCCGTGGGCGGCAGCGGTCCACGACGCGCTCGAGGCGATCGCCGGTCCGGCGGTGATCGACGAGGTCGTCGACAGGGAGCTCGTCGAGGTGCTGCCGCTGACCCACATCAGGGGTCGGACGCTCACCGACTGTTTCGTGATCGTCGACGAGGCGCAGAACCTCGAACGCATGGTCCTGCTCACCGCCCTCAGCCGGCTCGGGGAGCGGAGCCGGGTGGTGCTGACCCACGACGTCGCCCAGCGCGACAACCTGCGGGTCGGCCGACGGGACGGCATCGCATCGGTCGTCGCCCTGCTGCGGGGGCACCCGCTCTTCGGTCACGTGACGCTCTCGCGGTCGGAGCGCAGCGCCGTCGCCGCGCTCGTGAGCGACCTGCTCGACGCCGGCTGACCGCAAGCCTCAGACGATCCCCAGCACCCCGAGGGTGAGGATCAGGGCGATGGCGCCCACGAAGTCCACCGCGGCGGTCACCACCGGGATGCCGTAGCTGTCGGGATCCAGGTTGGACCGCCACGCAGCCACGGTGCCGTAGTAGGCCAGCGCGACCACGAAGGCCACTGCGAGGGCGCCGCCGAGCAGCGACGCGACCACCATCTCGGCCAGTCCCGGTGAGGCCAGGTCGAGCACCGACGCCACGCCCCACGCCCCGACGCCGTTGAGCAGGAAGACCGGGAGGAACAGGGCGAAGATCGCAACGCCGTCGCGCCGGGCCTCGACGCCCGGGACGAGCGTCGGTTCGACCAGGCCCAGGTGCAGGTTGGTCCCGATCCGGCTCGCCAGGATGCCGCCGAGCGAGCCGGCGGAGCTCACGAAGGCCGGTTCCAGCACGAGCAGCGCCGGGAGTGCGGCGAACACCCCGAGCCGTTGCTGGATCACCAGACCGGCCAGGGTCGACAGGACGACCGCTGCGCTGAGCACCGGCAGCGACTCGCGGATGATGAGCGTGACCTCGGCGATCCGGGCCCGCAGGGCCGAGGCGAAGACCGCGACGCTGAGCACGACGAGCGCCCACCCGAGCCCGGTCGTCCAGGCGCCGCGCCCGAGCAGGAACGTCGCGAGCCACAGGGCCGGGATGGTCACGACGTCGCCGAGTGTCGCCGTGGTCGGTGCGACCAGCGCGTCGAGGTCCCAGCCCCGCCGGACCCCGATGGTGGACAACAGGACGGTCGCCCCGATCACCACGATGCTCGCGAGCAGTCCGCCCGCCACCGACACGATCGCCAGGTCGAGCACGCCGATGGCGTTCTCGACGTCGAAGGCGGCCGCGATGAGCCGGGCGACGACGGCGAGGCCGAGCGAGAGCACGAACGTGAGAGCGACCGATGCGATCAGGTTCACGCCGACCACCGAGTCGCGCCGGAACGACGCACGGTAGGTCCCGGTGTGGATCGAGGTGGAGATCCGGTTGCCGAGCGACCCGGCGATGTTGCCGCGCAGGCCGATGGCGGCGGGCACCATGACCAGGAGTCCGGGGAGCGCCTCGAGGGTGCCCGTGATCGCCCCGAGCGCCGCACCGGCCACCAGGCTCGTCGCCGAGTTCAGGGTGAGCGCGACCAGGCTCTGGCGCGCGGCGGCACCCGTCGGCCCGAGCAGGTCGAGCAGCCGGCGGCCCGCAGCGCGGGTCCGTCCGAGCACGGCGGTGAGGATCGCAGTCATCGGGGTGGTGCCGGTCACGGTACGACCGGCCGGGGCCCCGGACGGGGAGCCGTCAGTCGATCAGGCCGTGCTCGGCGAGGATGTTGTCCAACATGGTCAGCGCCAGATTGTCGTCCTCCGACTGGCCCATGTCGACTCCGTCGAGTGCCGCAGCCTGGGTGATCCGCATCATCACGATGGCGTAGCGGTACGCACCCCAGACCGTGTACCAGGTCAGGTCGCCGACCTCGCACCCGGCGGCCTCCTCGTAGAGGGCGACGGCACCGTCGTGGTCGAGGAACCCCGGGAGCTGTGGGACGCCGAGCTCGGTGGTGAAGAACCGTTCGAGGAGCAGCGACCAGGCCAGGTCGACCTGCGGCGGTCCGAGCGTCGCCATCTCCCAGTCGAGCACCGCTGCGGGGGCGCCGTCACGGAAGATGATGTTGCCGATCCGGGCGTCGCCCCAGTTGAGCACCGGCTCGGGCTCGGGGTCCGGTCGGTGTCGACGGAGCCAGTCGGCGACCTGGTGCAGCCGGGGCTGCGGGTGGCCGCCCCGTCCCCACTCGAGGAAGTACTCGTACGTGCCGAGCTGCTGGTCCAGGCCGGTGGCGCCGAAGACCTGAGCGTCCAGCACGTCGAGTCCGGCGGCCCGCCAGTCGATGCCGTGCACCGCGGCGATGGTCCGGAGCCCCGTGGCCTGGACGTTGCGTTGGACCTCGACCGGCGACTCGAGCAGCCAGCCCTCCATCGTGTACGGCAGTCGGTCCGGCGGTACCTGCCCGTCGACGCGTGCCATCACGATGAACGGCGAGCCGATCCACCGGTTGTCGGCCTCGTGGCGGAACAGCTCGGGGATCGGGACGGCTCCGGTCGCAGCGACCCGCTCCATCACCGTGAACTGCAGGCCGAGGTCGTAGGTGGGGAACACCGTGTGTCCGGTCGGGGCGGTCCGGAGCACCAGGTGTCGCCGCTCGTCCGCGCCGTCGGCACCGGTCCAGGTGGCGTCGAACAGCACCGTCTCGGAGGAGTGCCCGGTCGCAGCGGGGGCGTCGTGCAGGTCGACCGTCGCCCCCTGGTACCCGAGGCCGTCCTGCAGCCAGGCGGTGAGGCCGTCGGAGAACCGATCGGCGGTGAATCCTTGGCTGCTGGGCACCTCAGACCTCCTGGTGGATCGCCGGGCGGGGCGGGTCGGCACGGTGGACGGGGCCGTCGGGGGTGATCCGCGTGCCCGTCAGTCGTGGGTCGGCGTGCTGCATGCGCAGGCTGAGCATCCGGCCGGCACGGTCGAGCATCCGGGCGGCGATCCCCGGGTCGGTCGCCGCCCGGGGTGCCAGGTCGACGAGCTCACCGGGATCCTCATCCAGGTCGAACAGCAGCGGCGGGAAGTGCCCGCCGAAGTGGACGTACTTGGTGGAGCGGTCGCGGACGACGCAGATGCTGCACTCGTCCTGGCGCAGGCCGTAGAGCTGCTCGATCATCGTGTGGCGAGGGTCGTGGAAGTCGTACTCGACCACCACCTCCTGCCGCCACCGGTCGGGGGCGGCGGTCCCCTCGAGGTCCTCGTCGAGGAAGGTCCGCAGCGAGGCTCCGTCGCAGAACGAGGGGATCTCGCCCCCGCACACGTCCAGCAGGGTCGGCAGGACGTCGACGTTCTCGGTGAATGCGTCCACGACCCGTCCGGGCCGACCGGTCATGCCGGGCCACCTGATGATGAGCGGGATCCGGTAGCTCGGGTCGTAGAAGCCGGTCTTCTCGACCAGCCAGTGGTCGCCGAGCTGCTCGCCGTGATCCGAGGTGACCACCACGACCGTGTCGTCGAGCTGGCCCAGCCGCCGGAGCTCCTCGACCACCCGGCCGAGCTGGGCGTCGACCTCGGTGATCATCCCGTAGTAGGTGGCGCGCAGTTGGTCCTGGTCGAGCCGGTTCGCCGGCGACGGCACGATCGAGAGGGCGCCCTCGAGGAACGGGTGGACCGCCGCCTGTTCGGCGAGGGTCGGGAGCCGGTTCGGTGGCGGGACGTCGGCCGGGTCGTACAGGTCGTTGTACGGGGCGGGGACGATGTACGGCGGGTGCGGCCGCAGGTACGACAGGTGGACGCACCACGGGGAGGTGTCGCCGGAACGCCGACGGAACCACTCGATGGCCCGGTCCGACAGGAAGGCCGACTCGGTGTGGTCCGCGTCGTAGCGCGGGGGTGCCCAGGTCGCTCCCCGGTTCGGAGGGACCGGTACGTCGGCGGGACGGTAGGCACCCCAGGGTGGGTCGTCGACGACGACCCCGGCTCCTGCGAGCCACTCGAGCCACGGTTCGATCTGCTCGTCGAGCATGAGGGCCACGTCGAAGCCGGGGAGGGCCTCCTCCCAGTTGCGCAGCGCCCGGTCGTCCGAGGGCCGACCTCGGGGGTCGAGGGCGGTGTCGGTGTAGCCGAACAGCGTCGGCGCGTACCCCAGGTCCCGGAGCAGTCGGGCGAGCATCGGCAGGTCGTCGGCGAGTGGTGAACCGTTCTCGGTGACCCGGTGGTTCATCTGCCACAGGCCGGTGAGCAGCGAGGCCCGGCCCGGTGAGCACGGGGCGCAGTTCGAGAAGTGGTGGCTGAACCTGACGCCCTCCCGGGCGAGTCGGTCGAGCGTCGGGGTCTGCACGAGCGGGTGGCCGGCGACGCCGAGGCACTCGGCTCGGAACTGGTCGAGCGTGACGAGCAGGACGTTCGGCATGCGGCGGTCGTCCCCCATCAGGGGCCTGTTCTAGCCGAGCCGGTACCCTCCCGGCGTGGCCATGCCGTCCGGAATCGGGATCATCGACACGATGCTCGACCTGCCGTTCGCCGACCTGCGTCGGGTCTACGAGTTCCTCGCCCCGCAGCTGCGCGACCGGGACTCCCGCGAGGAGTTCGACTTCCCGGTGGAGTACATGTTCAAGGACGTCCCCAAGGCGGCGCAGGAGATCGACGACCCGGTGGCCCACACGCTCGCGCTGATGGACCACTACGGGATCGACCGGGCCCTGATCGGCGCCGGCGGTGAGGCGCAGGGGCGGGCGCTGCGGTCACACCCGGACCGGTTCGTGGCCTCGATCGGGGTCGACCCCAACGACGGGGTCGGGGCGGTCGAGCAGATCGTCCGGGCGCACGAGACCCTGGACCTCCGGGCGGTGGTCGGCTTCCCGGCGGGCTGCAACCCCCAGGTCCCGATCAACGACAAGCGTTGGTACCCGGTCTACGCCAAGTGCTGCGAGCTGCGGATCCCGATCTTCATGTGCGTCGGGGTGCCGGGGCCCCGGGTGCCGATGGCGTGCCAGAAGGTCGAGTTGCTAGATCGGAGAGCACACGTCTGAACTCCAGTCACGAGATTCCATCGCGTATGCCGTCTTCT
>CAINRS010000165.1 GCA_903852755.1 uncultured Actinomycetes bacterium | reverse complement strand
GGTCACCACGAGGACCATCGCGACGAGGAGCAGGTTCGGCGGGTCGAGTTCGACGAACCAGCCGGAGTCGACGGGCACCGAGGCGCACACGACCTCCCAGACGATCACGGCGAGCCCGACCACCGCCACGGCCACGCGGAGCGCCCGACGCTGGGACTCCCCCGCCCCGGACCCCCTGACCGGGTCCCGATGCACCCCCACGCCGCTCACCGCCGCGATCCTACCGGCGGCAGGGCCACGACCGCCCGTGGACGGATGATCCCCACGCTCGGGCGAAGTGCTCCACGTACCAGTCGGGCTGGGGAGATTTGAACTCCCGACCTCTTGACCCCCAGTCAAGCGCGCTAACCAAACTGCGCCACAGCCCGGAGCCGGTCACAGTAGCCGGAGATCACCCCCACCCCGAGTTGGGGCCTCGCTGACCGTCAACCGAGGATCCACTGGACTCCCTGGACGAGCCGCCAACCCAGGTACACCACGAGTGCGGCGACCAGGAGCCAGAAGTGCCACGGCACCCGTAACGGTGCCTCCGGAGGGTCGTCGGCCCCGCCGGACGACTGCGGCAGCGCAGCGGGTGGATCGACGACGTGGTGCCCGCCCGGGCAGTCACCCGTGGCCGTCAGCGTCGATGGCGTGTAGAAACGACTGCAGGTCTCACACCACGGCACGAGCGATCACCCCCGCTCCCGGTCACACCGGCGGGACGCCGTGGCGACGGTCGGAGAAGTGCCGGTCGCGCCCTGCGGCGAGTTCGAGTCGACGGGCGACCTGCTCACGGAGGTCCTCGAACTCCACCACGGCGTCGACGACCAGCTCCGAGGCGAGCCGGAGCAGGTCGACATCCTCCTCGTAGATCCGGCGCTGCTCATCCACGAAGGCCGCTCGCTCCCCGGGGTCCTCGAGGGCGGCGATCCGGTTGGCGAACACGGCGTTGACGGCGGCCTCCGGTCCCATCACTGCGATCTTCGCCGTCGGCAGTGCCAGCGTGGCCACGGGATCGAACGCCGGGCCGGACATCGCGTAGAGCCCGGCGCCGTAGGCCTTGCGGAGGATCACCGAGACCTTGGGGACGGTGGCCTCGGAGACCGCGGTGATCATCTTGGCGCCGTGACGGATGATCCCCTCGCGCTCGACCTGACTGCCGATCATGAACCCGGGGACGTCGGCGAGGAACACGAGCGGGACGCCGAAGGCGTCGCAGAGCCAGATGAACCGGGCGGCCTTGTCCGCCGAGTCCGCGAACAGCACTCCGCCCTTGTGCATCGGATTGTTGGCCACGACCCCGACCGGTCGACCCTCGAGCAGTCCCAGACCCACGACGAGCTCCGGGGCGAACAGCGGCTTGATCTCGAAGAACGACTCGTCGTCGACCAGCCCGTCCACGACCTCGTGCACGTCGTACCCGCGTGCCTCCTCGTCCGGCACGATGCCCGCGTGCAACGGCCTGGCCGGCGGCCGGGGTGCGTAGGTGGGCAGTGGCTCGTCCCACCGGGTCGGCAGGTACGTCAGGTAGGCGCGCGCCTGGGCGATCGCGTCCTCGTCGTCCGTCGCCAGGTTGTCACCGCAGCCCGAGACCGTCGCGTGCATGCGTGCGCCACCCATCTCCTCGAGGGAGACGTGCTCGCCGATCACCATCTCGGCCATCCGGGGCGACCCGAGGTACATCGAGGCGTTGTGCTCGACCATCACCACCAGGTCGCAGAAGCTCGGGATGTACGCACCACCGGCAGCGGAGGGGCCGAACAGGCAGCAGACCTGCGGCACCCGTCCGGAGAGGCGCACCTGGTTGAAGAAGATCCGCCCGGCCCCCCGTCGCCCGGGGAACAGCTCGACCTGGTCGGTGATCCGGGCCCCGGCGGAGTCGACGAGCCAGACGATGGGCAGCACGTCGCGCATGGCCGTCTCGGTCAGCCGGACGATCTTCTCCACCGTGCGGGCGCCCCAGGAGCCGGCCTTGACGGTCGGGTCGTTCGCGACCACGCAGACAGGCCGGCCGTCAACCGTGCCGACCCCGGTGACCACACCGTCGGCCGGCAGGTCGGTGGCCATCGCCTCCCGGTAGGGAGCGTTGGCGAGGAGCTGGTCCTCGACGAAGGAGTCGGGGTCGCAGAGCAGCGCGATGCGCTCCCTGACCGGCAACTTGTGCTGGGCGGCGAGCTTCGCTCCGCCAGCGTCCTGATTGCCCGCGAGGGCCCGCTCGACGGCCTCGCGCACCCGACGGGCAGGATCCACCCCGGTCGTCCCTCAGTCCACCGACACCAGGTCGACGGTGAACACCAGGGTGGCGCCAGGGGCGATGCCCGAACCCGGGGGCGGGGTGTCGCCGTACGCCTGCGCCGCCGGGATCACGAGGGTCCGTCGGCCGCCCTCGCGCATGCCCACGAGTCCTTCGCTCCACCCCTGGATCACGCCGTTGAGGGGGAACTGCGTCGGTGCACCGCGGCTCCACGACGAGTCGAACTCGGCACCGTCCGATGCCTGCACCCCGACGTAGTGGGCCGTGACGGTGTCGCCGGCCTGCACCTCGGCCCCCGTGCCCACGACCTCGTCGGTGACCACGAGCTCCTGCACCTCGTCGGTCGCCCCGAGTGTGGGCTTGCCCCTCGCCTCGATCTCCTGCAGCACGTCCGTGCCCTCCTCCCCGCCCCCTGCGGCGGTCGTCGTGGTGACCTTCGCTGCATCTTCGCCGCCACACGAGGCGACGGCGAATCCGCCGGCGAGGACCACGGCGCACAGCACGGCTGCGGCCGGAGCGCTGCGGCGCCGACG
This sequence comes from uncultured Actinomycetes bacterium, assembly GCA_903852755.1. Lineage (GTDB taxonomy): Bacteria > Actinomycetota > Acidimicrobiia > Acidimicrobiales > Microtrichaceae > SXMI01. Next base: position 31,918 of record CAINRS010000165.1, on the reverse strand, counting down.
AGCGGGTCGCGACGTGGACGGCAGCAGCGTGGAGATCTGCGTGAACATGGGGTCCTCCTGAGCGACGACCACCCGGTTGGGTGGACCATTCCGCAGCCTAGGGGGATCAGGCCCCCCGCCGACGCACTCGGAGCTTCACGGGTACGGCGCCCAGGTCGAACGCCTCCCGGAGACTCCGCTCGAGGTAGCGGAGGTACGACGCAGGCAGCTCCTTGTTGGCGAAGAGCGTGAACGTCGGCGGGTCGGTCGCTCCCTGTGTCGCGTACAGCACCCGCGCCCCGTGCGGCGCAGGCTGTGCCTGCTGGGCCGCCCGGAGGACCTCGACCACACGTCGGGTGGGGATCCGGGTGTGGTACTGGTCGAGCGTGACCCCGAGCGCGGGCAGGAGACGGTGGACCCCCCGGCCCGTGAGCGCCGAGATGCGCAGCACCGGGGAGTCCCCGAGGAAGTGCAGCCGCTGTCCGAGCTGGTAGAGGACCTCCTCCCGGCGCTCGGCGTCGAGCAGGTCCCACTTGTTCAACAGCACCACGACCGGGCAGCCCGCGGCGTCGATGCGTTCGGCGAGTCGCTGGTCCTGGTGGGTGACCCCCTCGGTGGAGTCCACCACGAGGAGCGCCACGTCGGCGGCGTCGATCGACCGCAGCGCACGGACCATCGAGAAGTACTCCGTGTCCTCGTCGATCCGCGACCGTCGCCGCATGCCGGCGGTGTCGACGAATCGGATCGGGCCGGACGGTGTCTCGACGACGGTGTCGACGGAGTCCCGCGTGGTCCCGGGCATGTCGTGGACGACCGATCGCTCCTCGCCGATCAGCCGGTTGAACAGGGTGGACTTGCCCACGTTCGGCCGACCGACCAGCGCCACGGCGACCGTGCGGTCGTCGTCGACTGCGGGGACCGGATCGACGTCGTTGGGTTCCTGATCGACCTCCACCTCGGCCGGGATCGGTGGGAGGGCGGCGACCACCGAGTCCAGCAGGTCACCGCTCCCCCTGCCGTGCTGGGCCGACACGGGGACGGGGTCACCCATGCCCAGGGCGAGCAGGTCCCAGATCGCCGCCTCGTGGACTGCGTCGTCCACCTTGTTGGCGACCAGGATCACCGGGACGTCCCGGCGCCGCAGGACGTCGGCGACCGCTGCATCGTCCTCGGTGACCCCGAGCACGGCATCCACCACCAGGAGCACGACGTCGGCCTCGTCGACGGCCACGAGCGACTGCGCCGACACCTTGCGGTCCAGTTCGCTCCCCCCGGTCAGCCACCCGCCCGTGTCGACGAGCCGGAAGCGTCGCCCCGTCCACTCGGCCTCGACCTCGACACGGTCCCGGGTGACTCCCGGCCGCTCCTCGACGATCGCCACGCGCTCGCCGACGATCCGGTTCAACAGGGTGGACTTGCCGACGTTCGGCCGGCCGGCGATCACCACGAGCGGGAGGTCGCTCACGGTCGTCACCCCAGCGCCGATCGGAGCGAGCGGCCGTCGGTGGGGACCACCTCGACCGGGCGGGGCAGATCGGCGGGGACCACGCCGTCGAGGAACCGGCCTCCCGACAGGCACACGTCGGGGAGCAGGTACCGGTCTCCCGCTGGCTCCCGGTCGAGCACCCGGGCCACGTCGGCACCCACCATCAGCCCGGTCACGCCGATGTTGCCGCCGAACCACCGGTTCGGCACCGGGACGACGCGCACGTCGGGGCGGTCGAGCGTCGCGACTAGCGGGCGGAGCACCTCGGCGCCGAGGACACCGGTGAGGATCGCCACCGGTCGGCCGGCCGGTGCCGCGAGGTCGCCCGGCCCGTCCCCTGCCGGCCGGGTCGACTCGAGGACCGCTCCCGGCTCACCACGGGGTGCCCGGTAGCCGGCGGCCGGGGCGCCGTCCACCGAGGCGAAGAACCCGGGCTGCACGCCGACCACCCGGTCCGTCGCACCCGTGAACTCGAGCTCGAACGCCCTGGCCATCCCGATTCCGTCCTCGTGCATCTCGAAGTCGCCGTAGGACGCCGCCGGTGGGAACGGCCGCCCTGCGAGGAGGTAGTACTCATCGGCCGCAGCGACCACCGTCCGGCCGACAGCAGCGAGGAACACCGACTGCGCCGCCTCGACCACGTCGATCACTGCCGCCGCCTCGTCCCGGGTGTGCGGACGCATGCGCGGTTCGGAGTTGTGGTCGGACACCCCGAGCGGCACCACGGCGACGCTGGTCAGCTCCGGGTACTCGTCGAGGATCCCGGACAGCGTCGAGGCCAGCGCTGCGCCGTCGTTGAGCCCGGGGCACACCACGATCTGTCCGTGGACCTCGACACCGGCGTCGAGGAGCGCCCGCAGCCACCGGAGGCTGGTCGCCCCACGTCGATTGCGCAGCAGCTCGGACCGCAGCTCGGCGTCGGTCGCATGGATCGAGACGTACAGAGGGGCGAGCCCCTCGACCAGGACACGCTCGAGGTCGGCCTCGGTGAACCGGGTCAGGGTGGTGAAGTTCCCGTAGAGGAAGGACAGCCGGTAGTCGTCGTCCTTGAGGTACAGGCTCCGCCGCATGCCGGGTGGCAGCTGGTGGATGAAGCAGAACTCGCAGTGGTTGTCGCAGGTGCGGACCCCGTCGAACACCGGGGAGTCCACCTCGACACCGAGCGGAACCCCGGCGTCCTTGCGGACCCCGACCGTGAGCGGTGCCCCGTCCCGGACGAGGTCCAACTCCACCTCGGCCTCGTCACCGAGCACCCGGTACTCGATCACGTCCCGAACCGGACGACCGGAGATCGCCAGGAGCTCGTCGCCGACGAGCACCCCGGCACGCTCCGCCGGCGAGCCGGGAGCGACGGCGACGACGACGGCGCTCGACACGTCACGAACCTACCGTGCTGGCGCTCCCGAGTCGGTGCCGAGCAGGCCGCCGTGGCCGGGCCCGACCGCCCGTGGCACACTACGTGCGGCGTGTGAGGACCGAGGGGGACGACGTGACATCGAGGCGACTCCGTGCTGCCGCACTGGTGACGGGACTGGTGGCCCTGGTGGCCACCGCCTGCGTGATGCCGCCGCCACCGGCCACCGGGGTGGATCCGAACACCGCGCCCCGGGCTGGTGACGCGGCCTACGTGGAGCCGGGCCCCTACCCGGTCGGCGTCACGACCCTGTCGCTCGGCGACCGGGAGGTGGAGGTCTGGTACCCGGCCGATGCGGCCGGCATCGGCTCGACGCCACCGGAGTCGTACTTCATCCGGGACTTCATCCCACCGGGCTTCGATGCGCTCATCCCGCCGGAGGTCAACCCTCCGTACGCGACCGACGCCCACCGCGACGTGGCAGCGTCGACCGACGGACCCTTCCCGCTGTCGCTGTTCTCGCACGGCGCTGCGAGCTACCGCCTGCAGTCGACCGAGCTGACCGTCCACCTGGCGTCGTGGGGGTTCGTGGTCGCCGCACCGGACTACCTCGAACGCGGGCTGAGCGGAGTGCTGGGTGCACCGCCGGCGGCGCCGAAGGCCGACACCGTCGTGGCGGGGCTCGCCATCGACGCCGTGCGCGCCGCCGGTGCCGACCCGACGTCGGTGCTCTCCGGCACGGTGGACGGCACCCGGGTGTTCCCCTTCGGCCACTCCGCCGGCGGCGGGACCTCGATCCGGCTGCTCGGACGGCCCGACGTCACCAGCGCCGTGCCGATGGCCAGTGGGGTGCTGGCCCTGAACCTGCTGAACGGAACGACCGTCCTGCCCCCGGGCGAGGCGATCACCTGGATCGCCGGACGCCAGGACGGCATCGTCGCACTCGACGGGGTCCGGGTCGGCTACGACTTCACCCCCGGCGAGAAGCGGATCATCGAGTTGAACGGTGCAGGCCACAACAACGCGTTCACCGACATCTGCGAGATCGGCGAGGGCGGCGTGGTGCAACTGGCCCTGGCCACGGGACTCCCGATCCCGCCGCAGCTCCTGACGCTCGGTGACGACGGCTGCGCGGTGCCACCGTTCCGTGACTCCCCGGAGCTCTGGGACGAGGTCCGGCACTTCCTCACGGCCGAGCTGCGCTACCGCTCGGGTCTCGACCCTGCTCCCGTCGGGCTCGGAGACGCCGTGCTGACGGCGTTCGACGACGTCGCCCGCTACGAGCACGCCCCCTGAGTCCGGGTGGCCTGCCGGACCGGGCAGGTGGCCGTAGTCTCGCCAGGTGGACCACCTGACGACCAGCTCGCAGACGCCGGCGCGGCCCGACTCCGTCGACCTCGTGCTGCTCGCCGATCCCCGTGGGTTCTGCGCGGGGGTCGAGATGGCGATCAAGGCCCTCACCTGGATGGTCAGGGCGTTCGAGCCGCCCGTGTACTGCTACCACGAGATCGTCCACAACCGGATCGTCGTCGAGCGGTTCGAGGAGCTGGGCGTGGTGTTCGTCGACGACGTCGACGAGGTCCCCCGGGGACGGCCGATCATGCTGTCGGCGCACGGTTCGGCTCCCGAGGTCGTCGCTGCGGCCCGGGAACGCGGCAGCTTCGTGGTCGACGCCGTCTGCCCGCTCGTGACCAAGGTCCACCACGAGGTCCGCAGCCGGGCCGACAAGGGCTACACGATCGTCTACATCGGTCACGACGGCCACGAGGAGGCTGTCGGCACGATGGCCGTGGCCCCGGAGGCGGTGCACCGGGTCGAGTCCGTCGGTGACGTCGCCGCCCTCCCCGACCTCGGGGACCGGGTGGCGCTCCTGGCGCAGACGACGCTGTCCCACCGGGAGTGGGCTGCGGTCGCCGACGCCGCACACGAGCGCTTCCCGGAGATCTGGACGCCCGGACGGTCCGACCTGTGCTTCGCGACGACCAACCGTCAGGCGGCGCTGGTCGAACTCGCTCCCCGCTGCGACGCCGTCGTGGTGATCGGCTCGGCGAACTCCTCCAACACGCTCGCCCTCGAGCGGCTCGCCCGCGAGTCCGGCTGCGTCCGGGTGCTCCGGGTGAACTCGGCCGAGGAGCTCCCACGGCGCGCCGACGGTTCGGTCGACCTGCACGGGACGGTCGGCGTCACCGCCGGCGCCTCGGCACCCGAGGAACTCGTCGAGGACGTGGTCCGGGCCCTGGCCCCACGTGACGGGGTCGAGCACCTCAGGGTCGTCGACGAGGACGAGTACTTCCCACCGCCGCGCAACCTGCGGGAGCTGGTGACCGTGATCGACCGTTTCGCGTCGCTCGGACTCGGTGCACCCCCGACCGGGAGCCCGACCGCCGGGGACCGGGACCTCCCTGCGAGTGTCGCACTCCGGGCCCTCGCGTGAGCGGTCAGCGCAGTCGGAGGTCGTAGAGGTCCTGCAGGGAGCGCCGCAACTCCTCCGTCCCCGCTGCGACGGCGGCCCGGGGGACCCGGCCCTCGATCGGGACGTCCGGGTAGATCGGTTCACCGATGACCACCCGGACACGAGCGGGTCTGGGCCGGGGTCGGTCGATGGGCATCGCCTGCTCGGTCCCGATGAGCGCGACCGGCACGACGGGACAGCGGGCCCGGCTGGCGACCCAGACCGGACCGTCGAAGAGGTCCTCGACGAGCGGGCCCTCCTTGCGACGGCCCTCGGGGAACATGACCAGAGGGTCACCCAGGGCGAGTGCCTCCACCGCGATCCGCAGCGAGGTCCGGTCCGCCCGGTCGCGGTGGACGGGGAAGGACCCGACGTACTCCGCGAGCCGCCCGGCGAGGGCGGACCTCCACACCGTCCCCTTGACCATGTAGCGGCACAGCCGCGGCATCGCCACGCCGATGACGAGGAAGTCGACGTAGGACCGGTGGACCGGGGCCACCACGTAGGGCACCCCGCTCGGGAGCCGGTCACGGCCGTCGATCCTCACCCGCCACAGCAGCCGACAGATCACCACCCCGATGGCCCGGAAGCAGCGGTACAGCAGCCGTCCCCCCCACCCGACGGGCCGGACCGGCGCCCGCTCCGCCGGAGGACCGCTCACCGTGCCGCCAGGAACCGCTCGGCGAGGTCGGAGACCACGTCCTCGACCGACCGGTCGGTCGTGTCGCAGCGGTACGAGTCCTCGGGGACCACGAGCGGGCTGTCGGCCCGGCTGCTGTCCCGCTCGTCGCGACGTGCCATGTCCTGCGCGACCTGGTCGTAGTCGAGGTGGGCGAGCTCCTCGGCCCGACGTCGGGCACGCTCCGCGGGCGCAGCGGTCAGGTACACCTTCAGCAACGCGTCGGGGAACACGACGCTGCCGATGTCACGGCCCTCGATCACTCCGCCGCCCCGGGTGCGAGCCCAGTCGCGCTGGCGTCGCAGCATCTCGCTGCGGACGGCCGGGTTCGCGGCCACCTCGGTCACCGCCCGGGTCACCTCCTGGTTGCGGATCGCGGAGGTGGCGTCCTCGCCGTCGACGAACACGCCCCGATCCCCCACCTCGAGCTCCACCCGGGTGGCGATCTCCGCCACGCGCTCCGCGTCGTCCACGTCGACGTTCTCCCGGATCGCGGCGAAGGCCACCGCCCGGTACATGGCGCCCGTGTCGAGGTACTCGAGTCCGAGTCGCGTCGCGAGCGCCCGACCGATGGTCGACTTCCCCGAACCTGCGGGTCCGTCGATCGCGACCACCTGCAGGTCGCGGAGCTGGTTCCGTTCGATCTCGTCAGGCACGCCGCCACATCCTAGGGAACCACCGCGTCGGGACCGCCACCGCCCAGGCGGTCGAGGACGTCGAAGAACCCGGGGAACGTCTTGTCCACGCAGGCGGGGTCCTCGATCACGATGCCGGGGATCCGCAGTCCGAGGAGCGCGAAGCTCATCGCCATGCGGTGGTCACCGTAGGTACGCACCACCCCACCGTGCGGCTCGCCGCCGTGGACCGTGAGACCGTCATCGTGCTCCTCGGCCCGGATGCCCAGCCGCCGCAGCTCGGCCACCACTGCGCCGATGCGGTCCGTCTCCTTGGCCCGGATGAAGCCGATGCCACGGATGTCCGTCGGCCCCTCCGCCACGGCGGCGACCGCCGCCAGCGTCTGGGCGACGTCGGACATGTCCGCGAGGTCCACCTCGACCCCCCGGAGGGAACCGGTGGACGACACGACCGTCACGTCAGGGCCCAGCTCGACCGAGGCCCCCATCCGGGCGAGGACCTGCGCGAACGCGGCGTCACCCTGCCGCGTCCGGCTCCCGATGCCCTCGATCCGCACGGTGCCGCCGGCGAGCAGCGGTGCCGCCATGAGGTACGACGCCGCGGTCGCGTCGGGCTCGATGACGACGTCGGCCGCGACGTAGCCGCCCGGGGCGACCCGGTACCCCACGTGGGCGTCACCGCTGACCTCCGCCCCGAACCGGCGCATCACATCGACCGTCAACTCGACGTACGGGACGGAGACGAGGTCCGTCTCGAGGTGCACCTCGAGACCCAGCTCGGTGCACGGTCCGGCCAGCAGGAGTCCCGAGAGGAACTGGCTCGAGACGTCCCCGCGCATCCTCACGGATCCTCCGCGGAGCGGCGGGTCACCGAGTTGCACGGGGAGGTGACCTGCGCCACCCAGCTCCACCACGCCCGCACCCAGCTCCCGCAGGGCGTCGAGGAGGTCCCCCATCGGCCGGGCGACGAGACCCGGCGCACCGGTGAGCTGGACCGTGCGGCCGCCCAGGGCGGCGACGGGCGCCACGAACCTGGCGGTGGTCCCCGACAGCCGTGCGTCCAGCTCCTCCGGTCCCGGGACCGGTCGACCGGCGAGGCCGACGACCCTGACCCGGCCCGAGTCGACCGCAGCGTCGTCGGTCGCCTCGACACCCACCCTGGCTCCCAGACGGACGAGGCACTCCGCCATGGCTGCCGTGTCGTCGGCGTGCAGGACGTTGTCGATCACCGAGGTCCCGTCGGCGAGGGCCGCGCAGACCAGGGCCCGGTTCGTCTCGCTCTTCGATCCGGGCGGACGCACCGTGGCGTCGAGGGGCGCCCGGGGCGGGATCACCCCCCGCCGGACGGGTGCACCGTTCACAGCCCGTGCACCGAGGCGGACCGGCCCGTCCGGGAGAGCGCGGCGGCGAACTCGTCCGCCCGGTCGCTCGCGACGACCATGATCAGCCGACCGCGACCCTCACCAGCGGCGTGGGCGACCTCGATGTCCTCCACGTTGACGCCCAGCTCCGTCGCCATCGTCGTGACCGCAGCGAGCTCTCCGGGTCGGTCCGGCACGGCGACGCGCACCTCGGCCAGACCGACCGGACGGACGGATCCGGCAGGCAGGCTCCGCCTCGCGCGCTGCGCCGCGGAGAGCCTGCGCTCCAGTTCCGTGCGGTCGGATCGGTCCACCAGGTCCCGTACCTCGGCCAGTGTCGCGGCGAGGTCGTCGAGGACAGCCAGGATCGCGACCCGGTTGTCCGCACAGATGTCCAGCCAGATCCCGGGATCGCCGGCGGCGATCCTGGTCATGTCGCGGAACCCGCCGGCTGCGAGCCGCAGCACTGCGGCGTCGTCGACCGCCCGGTCGGCGGCGAGGGTCATCAGGCTCGCCGCGGTCAGGTGGGGAACGTGGGACACGAGCGCCACCACTCGATCGTGGTCCTCCGGTGAGAGGCTCACCACATCGGCGCCGAAGGACCGGACCACCCCGTGCACGAGTGCGAGGGCTCCGGGATCGGTCGACGGTCCCGGGGTGAGCACCCAGACGGCGCCTTCGAACAGGTCGGCTCTGGCGCCGTCGAGCCCCGTCGCCTCGGAACCGGCCATCGGGTGTCCCCCGACGAACCGGGGCGAGTCGACCTGGTCGACGAGGGGGGCCTTCACGCTGCCGACGTCGGTGACCACGCCCCCGTTCCTCAGGGCGACAGCGGCGACCTCGGGGGTGGCCCCGACCGGTACGGCGACGAAGGTCAGCTCGGCATCCGGATCGTCACCGGTCCGGTCGGCCGCACCGAGGTCGACGGCTGCAGCGGCGACCGCGGGGTCGCTGTCGGTCACGCTGACGAACCATCCGCAGCTACGGAGCGCCAGACCGACCGATCCGCCGACGACGCCGGCGCCGACGACCGCTGCCCGACGGTGGACGTCGGCGGGGACGGTCACTGCGGGAGGTCGTCCCGCAGGTTGCGGGCGCCCTCCAGGTAGACGTGACGGACATCCGAACGACGACGATCCGAGTGGAAGTGGATCAGGACACGGATGCAGCGGGGCGTCCCTCCCTCGACGTCGAGCTCACGGGCACAGAGCAGCGGCACGTCCCCGAGACCCATCTCCCGGGCACCGAGGGCCGGGAAGCAGCTGTGGATGTCGTCGGTGGCCGTGAAGATGATGCTGATCAGATCGTCGTGTTCGATCTCGTTGCGGGCGAGCATCTCGGTGAGCAGCTCCTGCACCCGCTCGACGACGTGCGGCTGCTCGTCGACCTCGACGGTCGTCGCACCGCGCAGACCCAGCATCGACGTGGACACGGTCGGTGATCCTACGGGGTCAGGACCCGTCGGCCGCACCCGGTTGCTCCGGGGCCGTCTCGGATGGATCGGTCCGGACGGCCCGCTCGAGCGCCCGGAGCTCGGACTGCTCCAGGGGCCGCCACGACCCGGGGGCGAGGTGGGGATCGCGCAGGGGCCCCAGCCGTGTCCGCACGAGCCGGAGGACGGGGTGACCGACTGCGGCGCACATCCGCCGTACCTGCCGGTTACGGCCCTCGTGGATCACGATGCGCAGCACGTTCCGTTCGACCGGGGCCACCACGGCGGGCGCCGTCACGCCGTCCTCGAGCTCGACGCCCTCCCGCAGCGCCCTGATGGCCCCGCGACCGGGGGCGCCCTCGACCTCCACCAGGTACTCCTTGTCCACCCCGAAGCTGGGGTGGGTGAGCCGGTGCGTCAGCACCCCGTCGTTGGTGAGCAGGAGCAGGCCCTCGCTGTCCATGTCGAGGCGGCCGACCGGGTGCACCCGCGGCTCGGACGGGACGAGTTCGAGGACCGTCGGCCGCCCGTGGGTGTCGACGGCTGTGGTGACCACGCCGGCGGGCTTGTTGAGCAGGTAGTGCACGGTCCCGGGGTCGACCGACACCGGGACCCCGTCGACCTCGAGCACCGATCCGCCCGGATCGATCCGGTCCCCGAGCCGCACCAGTGACCCGTCGACGCTGACCCGGCCCGACTCGATCAGTTCCTCACAGCGACGCCGGCTGCCGAAGCCGGCCCGGGCGAGCACCTTCTGGACGCGCTCCCGACCGTCGGGTACCGCCGGATCCCGTTCGGTCACCGGGGTGGATCGTCGTCGGTCGCTGCGTCCCCCGTCGCTGCGTCCCCGGTCGCTCCGTCCGAGCCCGACAGGTTCCCGGCAGACGGGTCCTCGGCGGACGGATCTCCGGCCGACACGTCCTCGGGAGCCGCGTCGTCGAGGTCGACCGCGGCAGCGTCGTCATGGGGGCGCAACCCGTGCTCGAGTGCCTCGACCACCTCGGCACCGGGGATGAAGTCACCCAGGCTCGGGAGCTCCGTCAGATCGTCGATGCCGAGACGCTCCAGGAACTCGCGGGTGGTCCCGTACATGATCGCCAGCCCGGGGCCGTCGTCACGTCCGACCTCGTCGATGTACCCGCGCTGCTGGAGCGTCCGGACGACGCCGTCGACGTTCACCCCTCTGATGGCGGCGATCTGCGCACGCGAGATCGGCTGCTTGTAGGCCACGATCGCCAGGGTCTCGAGCGCTGCGGCGGAGAGTCGGCCGCTCTGCCCGCTCAGCACGAAGCGCTCCACCCACGGAGCGCAGTCGGGGTGGCTCTGGTAGCGCCACCCACCGGCCACACGGACCAGTTGGAACCCCCGCTCCTCCGCCTCGTACGCCGCGGCGAGATCCACCAGCACCTGCTCGACGGTCCCGGTCGGGAGCTCGATCAACTGGGCCAGCAGGGAGGTCTCTGCGGGAGCGTCCACCACCATGAGCACCGCCTCGAGTGCCCGGCGGGCCTCGGTGAGGCGTGCCTCGCTGAGGCGCTCCTCGGCAGACGGCTCGTCGTCGCTCACGAGCTGACCGGATCGCCCGCCGACGGGGCCTGAGGGGACTCGTAGTCGTAGTCGTCGACGTCGGCGAGCACCTCGTCGCTGACGCCGTCACCACCGATCCACTCGACCTCGATGTCACCGAAGGTGACGGCCTGGTGGAGCTCGACCAGGCCCTGCTTGAACAGCTCGAGGAGTGCGAGGAACCGCACCACGACCTCGAGTCGCTCGACCAGTGATCCGGTGAGCTCACGGAAGGACTGTCGTCCCGCACCGGGGAGCTCGGCACAGAGTTCGACGACCGCGTCCACGACACTGGCCCTGATCGGGGCCACGTGGAACAGATCGATCACCGCCTCCGGTCGTGGGGTGACCGCCCGCCGGTACGCAGCGTGCAGGTGCTGCGGCGTCACCCCGGCGAGCAGGTCCGGTGCGAGGTCGAGGTAGCGCTCGTCCGGCCCGACGCACCTGGGGACCGATCGGGCGGCGACGGCCTGCCGACGTGCGAGTGCCGTGGCTGCGTCCTTGAAGGTCTTGCACTCGAGGAGCCGGGCGAGCAGGAGGTCCCGTTCCTCCCAGAGCGACAGGTCCTCGTCGAGGTCGACCTCGTGGTCGTCCGGCAGCAGCCGGCGGGCCTTGAGCTCCACCAGGGTCGCGGCGATCAGGAGGAACTCGGTCGCCACCTCCAGGTCGAGCGACTCCATTCGGGAGAGCTCGGCGAGGTACGCGTCCACGATCGAGGTCAACGACACCTCGTAGATCTCGAGCTGGTCGCGCAGGATCAGGTGGAGGAGCAGGTCGAACGGCCCCTCGAAGACCTCGGTCTGCACCTCGTAACCCACGGGACCACCGTAGCGTCTCCGGCGCCGCGAGTCACACGGTTGTCATTTGCCTCCGGGGCCGGAACCGACGCCACGGGTCGCCCCCCGGCGCCGGTAGCATCCGGCCCCGTGCCCCGTGTCTTCTCAGGAATCCAGCCCACCGGTGAGCTCCACCTCGGGAACCTCCTCGGTGCGGTCCGGAACTGGGTCGAGGACCAGCACCGCTCCGACAGCTTCTACTGCGTGGTCGACCTGCACGCCCTCACGGTGCCGTCCGAACCGGGCTCGCTCGGCCGCCAGACGATGGACCTCGCCGCCGCGCTGCTCGCCTGCGGACTCGACCCCGAGGCCTGCACGCTCTTCGTGCAGAGTCACGTTCCCGAGCACAGCTCGCTCGGCTGGCTCATGCAGTGCACCGCGTCCTTCGGTGAGCTGCGCCGCATGACCCAGTTCAAGGACAAGTCGCAGGGCCAGGAGTCCGTCTCCGCAGGGCTGTTCACCTACCCCACCCTGCAGGCCGCCGACATCCTGCTGTACGACACGGACCAGGTGCCGGTCGGCGAGGACCAGCGCCAGCACATCGAACTCACCCGTGACCTCGCCGAGCGGTTCAACGCCCGGTTCGGCGAGACCTTCGTCGTCCCCTCGGCCACCATCCCCCGGGACGGCGCCCGCGTCATGGACCTGCAGCAGCCCGACCGCAAGATGTCCAAGTCGAGCTCCACCGACGCCGGCATCGTGTTCCTCGACGACGACCCGGCGGTCATCGTCCGCAAGTTCAAGCGGGCCGTCACGGACTCGCTCGGCGAGGTCCACCACGACCCGGAGGGACAGCCCGGGGTGAGCAACCTGCTCTCGATCCTCGCGGCGGCGACCGGGCGCGCCGCCGAGGACGTCGCCGGCGACTACCGGCAGTACGGCCCCTTGAAGGCCGATACCGGCGAGGCCGTGGTCGAGCTCCTCCGCCCCATCCAGGAACGGCTCCGCGACCTCCGTGGGGACCCGGGGACCGTCGAGGCGGCACTGCGCACCGGCGCCGGGAAGGCGTCGTCGGTCGCAGCGGGTGTGCTCGACCGGGCCGAGCGGAACATCGGCCTCCTCCCCCGCACCTGAGTCGATTCCGCCTCCCACTGCGGGACTCACGCCTCGTCGTCGGCCCCGGCGAGCAGCGCCCCGTCAGCGGCCGGGACCGTCCACCGCTCCGGAGGCAGGTGGTGTTCCCGCGCCCACGCCGCGACCCGGGCGTCGCTGCCGACCGAGGTGAGGAGGTGCGCCCCCCGCTCCGGGTAGGTCGCGTAGCGGGCCGCGGCGCCCAACCACCCCGAGGCGTCCTGTCGGTTCGCCGCCCAGGAGCGACCGCCGGCCCACACCACGACGGTCACCACCGCGCGGCCGACCGGTGCCAGCGGGGCGTCGAGCTTGCCGACGTCGTGCAGGAGCGCAGCAGGCAGCAACCACGACCGGTCCGGCGTCGGTCCGGTCGAGGCGCGCAGCGTGCGTTCGACGGAGCGTGCGACCCGCACGACGTGGGCCTGGTCGACGGGCGGGAGCGCGGTGAGCAGGTCGTACTCGGACGCGCTGAGGAGGCTGCGCGCCCAGTCCAGGTCGACGTCGGCCGGACCCGAGGGACGCAGGGCGGCGACGAAGCGACGCACCCGGTGCCACGGCTGCAGCCTCACGACGCCACGACGCCACCGTCGTTCACCGACGGAGCTCCGCTGCAGCACGCGGGTGCGCAGCCCGGTACGCGACGACCAGCCGTTCGGTCGCCACCCGGGTGTAGAGCTGCGTGGTGCTGATCGATGCGTGACCGAGGAGCTCCTGGACGAGCCGGAGATCGGCGCCCCCGTCGAGCAGGTGTGTCGCACAGGAGTGACGGAGCACGTGCGGACTGAGGACCTCGGGGTCCAGACCGGCAGCGCGGCCGCGCCGACGGATGACCTCCCACGCCGCCTGCCGGCCCAGTCGCCCGCCCCGCCGCCCGAGGAACACCGCGGCCGTCGGCGCCCGTGCGCTCCCCGCGTGGCGCAGGAGCGCCGGCCGGCCCTCGTCGAGGTAGGCGGCGAGCGACGACCACACCTCGGGGATCACCGGGACGATGCGCTCCCGTCGGCGCTTGCCGAGGACGCGGACCACCCCGGCGTCGACGTCGAGGTCGGTCAGGTCGGCGCCGCACGCCTCGGACACCCGGACCCCCGTTCCGTAGAGGAGCTCGAGCAGCGCCGAGTCGCGGAGCCGGACGGGCTCGCCGTCCGGCCCGTCGGACCCGGGGACGGCGACCGAGTCCAGCAGGGTGAGCACGTCCTCGACGGCGAGCGCGCGGGGCAGGGCGGCGGGCCGGCGCGGGGACTCGACGTGGGCAGTCGGATCGGTGTCCACCCGTCCCTCGACCAGCAGGTGGCGGTGGAGGCCCCGGACGGTCGAGAGGATACGGGTCCTGCTGCTGGGGGCCAGGCCCTCGTCGGTCAGCGCCGAGGCGAACGAGAGCACGTCGGCCTCGGTCGCCGCCGTCGTCGTGGTGCCCCGCCCGTCGAGGTGCCGGACCCAGCGCAGCAGGTCCCGCCGGTACGCCGAGAGGGTCAGGGGGGCCCGACCACGCTCGACGGCGAGGTGGGTGAGGAACGACTCCACCTCGACCGGCAGGTCGTCGCCGTTGCGCGGCACGGCTCCCGGCGTGTCGGTCACCGGCCGGCCGGGTCCGCCCACCGTCTCGCCGCCGCCCACAGTCCGATCAGGGTCTTCGCATCGGTGATCGTGCCGTCGTCGACCATGGCCAGGGCCTCGGTGAGCGGCACGTGGAGCACCTCGAGGTGCTGCTCCTCGACACCGTCGTGCGCCGTGTCCACCGACTGCAGTCCCGTCGCCAGGAACACGTGGCACTCCTCGTCGCAGAACCCGACCGAGTTGTGGAAGGTCGCGAGGTGCTCGTAGCGATCAGCGGCCAGACCGACCTCCTCGGCGAGCTCCCGTGCGGCCGTGACCTCGAGCGGTTCGTCGGTGACGTCGCGCTTCCCTGCCGGGACCTCCACGACCAGTGCGTCCAGGGGTGCCCGGTACTGCCGGACCAGGGTCACGTGACCGTCGTCGTGGAGCGGCACGACCGCGACGGCCCCCGGGTGACGCACCACCTGCCGCTCGAAGCGGGTGCCGTCGGGCGCTGCGAAGGTTCCGACGGCGAGCGTGATCACCGGGCCGACGACCAACGTCTCCTCGCTGAGCGCCCGGAACCGACCGCTGGTCGGCTCGCTCACGGGCGTCGGACCGTGTGCTCGCCCTCGGCCACGTCGTCCGAGAGGTCGAGCAGCTGCGGATGCCGCCCCTCGGCCCGGTGCCGGGCGGCGGCGACGAAGGCGTCGAACAGTGGCGCCGGCCGCGTCGGCCGGCTCTTGAACTCGGGGTGCGCCTGGGTACCGACCCAGAACGGGTGACCCTCGAGTTCGACGAACTCGACCAGTCGGCCGTCCGGGGAGGTGCCCGAACACAGCAGACCCGAACCGTCGAAACGGATCCGGTACGCCGGGTTGAACTCGTAGCGGTGGCGGTGCCGCTCGGAGACCACGGTCGTCCCGTAGGCACGGGCGACCACCGACCCCTCGACGAGCTGGGCGATGTAGGCACCGAGCCGCATGGTCCCGCCCAGGTCCGTCACGTCGCGCTGGGTGTCCATCAGGTCGATCACCGGGTGCGGTGTCTGCGGATCGAACTCGGTCGAGTTGGCACCCTCGAGTCCGAGGACGTTGCGGGCGAAGTCGATCGTCATCACCTGCATGCCGAGACACAGACCGAGACAGGGGAGCTGGGCGGTGCGGGCGTGTGCGGCGGCGGCCACCTTCCCCTCGACGCCCCGCTCACCGAACCCTCCGGGGATCACGACGCCGTCGAGGTCCCGGAGCCGGGCAGCGACCTCGGCGTCGACGAGCGACTCCGCCTCGATCCAGTCGAGTTCGACCGAGGCACCGTGGGCGAACCCTGCGTGGCGAAGCGCCTCGACCACCGAGAGGTAGGCGTCCGGGAGTGCCACGTACTTGCCGATGATCCCCACCCGGACCGGGAAGTCTGCGGTCCGGACCCGCCCCACCAGCGCGTTCCAGTCGGTCAGGTCCGGCTGGCCGAACCCGGGCACGGTGTCGAGGCGCAGGATGTCGCACACCACGGAGTCGAGCCCCTCGCGGTGCAGGACGAGGGGGATGTCGTACAGGCTGTCGGCGTCGGCGGCGTTCACGACCGCGTCGGCCGGGACATCGCAGAGCCTGCTGATCTTGCGCTTGAGCTCACCGCTGATCGCCCCCTCGGACCGACACACGATGGCGTCGGGCTGGATGCCGCGCGAGCGGAGCTCGGTCACCGAGTGCTGTGTGGGCTTGGTCTTCTGCTCTCCGGACGGACCGATGAACGGAACGAGCGTCACGTGGACGTAGCAGACGTTGTCCCGCCCGACGTCGAGACGGAGCTGCCGGATGGCCTCGAGGAACGGGAGGATCTCGATGTCGCCGACGGTGCCCCCGATCTCGGTGATCACCACGTCGACACCGTCGACCGCCAGACGTGACACCCGGCGCTTGATCTCGTCGGTGATGTGCGGGATCACCTGCACGGTCCGACCCAGGTACTCGCCCCGACGTTCCGCAGCGAGCACCGCCTGGTAGATCGACCCCGTCGTCGCGTTGGAGTCCCGGGTGAGCGCCTCGTCGGTGAACCGCTCGTAGTGCCCCAGGTCGAGGTCGGTCTCACCACCGTCCTCGGTCACGAACACCTCGCCGTGCTCGAACGGGTTCATGGTGCCCGGGTCCACGTTGATGTACGGGTCGAGCTTCTGCATCGTGACCCGGAGCCCCCGGGCCTTGAGGAGCCGACCCAGCGACGACGCCGTCAGACCCTTCCCGAGACTCGATGCCACACCGCCGGTGACGAAGATGTGCTTGGTCACTCACGCTCCCCAATCGGCTCCGTCGACCCTAGCGCGCCTCCTCCGCCGGTCCGTGAACCCCGGCCCGACCGGCGCGGGTCACCCGGCGTCATCGGCGGAACGACCCAGACGGTCCAGGAACCGCAGCGGTGGAACCGCCTCGATCACCCTGGAGTAGGACACGAACTCGCTCCCGAGGTTGAGCGCGAGGAGCCCGACGAGCAGTACCCACCGGCTCCCGGGACCCGGGAACGCGGCGAGCGCCGACAGTCCGAGCAGGGCACCGAGCGCGTTCGCCCCGGTGTCACCGAGCATCGAGCGCTCCCGGAGTTCGGATGGCAGGAGGGCCAGGCCGGCACCGACCCCCACCGCCGGACCCGTCAGGGACGGCGAACGCGACCAGAGGACCATGGCGACGAAGCCCACCAGCACCACCTTCAGCGACCGTCCGGCCCGGCGGTCGAAGAGGTTGACGCCGTTGGCGGCGAGGGCCACGACCGCAGCATCCCGCAGCATCCCGACCAGGCCCCCGTCGCTGAGGGACAGGGCGGCGGAGGTGAGCAGGGCGACCGCTGCGCCGCCCACCAGCTTCAGCATGCCCGTGGTGATCCGACCGTTGAGCAGCGTCCGCACGTGGTGCCGGAAGCCGCCGGACTCGCCGACCCCGGCGACGTCGTCGACCAGTCCGAACAGGCCGAATCCGAGCGCTGCGGTCACCGATGGTCCCACCAGCTGGTCCCACGTCGGCTGCCACGCCGCCGCCTGCTGCAGGAACCTGAGCAGGGCCGCCACGAGCACCAGCGTGAGCGGCACGACGACACCGGCGGCGGTGGTGAGTTCGACCCCGCGGTGGTTCGCACGCCGGAGCGCAGGGACGTCGATCGAGGGTTCGACGAGCACCCACAACAACCCTCCGAGCACGAGCCCCACGACGACCCCGAGGGCCGGGGCGATCACGGAGCACTCCCCGACGAGACGCCGTCCGCCGCTGCGACACCGGACCGGCCGACGGTCTGCGGCACCGGATCCACTGCACCGGGCTCCCCTGCCGCGGGACGACCTCCGACGCCGGCGACGCACGCCACGTAGGGCACTGCGATGGCGAGCACCGCCGCGGGGACCGCCACACCCGAGTCGTTGAGCACCCACCCGAGGACTCCTCCGACCGCAGCAGCGCCACCGAACGCCGACAGCTCCGGCCGGCGGACGACGACCCCCCATCGCCTCGAGCGGGGGAGCCACGCCAACGACGCCAGCGCGATCAGGAGCACCGGGACGACCAGCGACCACGGCGTCGAGGTCGTCACCTCCCAGGCCGACGAGAGCTTGCGGGCGAGCACCTCCCCGGCCCCGCCGGAGAGCAGGTCCTCGACGAACCGGCCCAGGTGCGTCCGCTCGGAGGCGGGCCGCCCCCGGTCCCAGAGACCGAGGACGAACAACCCGAGCGCTGCCACGGCGAGCGCCGGGAGGACGACGAGCGCGACCCGACCCCCGGATCGGCCGTCCCGCCACGACAGGGCGATGCACACCACGAGCGCGGGCAGTGCGCACAGCGCGCCGCCCACGTCCGCACCCCACCAGGGTGCACCCACCACGGCGACCACCAGAGCCGCCGATGGAACCGCCACGGACAGTCGGCGGGGCCGTGACCACCCGAGCGAACCGAGCCACTGCCAGCCCGACGCCACCAGGACCAGCGCTGCGCCCAGCAGGTACGCCGAGGCCTGGTTGCCGAGCCCGGAGAACCGTCCGGCCACCGTGGCGGAGTACCCCAGGGGCGTGTCGATCTGGAGCCGCCCGCCGCCCACGACGTCCCCGACGAGGAGGACGACCGACACCGCGGCCGGGACCAGCACCGCCCAGCGCACCGCTCCGCCTCCCACGACGAGCGCGGCGGCGCCGACGAACGCTGCGAGGAGCGCCGTCCACGCGACGACAGCCACGGGGCCGACCTCCACCCCCGGCCAGATCCCGGTCGTGAACGACACCGCCGGGACCGCCGTCGCAGCCAGACAGAGCCAGGTCGCCCACGGCCGGAGCGGTCGACGGCGCCACACCGCAGCGACACCGAGGAGGCCGCAGAGCACCGCGAGCAGCACGACGGCGACCGCCAACGGGCCCACGGTGCCGTCGCGGGCCACCGACCGGCGCTCCGCCCCGGCGAGTTCGGACACCCTCGAGCCCGGGTCGGCCGTCGGCCCGACGTGGGGTCGGACGGGGGTGTCGCCCATCTGCTCCGGGACCGCCACACCGACGACCCCCAGGACGGTGGACGCCAGGTCGGTGAGCGACACGTAGCCCTCCCGCCTGGTCGATCCGGACGAGGCGAGACCCGGATCGACACCCGGCCCACGCCAGGCGAACACGCCAGGGGTCCGGACCTCCCCGGGTGAGGTCGGCGCGACCAGGATCACGGTTGCGGCCGGGTCGTCGACCAGGTCGAGGAGCGCACCCACGAGCGCATCGGTGCGCGACAGGCCGACGGCGCGGGTCGCCGGATCGCCGCTCCGCAGGGCACGCTGCAGGTCGGAGGCCTCCACCAGCACGACGGCGTCGGGACCGAGTTCCGAGCCGACCGTCTCGACGACCGCCGTCCGATCCATCCAGGCACCTCCCGGGGCCGATGGGTCGGCGGCCAGGAGTCCGTCGACACGACCCGTCGGAGTCCGACCCGCCGGGTCGGCGGTGCCGAGCGCGACGGCCCGCCCCGTCGGGTCGTCGCGGCCGAGTGCGGCGTCGCCGACCACGGCGACCCGCACGCCGGCTCCGGCGAGCGCACCGCCGAGCGATCCCGGCACCGCCCCGTAGTCGAGCACCTCGTTGCGCTCGACCTGCAGCCCGAACCCGGGGACGACCACGGCCTCGCCCGACTGGGTGGCGAGGCCGGCCGCCGGACCGGCGGCCACCCCGGCCCGGCGGCCCGACCCCAGGGTCAGGTAGGCGGCTGCCGGGGTGTCGACCTCGTCGGCCGTGCGGGTGCTCAGCAGTGCGACCGACGAGCGAGTCACGATCGACCAGATCTCCGGCGTCGTCGCAGCGTCCACCATCGACCACGTCAGGTCAGGGACGCTGACCACCATGACCGGAGCTCCGGTCCCCCGACCGTCGCCGGCGTCGCCGCGGGCCGAGGCGGCGACGTCGACCGCACCCGGGCCGAGGGCTCCGACCCACAACGCCGCGACGATCACTGCCACGGGCACGGCCGCCCGTGTGGGCCGGAGCCGGGCCGGAGTGCTCAACGGACGTTCCGGTACACGTCGATCAACCGGTCCACCAGGAGCTCGGGCTGCACTGCAGCCGGCCACTCCGTTCCCGGAGGGGACCCTGCGGAGGGAGCCCGGACCCCGACGCGGAGCCGGTCGAGGATCGCCACGGCGACGGCGTCGGGGTCACCGCTGGGGACCACCGTCCCGATCGCCGGATCAGCCAGTACCTCGGTCGCGATCCCCACGTCGGTGCTGACCACCGGGGTCCCGAGCACCACCGACTCGAGGAGGACCAACGGAACCGCCTCCCACGACGAGGTCACCACCACCAGGTCGGCGGCAGCGAGCACGTCGGTCGCCGGATCGAGTGCACCGGCCAGGGTGACCTCGGGCCACGCGCCGAACGCCGCCTCGACGTTCGGACGCTCGGGACCCTCACCCACCAGGACCAGTCGGGTCCCGGGGGCCTCGGCACGCACCTGCTCCCAGGCCGCGGCCAGCACATCGAGGCGCTTCTGGCGGTGGAGTCGGGCCACGCACACGATCAGTGGACACCCGGGGGGAACCGAGAAGGCCGAGCGCACCTCGTCGGGTGCCCGGCCGGGTTTCGGGACCTCGATCACCGGCACGACCACCTCGGCCCTGGATCGCAGGGCCACGGGGAGGTCCTCGAGGACAGCCGCCGACGGGGCGACCAGGCGGTCGGCGCGAGCCAGGATCCGCGCCGCCACTCCCTCGGCGAGGCGTCGTCGACGACCTCGCTCGTCGGGCAGCACCACGTTGTGCACGGTGACGACTAGGGGGCGTCGACCACGTGCCCGGTCGGCGACGAACGCCGCCCGCAGCCCGTGGGCGTGCACCACGTCCACCGCCCCGATGCGGCCGGCCACCGCGCCGAGGCCCGTGCGGAGCGTCCCGGTCGCGTCCGACCACCCGCGGGACCGGACACGCGAGGGAATCGGCACCCGGGTGGTCCCCGACGGGGAGTCGACGGCGTCGACGTCGGGTGTGAACACCGGCGCACGGATCCCAGCGGACTCGAGACGCGGCACGAGGCTGCGGACGTGGGTCCGGATCCCCCCGACCGCTGCGGGAATCACCTGGGCGACGACGAGGCTGCGGTCGCTCACCGCTCCGCCCCGTCCCGGTTCGCCACGTCGTGCGACCTCTGGGCGCAGCCGTCGCGATCGGCGATCACGTCGGACTCGCCGTTCGGCATCTGCGGCGGGAGGACCCCACGTCGGAACAGGTCCTGGTGGAGCAGCAGTGCGAGGAGCGCCGCACCGACGGTCCAGGCTGCGCCGTGGGCCACACCCATGGCCGCGATGCGGTCGCTCGGTGCGGCCCACGACGCCGCAGCGCCCATCCCGACAACGGCGAGCAGCGCACAGCCGGCGGCGACCACGGTCGGCGACCTCGTGTCGTGGCGCGCGTAGCTCGCCCGGGTGAGGTGCAGCGCCAGCGCGAACCCCGGGAGCCCGAGGGCGAACCCGGCCACGGCGAGGGCGACCTCCCCGGTCGCCACTGAGGCGTTGCCGAAGGTGACGAGGTGCGCCAGAGGAGTGCGAGCCACCACCAGGACCACAGCGGCGGTCGTCGAGACCGCGAACACCAGCCGTCCCGCCCGCATGACCTCGCGGCGGTACTCCCCCCACGCTCCGCGTTCCGCATCACGAGCGAGCCGGGGGAAGGCGGTGGTGACGACGGGCACGGCGAGCAGTGACACCGGCAGCAGGAACAGGACGTAGGCGAGCTGCTGCACGACCACGCCCCCCTCGACGCTGTTCGCGAGCACCAGCATGGCGACCAGGACGACCTGACCGGACGCGAGGTAGCCGCCCGCCCAGCCGCCCTGCCGGACGACACGACGCACCGCCGGGTGCCGGGGCTGCCAGCGGAGGTGCAGGTTGACCCCGGCGCGGCGGGCCCCGACGTACGGCAGCACGCAGAAGGCCACCACGCCGAGGGTGGTGCCGAGTCCGAGGAGCAGCACCTCCGGCGCCGAGAGGTCCAGAGTCGGCTCGGCCCCTCCCCGCATCCACGAGAACACCGCGTAGGTGGCCACCACCACCACGTTGTTGACGAACGGGGCGAAGGCGGGGAGGGAGAACCTGCCCCGGGTGTGCAGCGTCGCGGTGGCGACCATGTTGAGCCCGTAGAACGCGATCTGCGGCAGGAAGCACCACAGCAGGAGCGTCCCGAGCGCCACCGCGTCGGAGCGGATCGACGGATCGGGAACCGCAGCGAAGAGGAGGTGGGCGACCACCGGGGCCACGAGCATCCCGACCAGCGAGAGGGCGACCAGGAGGGCCGTCGTGACCCCGAGGACCGCCGAGGCCGCCTCGTCACCCCGATCGCTGTCGGACGCTGCCACCAGCACCGGGACGAGGACCGCCCCCAGCGCACCGGCGGCGATCAGCTCGAAGACCAGGTTCGGGATCGAGTTGGCGGTCTGGTAGGTGTTGCCGAGGTACGTGGTCCCGAGCACCGCAGCGACCACCACCATCCGGACCGCACCGCTGCCCCGGCTGAGCAGCGTGACCACCCCCATCCGCGCCGCCGCCCGGTTGCGGTCGCCCGCACCGCCGAGCGGATCTCCGACGACGTCGAGCGAGACCTCGCCGGCCTCGCCGATGCTGCTCACCCCGGCGGGGTGGTCGGGAACGGCCCGACGACCCCCGGTCCGGTGCCGTACGCCCCGACTGCGCCCGTCCGGCGCTGCTGACCGACTGCGTAGACCGCGGCGATGCGCCCGGCTGGCTCCTCGAGGTCGTCGACGGTCGACAGTCGGGTCGCCGACGGCCGGGCACGCAGTCCTGCGAGCGGATCCTCGACGACCTCTCCCGGTGCGGTCGTGGTGGTCACGATGCCGCCCTCGGGGCGGGCGGGAGCGGCGAGGCCCACCGTGAGCGTGGCCGGTGCGGCGCTCGCGAGCGACTCGGCGAGCGGGACCATCACGGTGGTCGCCGCCAGGTCGTCGGAGGGGGTGAGCACCTCGAGGTACCTGACACCCGGTGCACCACCGAGCGCCACTGCGACCGGTCCGACCGGGGACTCCACCGAGAGCAGGCCCAACTGGTCGAGCTCGTCGATCGCGGCGATCGCAGCGGCGTCGTCGGCCGGTACCGGGCCGGGGAGGCCGGCCACCGGGACGGGGACCGGCGAATCGGGCTGCGCCAGACCGGGCGCCGGTCCCGACAGCTCGGCGAGGGATGCCGCCAGCGTGGCGACCGCCGCCTCCCGCACCCGTTCCGGAGTGCGCCGATCCGGGGCGAGTCCGAGCGCGGTCGCGACACGCTCGGTCGTGGCCGGATCGTCGAACTCGAAGGCAGCGAGCAGCCTCAGGACGGTCAGGTCGGGCGCCCCGGCAGCGGCGAAGCTCACCCGGAGGTCCGAGAGCAGCTCGGCAGGGACCCCGTCGCTGACCAGCAGGACCACCGTCTGGCCGTCGACTCCGTCCTCGAGCGCGAGCGAACCCTCCCCCGCGAGCGCGCCCAGCTGGCGGTCCGTCGTGCCGAGCGCCTCCCGGGTGAGGTCCAGTTCGACACCGCGCTCCCGGTACGCCGTGTCGAGGTCCTCGACCCGACCCTGGAGCGACTCGACCGTCGCCCGGTCCACGAACGACGCCCCTGCGGCGACCCCGATCCCGAGCGCGAGGAACACGGCGACCAGGCTGATCAGGTGGAAGCGGAAGTTGATCACGGAACCCAGCCTGTCGCGGTCCCGGTGAGCAGCACCCAGTTGGCCCGGATGAGCAGTCGGATCGGCTCGCTGATCGCGATGACCACCGCCATCGCGAACAGCGCCGCCAGCACCAGCACCAACAGGTCGCGCTTGCGCAGCCGCCCCTGGTAGAGCCGGCTGACCCCCTTGGCGTCGACCAGCACCGGACCGACCTTCATGCGAGTGAGCATGGTCGAGGCCATGCCGGCCCGGCCCTTGTCCAGGAAGTCGACCATCGACGAGTGGGTCCCGACCGCGACGATGAGCTCGGCACCGAGCACGTAGGCGAGCAGCATCCCGATGTCCTCGCTGGTCCCCGACGCGGTGAAGACGTCGTGGGGCAGCCCGAGCCGGTCGAGCCGGGCCGCCGCCGGGACGCGCCCGTCCCGGTACCCGTGGACGACGAGCCGGGCTCCGCACGACAGCGCCTCGTCGGACACCGAGTCCATGTCGCCCACGATCACGTCGGGACGCATCCCGAGCTCGAGGAGGGCGTCCGCTCCCCCGTCGACCGCGAGCAGGACCGGCCGCACCTCGCGCACGTAGCCGGTCTGCCGCAACAGGAGCAGGTCCTCCCGGTAGTCGTTCCCCCTGACCACCAGCAGCACCTGTCGTCCGTGCCAGTCGAGACCGAGCTCGGGCACGTCGATCTCGTCGTCCAGGATGTCCCGGTTGTCGTCGATGAACTCGACGGTGTTCTCCACGAAGTCGTTGAGCGCACCGCCCATGTTCGACCGGCTGCGGAGGTGCACGTCCCGGACGGCCGCCGTGCTCTGCCGGTCACCCTCGAGCAGCACCTCGTCGGGTCGCTCCGCCGCGGACACGTGGCTCCCGGACACGACCAGCACGTCGCCGTCGTGGACACGCTCGAACAGCACGTCTCCGATGCCGTCGATCAGCGGGATCCCCGCACTCAGCAGGACGAGCGGACCCTCGTTCGGGTACCTCCCCGTCGAGGAGACCGCAGCGTTCAGCACCGCTGCGGGACCGCAGCGGACGAGCGCCTCCGCTGCGAGCCGGTCGAGGTCCTCGTGGTCGATGACCGCCACCTCACCGGGGCGCAACTCGACGACGAGCTCCTTGGTCCGCCTCCCGATCCGAGCGGGACCGGACACCCCTGGCCCGGTGGGCACGGCGTCACCGTCCGGGCGCCGACGACGGAAGATGCCGGTCACGTGCCCGCCCCCTGCCGCCCCCGCGTGCTTCCGGCGGCCTGCTCCCGGTCGGCGAGCAGCTCCTCGGCGTGGCGACGGGCGGCCTCGGAGTCCGGGCTGCCCGACAGCATCCGGGAGAGCTCGACGACCCGGCCGTCCCGGTCGAGCGGTCGGAGTTCGGTACTGGTCCGTCGACCGTCGGTGGACTTCTCGACGACCACCTGGGCGTCGGCGACAGCGGCGATCTGGGCGAGGTGCGTGACCACCAGGACCTGGTGGTCGGCTGCGACCCCCCGGAGCGCTCCGGCGACCGCGTTCGCGGTCTCGCCCCCGATCCCGGCGTCGACCTCGTCGAACACCATGGTGCCCGGCCCACCGGAACCGACCAGCCGGAGGGCCAGCATCACCCTGCTCAGCTCACCTCCGGAGGCGACCCGGGCCAGCGGTGCCGGCGGTGCACCGGGGTTCGCTGCGAGCAGCACCTCGACGTGACTCGCGGCCCCGGGCAGTTCGGGTTCGTCCGCGACGGCGACCTCCACGGTGCAGGCGGGCAGCGCGAGCCGCCGCAGGATCGCCTCGACGGCGGCGGCCAGCTCCGGTGCCGCCGACCGGCGTGCCCGACCGACCACCGCTGCGGCAGCTTCGAGCTCCGCGGTCGCCACGGCGAGCGCGTCCTCCAGCTCGGACGCGCGCTCCTCCGCCGACTCGAGCTCCGCCAGACGTCGGCGGGCCCGATCGGCGAACTCCACGACGTCGGCGTCGGAACCGCCGTGCTTCCGACGGAGCTCCGCCAGCTGCTGACGCCGGGCCCGGACCGCGGCCAGACGCTCGTCGTCCACCTCGATCCCCTCGGCGAGCCGACGGAGGTCACTCGCCACCTCGCCCAGATCCACCGACAGCGAGGCGAGCCGCGCCGAGAGCTCGGCGTACGGCGTTCGACCGGCGAGTGACGCCACCACCCGGGCGAGCAGGTCGACGGCACCGTCGTCGTCGGCCAGTGCGCTCACCGCAGCGTCCCCGGCCGCCCGGTGCTCGACGGCGCCGTCGAGGAGGTCCTCCTCGAGCTCGAGCCGCTCGTCCTCGCCGTCACCCGGAGCCACGGCCTCGATCTCGGCGACCTGGTGTCGCAGGAGCACGATCTCACGCTCGCGCAACCCGGCGTCACCGCCGAGCGCCTCGAGTCGGCTGCCCAGCTCACGAACCGCTCGACGGGCTGCGTCAAGTTCCCCCGTGTCGATTCGGGCGAAGCGGTCGAGCGAGCTGCGCTGCGCCGAGGGCCGCAGGAGGCCCTGCTGGGAGTGCTGGCCGTGGATCTCGACCAGCGTTGCGGTCAGTTCCGCCAACCGGGCGACCGGGACCAGCTCGCCGTCGAGGTACGCCCTCGACCGTCCCTCGGCCGGGACGACACGCCGGATGACCAGTTCGTCCTCGTCGCCACCATCGTCGACCGGCCGGACGAACAGCGCCTCGACGACTGCCTCGTCGGCGCCCGTGCGGACCCGTTGCGGATCCGCCCTCGCCCCGCAGATCAACTGGAGCGCCTCGACGACCATGGTCTTTCCTGCACCCGTCTCACCGGTCAGGGCAGTGGCCCCCGGACCGAAGGTGATCCGGGCGGACTCGATGACGCCCAGGTCCCGGACTGCGAGCTCGACCAACATGCCAGAGCGAAGCGTAGAGGACGACCCCGGCGCATCCGGGGCCGCTCGGTCGGATCGGCGGGGCTCAGCGGTCCTCGAGTGCCAGCTTGGACCGCAGGACGCTGTGGAAGTTCCGGCTCGTGAAGGTCACCAACCGGGTGGGCCGGGACGAGCCGGAGCAGCGGACACCGGCTCCCGGCTCGAGTTCACCGACGGAGCGGCCGTCGATGCTGACCCTGGCGGGTCGGTCGTCGGCCACGACGGCGGTGACGACGCACCCGGCGTCGAGCACCATGGAACGGTCGAAGAGCATGTGGGCCGCGACGGGAGTGGTCACGATGGCCCGGAGCTCAGGATCGAGGATCGGCCCGCGGCTCGAGAACGAGTACGCCGTCGATCCCGTCGGGGTCGCGAGGATCAGCCCGTCGGCCACGTAGGACGTGAAGGGCTCACCGTCGAGACTGACGTCGAGCCGGACCGTCTGGCCGGTACCCGACTTCTCGACGACCACCTCGTTCAACGCCGTCGGGAGCCCCTCGATCCCGGTCGCGTCGACCTCGAGCCGCATGCGCTCCTCGAGCTGGTACGACCCGTCGAGGAACCGCTGCAGTGCGGGGAGCGCCCCGGCGGGCTCGACGACGGTCAGGTACCCGAGATCACCCAGGTTCACGCCGAGCACGGGGACGTCGTCGACTGCGGCCAGCGCGGCGGCCCGCAGCATGGTCCCGTCACCGCCGAGGCTCACGACGAGATCGGCATCCGGGGTGAGCGCGGACTGCTCGACGCCCAGGTCGGGACGCCCGACCGAGGCCGCATCCGGCAGCGGGATCCGCACCTGGTGGCCACGCTCACTCAGCCAGTCGGCGATCGTGCGGGCGACGTCGTCGGCGCCGTCGGGACGCAGGAAGAGCGCGAACGTGCTCACTCCGACACCTCCGCCGCCCAGCGTCGGGACGCCGCCGTCACGGCGGCGTCGACTGCCGTGGACGCTCCCGTCCCCGACGGCCCGTCGCCGGACGGAATCACCTGCGGGGCCTCGGCGAACGACGCCGCGAGCAGGAACTCGACGTTGCCGGCTGCGCCACGGATGGGTGAGTCCACGACGTCCATGATGGCTCCTCCGAGGTCCTCGACCGCACCGCAGACGGTGCGGAGCACCTCGGTCCACACCCTGGGATCCCGGACGACCCCGGCACCGCGGTCGACCACGGTCCGCCCCGCTTCGAACTGCGGCTTGACGAGCAGGACCATCCAGCCGCCGGGCCGGAGCTGGTTCCGCAGGGCCGGCAGGACCGTCCGGAGCGAGATGAACGACACGTCGGCGACCACCCCGTCGACCAGTCCGTCCTCCGTGGGGGCCCACGCCGGTTCGAGGTCCCGGACGTTCGTCCGTTCCCGGACGACCACACGCGGATCCGAACGCAACCGCTCGTGCAGTTGGCCGTGCCCGACGTCGACCGCCACCACCATCGAGGCGCCGCGTTGCAGGAGACAGTCGGTGAATCCGCCCGTCGACGCCCCGGCGTCGAGCACCTCGGCGTCACGTGTCGGCAGCGGGACCCGTTCCAGCGCCCGTTCGAGCTTGTGCCCGCCGCGGGAGACGTACCTGGGACCACCGTCGCCGACCAACACGGGCTCACCGGCGTCGACGAGCCGGGCGGACTTCGTGGCGACCGCTCCGGACACCCGCACCAGACCGGCGTCGACGAGGTCCCGAGCGGCGGACCTCGAGGGGGCGAGGCCCCGACGAACCAGCTCCAGGTCCAGTCGACGGCGCACGGTCGGAGCCTACCGACACCCGCACTCAGCGGCCGGTGGTGCACCAGTCGTCGAGGGTCTCGACAGCGGTCGCGAGGTCGGGCGCGACGCAGGCCGTGGGCACGTCCACGGGGAGGTCGGCCTCCGTGGTGACCCCGCTCAGCACCAGCACGAAGGGCCACCCGAGGGCCTCCGCCAGCCGACCGTCGGTGTCGGTGCGGTCACCCACGACGACGCCCCCGTCCGGCAGCGACGAGCGGAGCAGCTCCACCATCGGGCCGTGCGGCTTGCCGGCCACGATCGGCGCCACCCCTGACGCCGTCTGCACGGCGGCGACGATGGCACCGCAACCCGGACGGAGCCCGTCGGCGTCGGGGAAGGTGGCGTCGGCGTTCGAGGCCAGGAACGCGGCGCCCGAGCGGACGGCCCGGGCGGCGCGGTCGATCCGTCCGTAGTCGACGTCCCGGTCGAGCCCGACCACCACGGCGTCGACCCGGGCTGACGCCGTCGTGGGGTCGGCCGCGTCGAGCACCTCGGAGGCCACGTCCTCGAGCGCCTCGCGCAGGCCCGGCCCGCCGAGGCACAGCACCCGCCACGTCGGTTCGACCATCGCGGCCACGGCGTCCGCCGACGTCAGGACCTCCACACCTGCGGGCAGTCCGTGCGCCACCAGCGACGCCACCTTCTCGGCGCCACGTTCCGAGGAGTTGTTGGTGCAGAACACCACCCGCTCTCCGAGGTCGAGGCGACCGGCGAGCGCGGCCGCCGACCCGGGGACCGGACGGGCACCGAGCCAGACCACTCCGTCGAGGTCCACCACCCAGTCCGGCACCCCGCCATGCTCCCACAGTCGGCTGCGGACCTCGGCCGGGCCCGACGGTCGTGCGGTCGGACGACGCCGTGTGCGACCATGACCCGGTCCGACGACCGAGGAGCACAACCCCCATGAACGGCGCACAACTCGACAAGGTCCGCACCGGCCAGGGCTTCATCGCCGCGCTCGACCAGAGCGGCGGCAGCACCCCGAAGGCCCTGCGCCTCTACGGCATTGAGGAGTCGGAGTACTCCGGCGAGGACGAGATGTTCGACCTGATCCACCAGATGCGCTCCCGCATCATCACGAGCCCGGCCTTCACCGGCGACCGCGTGCTCGGGGCCATCCTGTTCGAGCAGACCATGGATCGGGAGGTCGAGGGCGTACCGACCGCCGCCTACCTCTGGGACGAGAAGGGGGTGGTCCCGTTCCTCAAGGTCGACAAGGGGCTCGAGGACGAGTCCGACGGGGCCCAGGTGATGAAGCCGATGCCCGAGCTCGACGCACTGCTCGGCCGGGCCGTCTCCGCCGGGGTGTTCGGCACCAAGATGCGCTCCGTGATCAAGCGGGCCGACGCGACCGGGGTCGCCGCCGTGGTCGACCAGCAGTTCGATGTCGCCGACCAGATCATCGGTGCGGGTCTGGTCCCGATCATCGAGCCCGAGGTCGACATCAACGCCCCCGACAAGGCCGAGGCCGAGGCCCTGCTGCGGGACCGGATCGTCGAACGTCTCGCCGGCATCAGCCCGGACGCCCCGATCATGCTCAAGCTCACGCTGCCCGACGAGGCGGACTTCTACGCCGGCCTGGTGTCCGACGACCGGGTCCTCCGTGTCGTGGCGCTGTCGGGCGGGTACAGCCGTGAGGAGTCCAACGAGCGGCTCAGCCAGAACCACGGCGTGATCGCCAGCTTCAGCCGCGCCCTGACCGAGGGTCTCTCGGCGCAGCAGAGCGACGACGACTTCAACTCGACACTCGACGCCACGATCGCGAGCATCGCCGCCGCATCCGCCACGTGAACCGGAACGCGTGAACCGGAACACTCCAGCCGGTGTGGGTGGTGGCTGTGGGTGGTGACCTCGTGCGGACCGACCGGAAGGCGCCTCAACCGAGCGCCTGGATGCGTTCGAGGACGTCGAGGTAGTCGGGGTCCGCTCCAGCGATCCGTCCGAACCAGACCCGTGCGCTCGGCACGTCCGCCGCACGCTCGTGGAGGTCGGCCAGTGCGTAGGCCCGACGGAGGTGGTGCTCACGCGGTGCCCTCGGCCAGCGGAAACCGCTCCCCAGGAGTCGAACCGCGGCGTGGAGCTCACCCCTGTCGGCGAGGGAGCCGGCCGCGACGATGCGACCTTCGGTGATCACCTCGGGCGACTCCCCGCTCTCCGCGAGCTCGGCCCACAGCGACTCCACGCGCTCGTGCCGCCCGAGCGCCCGGTAGCAGTCAGCCAGGACCGGTGTCTGCTCGTCCGACGACGTGAGCTCCGCGAACGCCTCGAGCTCCCTGGCCGCCTCACGCCACCTCCCCAGTCGGTACTGGCACAGACCGAGCAGCTCTCTCGCCTCCGGGAGGTCCGGGACCTCGGCGACGACCTTGCGGACTCGACGGCGGGCCTCGGTGTAGCGCTCATCGGCGAAGTCACGGGCGGCGAGTCCGAGCTCCTGCTGGAGCACCGTCGCCCGTTTCGCGCCGACCAGACCGGTCAGTTCCGGAACCTCGACACGCACCGGTCGACCGCGGCGGCCGGCCGTCGGCCTCGAGGGCGGCGCAGCACCGGCGACGCCCTCGTCGATCCAGACCTCGGTCGGCCGTGGTGGCCGGGCCGGGGGCCGGTCGGGGTCGGGCGGGCGGCGAGCCGGCCAGTCGGCACGCCCCTCGGCGGCGGCATCGCTCCGGCGACCACCGTCTCGTCCCGTGCGGCCCCGCGGCCCGTCACTGCGGCCCCGCGGCCCGTCACTGCGGCCCCGCGGCCCGTCACCACGGCCCCGCGGCCCGTCACTGCGGCCCCGCGGCCCGTCACCACGGCCCCGCGATCCCGCCGAACCACGAGGTCCGGAAGTCTGCGGGCGGCGCCCTGACGGACGCTCGCCTTCGTCACGCCTCCGGTCGCCCCGCTCGCCCGTCGAACGGCCGCGTCCGGACGGATCAGCGCTCCCCCGTCCCGCTGCGCCGCGGGTACCCGCACCTCCCCGGGCAACTCCGGTCGGCGCACGGCGATCTCCACCCGCCGACCGTCGGTCGTCACGGCCGGACCCGGAGCGTCCACCGTCGCGCCGGGGACCGCTCGGACCGCTCGAACGACCCCCTGGCCGGCCACCGGCGCCCCCTGGCCGGCTACCTGCGCCCCCGGATTGGCTACCTGCGCCCGCAGAACGGCCACCGCCGCTGCCACCGGGTCGACCGCCGCTGCTCCTCGGCGCGGATCGACCGCCGCTGCCACCCGGACGCCCACCGCTGCCACCGGGTCGACCGCCGCTGCTCCGCGGCGCGGATCGCCCGCCACCGCTCGGACGCTCCGTGCCGTCCCGCCCCGCAGATCCCGGACCACGTCGACCGCCGGGAGCCCGGTTGCCTCCGCTGTCCCGACTCCCCCGACCACGCGGCCCCGAGGTCGAACGGGAGTCACGACCACCGGGAGCACCCGGCCGCCCTCCTCGAGAACCGGCACCGCCGGTGCGTCGCCCGGGGCCCGAGCGGGTCGGACCACCGCCCGACGACCGTCGTCTGCGTGGTGGGTCATCATCGGTGCGCTCGTCGTCGGGGACCATCTCGCTCCACTCTGTCGGATCTCCACCGACCACACGAACCGTGCCCGAACGCGAGCGTGGGAGGGGCCGGAGCCCCTCCCACGTCGGAGAAATCCGGCGGCGTCCTACTCTCCCAGGGACTCTCGTCCCAAGTACCATCGGCGCTGGAGGGCTTAACTTCCGTGTTCGGGATGGGAACGGGTGTGACCCCTCCGCTGTGGCCACCGAAAT
>CAINRS010000164.1 GCA_903852755.1 uncultured Actinomycetes bacterium | reverse complement strand
TGGTTGTTCGAGGACTACCCCCGGGCCGTGATCCTCACGCCCCGCAGGTGGCGACGAGGGATGTTCTCCACCGACGGCGCCTACACCGGGACCGGAGTGCCGGTGACGTGACCCGACTCAGCCCACCGCCTCCGACGGGTCGATGACACCGGCACCGAGCTGCGGGTTCGCTGCACCGTCGGCGGTCGTCACGATCCGCTCGATGACCGTTGCGGGCTGCACCCCGGCCGACAGGAGCAGGGCGGCCAGGCCGGAGACGATCGGGGTCGCCATCGAGGTGCCGTCGAGCAGTTCGTAGCCTCGGCTCCCTGACGGCCACAACGATGTCGGCTCGGTGGGCGCCGTCGAGAGGATCTGGACCCCGGGCGCTGCGACGGACCGCAGGTCCCCGGAGTTCGAGAACTGGGCGAGTTGTCCCGCGGGGTTCGTCGCGTTGACGACCAGCGTCGGTGTGCCAGCCCGGTAGTTGCGCTTGACCGTACCCTCGTTCCCTGCAGCGGTGATGACCACCACACCCTGGGCCGCAGCGTTCCTGATCGACGTGTTGAGTGGCCCGCCCTTCGAGATCCGACTCAGCACCCCGGTCTCGCCGAGCGAGAGGTTGACGACGTCGGCTCCGTTGGCGACCGCCCAGTCGATGCCCTGCGCGATTCCCTCGTCGGTCCCCGTACCGTCGGTGCCGAGGACCCGAACCGGCATGATCCTCGCACCCGGTGCGGTCCCGGCGACCCCGATCCCGTTCCCGGTCGTCGCAGCAGCGATCCCGGCAACGTGGGTGCCGTGCCCGTTGGTGTCCTGCGGCGTGTCGTCCCCGTCCACGATGTCGATCCCGGGCACGAGCTTGTCCACCAGGTCCGGGTGGTCGAGATCCACCCCGGTGTCGACGACGGCGATCACGACGTCGTCGCCGCGCACCGCCCGGTTCCAGACCTCGGGGAGTCGGAGCTGGGAGACCGCCCACTGCTGAGGCAGCAGCGGATCCGGCGTGGTCGGCGCGACGGTCGTCGCGGGCACCTGGGTCGTGGGAGGTTCCTGCGTCGGCGCTGGTGGGGACGTCGTGGTCGTGGTCGTGGTCGAGGACTCGACCACGGTCGTCACCCCCTGCCCCTCCTCGGTCCCGCAGGACGGGAGCACGACTGCTGCGGTCGACGCGACGACGACCACAGCCACCACGGAGTGCCGAGGAAAGTGACGAAAAACGGCATTTCGACCGATCATGGGATCACGGTACATTCCGTGGCGTTGTTCCAGACCCCGGTGGTCCGAACCTAGGGTGCGGGTATGCGCACCAGACTCACGGACCTCCTCGGCGTCGAACACCCGGTCATGCTCGCCGGTATGGGTGGGGTGTCCTACAGCGAGCTCACCGCCGCCGTGTCGGAGGCCGGAGGCTTCGGCTGCCTGGGCGCCTCGACGATGGGTGACGACAAGATGGTCGAGGAGATCGCCGCCGTCCGCCGGCGCACCGACCGACCCTTCGGCGTCGACCTGCTCACGGCGGCCCCCCAGGACATGCCGGCCAAGGTGCAGGCCATCATCGACGGTGGCGCCACGGTGTTCGTGGCCGGCCTCGGGGTGCCCCGCGAGGTCATCGATCAGTGCCACGAGCAGGACGTACTCGTCGTCAACATGTGCGGTCGGGTGCACCACGCCGTCGCCGCCGTCGAGGCGGGGTGCGACCTGGTCGTCGCCCAGGGCACCGAGGCCGGCGGCCACACCGGCCAGGTGGCGACCATGGCGCTGGTCCCCCAGGTCGTCGACGCCGTCGGCGACCAGGTCCCCGTGGTCGCCGCCGGGGGCATCGTCGACGGTCGGGGACTCGCAGCGGCGCTGTGCCTCGGCGCCGCCGGCGTGTGGGTCGGCACCCGGTTCATCGCCACCCCCGAGGCGCGGGCGGTGCCCGGCTACAAGGACCGGCTGCTCGCCGGCGCCGAGGACGGCACGATGGTCACCCGGGCCTACACCGGCAAGACCTGCCGGGTGATCAGGACGCCGTACGCCGAGGACTTCGAACGTTCCGGGGCGACCCCGGAGCCCTTCCCCGGTCAGGTCATCCGCTCGATGACCGACGGGGTGAACCACCTCGGCGGGGACGACGGGACACCCGACGTCGACCCGACGAACGAGTTCATGCCCGCCGGACAGGGCATGGGTGCGATCGGGACGCTCGTCCCGGCCGCCGAGATCGTGCGCTCGATGGTCGCCGAGGCCGAGGCCGTGCTCAGCGGCACCCGGGGCTGAGCGGACCCGGCCGATCCACCGGCGCTGTGGCGTCGGGCACAGGCCTGGGCGCCGCGGTGCTGCATCCACCCGAACGACCGACGGCGAACCACACCCGATGACGTGGATCCTCGTGTTCTCGGTCACGTTCGCACTCATGGAGGCCGTCGCAGCGGCGGAGCACCGCTGGGCGATGCACGGATTCGCCTGGTCGTGGCACCGGAGTCACCACCGCCCACCGGCCGGCCGGTTCGAGCGCAACGACCGGTTCCCCTTCGTGTTCGCAGGACTGGCCATCGGGATGTTCCTCGTCGGGACCAACGTCGAGGGCCTCGCCTCCCTGGTGCCCGTGGCGGCCGGGATCACCGCCTACGGAGCGGCGTACTTCCTGGTCCACGACGTCTACATCCACGGGCGACTGGGGGGTCGTCACCTGCCGAGGATCGGTGTGCTGGACCGGCTCGGAGCGGCCCACGAACTCCACCACCGCTTCAACGACGCCCCCTACGGCATGCTCGTCCCGGTCGTTCCAGCCCGGGTCCGGGAGCAGGACCGGGAACGCACCACGGCCTCGATCGACCTGCGAACCCGACGCATCCACCACGGTGAGCACTCAGCGAACCACTGAGCGCATCGGAACGCCTCCCTCGCTGCCGTTGCCTGCGGCTCGGTCAGGATTCGCTTGTCGGGTGGGGGCCCGGTCGTTACCCTGCTCAGGAGTGCAGCAGCGGTCCGGCATCGGGCCGACCCGGCTGCGGACAGGTGGCGACGTGGGTTCGAGTTCGACGGGTGTGCACCGGGGACGAGGGCGGGTCCCGGCGCGAGCGGGCCTCGCCGCGCTGATCACCGGGGCCGTGCTGGTCAGCCTGAGCGCCACGTCGCAGGCCCAGGAGTCGACCAGCACCACGGTGCCACCGGAGACCACCATCCCGGTCGAGACCACCACTCCGGTCGAGACCACCATCGTCGAGACCACCACCACGCTGCCGGCCGAGACCACCACGACCCTCCCGCTCACCAACAACTTCGTCCTCGCCGGGGTGCGCGGCCCGTCGGTCGACGACCTGGTGTCCATCGACGAGCAGGTCGCCGGGACCTTCGCCCACTGCGCCAATCCGAACGGACTGGGCGCTGAGCTCTTCCTCGAGGCGTCCGGGCCGAGCGGTGTCCAGGTCCGCCACGCGACCGTGACCCCCTTCGTGGTGCCGATCCACATCGGACTGCTGCGGATCCAGAACCCGGACCCGGCGGCCTCCATCAACGAGGAGGCCCTGACGCTGGGAGCGGTCATCGGCGACTCCGTCCAGTTCGGCACGACCGATCGGGCCACAGCCGAGTACGCCGGCCTGTTCTTCGGGAGCGGCGTCGCCGGCGTCGTGAACTGGCGCTACGACGAGACGATCTCCTGCACCGACTCGGTGGTCATGCCGATCATCGAGCCGTTGCTGAACGCCGGCGGCTGAGTCCCACCGGATCGGACCCGGGTCCGTCGCACGACACGTTCCCGGATCTGCAGTCGGGTCGTGCCCGGATCTGCAGGATCTGCAGGAGGGTCAGGGCAGCAGCCCGGCGACGGTCTCGATGAGCCGCTGCTGGCCGGCGAGGTCAGCGGCGATCGGCGTCACGTTCAACACGGTGACACCGGCATCGGCGAACTGCGCGATGCGCTCCCGCACGTAGCCCTCGTCACCACACAGCGAGGTCTCCTCGAGGAAGGACTCCGGCACTGCCGCTGCGGCCTCGCGCTTGTTGCCGTCGAGGTAGAGGTCCTGGATCTCCCGGGCCTCGGCCTCGTACCCGTACCGCTGGACCAGCTGGTTGTAGAAGTTCCGCTCCCGGGCACCCATGCCGCCCACGTAGAGCGCGACCATGCCCCGGCTGA
Source organism: uncultured Actinomycetes bacterium (assembly GCA_903852755.1). Taxonomy (GTDB): domain Bacteria; phylum Actinomycetota; class Acidimicrobiia; order Acidimicrobiales; family Microtrichaceae; genus SXMI01. Next base: position 7,027 of record CAINRS010000164.1, on the reverse strand, counting down.
AGTCCCGGAACCCACGGACCTCGTCCTCCGGACCGATCGCCAGCAGCCCGCCGGCGACGACGTCCAGCGGGCCCAGGTCGGGGCTCCGCTTGGCGAACCCCGATGCGAGGTCCTCACCCCAGACCCCGGCGGCCCGCTCCGGGTGGAACAGGATGGGCAGCCAGCCGTCGGCGAGCTCGGCGGTCATCTCGACGTTCTTCGGCCCGAGGGACGCCACGTGGATCGGGATCCGCGGCCGGGGCGGGTGGGTGATGATCTTGAGCGGCTTGCCGAGTCCGGTTCCGAGCTCCTCGGGCAGCGGGAGCTGGTACTTGCGGCCCTGGTGGACCAACGGCTCCTCCCGGGCCCACACCTTGCGGCAGATCTCGATGATCTCGCGGGTCCGGGCGATCGGGGCGTCGTAGGCCACGCCGTGGAACCCCTCGATCACCTGTGGCCCGGAGGCGCCGAGGCCGAGGATCGCCCGGCCGCCCGTGAGCTCGTCGAGTCCGGCAGCCGTCATGGCGAGCAGGGTCGGCGTCCGGGTGTAGATGGGCAGGATCCCCGATGCGATCTCGATCCGCTCCGTCACGGCGGCCAGGTAGCCCATCAGGGTCGGAGCGTCGTAGCCGTAGGCCTCGGCGACGTAGACGATGTCCATGCCCGCCTGCTCGAGCGCCTGCACCTGCGCGACGGACTCGGCGAATCCGCCTGCGTACCCGATCTGCATCGCCAGCTTCACGCTGCCCCCTCCTGCTTCCACTCCTTGGCGGGCACGAGTTGTTCCCGGTCCAGGAACCCGAGTTCCACTCCGTTGTCGAAGTGGACCCGGTACCGCACCCACGAGAACCCGTTGACCAGCTGGATCCGACCCGGGGTCCCCTCGGGCACACCGGGCAGTTCGGTGGCGGCGACCACCTTCTGTCGACGACGGAGCGGACGGTCGGAGCTGCTGGCCACGACCTCAACCTAGCCCCGGGCCCGCCGGGGCCGGACATCCCACACGCCGGACATCCCACACGCCGGACATCCCACACGGTGGTGACGACCGTGCAGAGGTTCAGCCGACCGTCCGGCGCGTCTCGGACCACGTCCGCCCCTGCTCGACGTCGACGTCGTGGGGCAGCCCGAGGACCCGCTCGGCGATGATGTTGCGCTGGACGTCCCCGGTCCCGCCGCCGATCGTGAGCGCCGGGGCGAACAGGAAGCCGTGGGTCCACCACGAGGCCTCGGTCCCGAGCGGACCGGCCGCACCGGTGAGCGCCGCTGCGCCCGCCAGCTCGTGGGCGAGGCCCATGATCCGCTGGCCGTGCTCGTCGGCGATCACCTTGCGGATCGACGCCTCGGGCCCCGGCTCGCGACCCTGCACCGCAGCGGTGACCGTCCGCAGGCGGATCAACCGGAGCACCTCGGACTCGATGTGGAGCTCGGCGAGCCGTTGTCGCAGGACCGGATCGGCCACACCGCCTGCGGCACGGACGATGTCGAACAGGTCCGCTGCGGTCGGACCCATCCCCCAGAGCGCCCCACCCGAGGACAACGAGACCCGCTCGTTGGCGAGCGTGACCTTGGCGAGCCGCCACCCGTCGTCGACCTGACCCACGACGTGCTCGGGACCGAGCCGGACGTCGGTGAGGAAGACCTCGTTGAACGTGTGCCCGCCGGTCATCTCGACGATGGGACGCACCTCGATGCCCGGCGTGTCCATCGGACAGACGAAGTAGGTGATGCCCTCGTGCTTCGGGCGGTCGGGGTCGGTCCGTGCGATGAGGATCCCGTAGCGGGCGACGTGTCCGAGCGAGGTCCAGACCTTCTGGCCGTTGACGACCCACTCCTCACCGTCGCGCTCGGCCCGGGTCGACAGGTTGGCCAGATCCGACCCGGCACCCGGCTCCGAGAACAGCTGGCACCAGATGTCCTCGCCCGAGAGCAGCCCGAAGAGGTACGCGTCCCGCTGCTCGTCGGTGCCGGCGGCGAGGATGGTCGGACCGGCCCAGCCGATCCCGATCGGGTTGGCCGGTCGGCGCACCCCGGCCCGGCGCAGCTCGTCGTCGATCACCAACTGGTGGATGGGATCCGCGTCCAGACCCCACGGAGCGGGCCAGTGCGGCGCGACGTAGCCCGCCTCTGCGAGGGAACGGCCCGACGGTGACGGATTGGCATCGAGCCACGAACGCACGGCCAGCCGCCGCTCGTCGTCCTCCCCGGGCAGGTCGAAGTCCACGGTCGGACCGTAGCCGCAGGTCCCGCACGACCACCTATGCTCCGGGCGTCCGGGGCCGCTGTCGGCCCGACGCACGACGACCGGGGGGAACGATGGCCGGGTGGAACTTCGCCGACCTGTGGGAGGAGATCGTCGGGAGGATCCCGGACGCACCGGCGCAGGTGCACGGTGACCGCCGGACCACCTGGTCGGAGTTCGACGCCCGCGCCAACGGCCTCGCCCGGTTCCTGCTCGACGGCGGTGCCGAGCACCAGGACAAGGTCGCGCTGTACCTCTACAACGGCCCGGAGTACCTCGAGTCCTGCTACGGGGCGTGGAAGGCGGGGCTGGTCCCCGTCAACACCAACTACCGCTACGTGGACGAGGAACTCCTCTACCTGTGGGACAACGCCGACGCCATCGCCGTCGTCTTCCACGGGGTGTTCACCGAGCGGATCGAGCACCTCCGGGACCAGCTCCCCGGCGTGCGGCACTGGCTCTGGGTCGACGACGGCTCCGGCCCGGCGCCGGAGTGGGCGACGCCGTACGAGGAGGCCGTCGCGACCGCCACCGAGCGGGTCGAGGCCCCGTGGGGTCGATCGGGCGACGACCTGCTGATGATCTACACGGGCGGGACCACCGGCATGCCCAAGGGGGTGATGTGGCGTCAGGACGACCTGATCGGTGCGGTCTGCTCCGCCAGCAACCAACTGCTGGCCGCCGATCCCGACGAGGTCGGCGGTGTCACCGGTGCGCTCGCCGCCATCGAGGGTCCGGGACTCCCCGGACTCCCGGCGTGCCCGCTCATGCACGGCACCGGGTGGTTCACCTCGCTGCTGTACCTGACCGCCGGCGGGTCGGTCGTCACGCTCGTCAACCGACACCTCGACTGGGAGGAGCTGCTCGACACCATCGAGCGGGAGCGGGTGGGGGCGCTGACGATCGTCGGCGATGCGTTCAGCAAGCCGATCCTGGCGCGCCTCGACGCCGAACCCGACCGGTGGGACCTGTCCTCGCTCATCCTGGTGTCCTCCTCGGGAGTGATGTGGTCCGAACCGATCAAGGCCAGGCTGCTCGCCCACCACCCGACGATGATGCTGATCGACGCCTTCTCGAGCTCCGAGGCGATCGGCCTGGGTCAGTCGGTCTCGACGAGCGGGGCGGCGGAGCGGACGGCGCACTTCACGCTCGGACCGGGCGTGATCGTGGTCGACGACGACGGTGCGCTGGTGCAGGCGGGCTCCGGCATCCGGGGCCGGGTGGCGGTCCCGGGCCGCACGCCGATCGGCTACTACAAGGACCCCGAGAAGTCGGCGGCGACCTTCGTCGAGATCGACGGCACCCGCTACTCCATGCCGGGGGACTACGCCACGGTCGAGGCCGACGGGAGCATCACCCTGCTCGGGCGCGGGTCGGTGTGCATCAACACCGGCGGCGAGAAGGTCTTCCCCGAGGAGGTCGAGGAGGTCCTCAAGACCCACGACACCGTCGCCGACGCCGTCGTCGTCGGGGTTCCCGACGAGACGTTCGGTGAGGCGATCGTCGCCGTCGTCGAGCCGGCGGCGGGCTACGTTCTCGACGGCGGTGAGCTCATCGCCCACGTGAAGGCCCACCTGGCCGGGTACAAGGCGCCCAAGCAGGTCGTCGAGATCGACACGATCGGTCGGGCCCCGAACGCCAAGGTCGACTACAAGCGCATGAAGGCCTTCGCGCTCGAGGCGCTCGGCATCGAGGCCTGAGCGGGTCCCGCCGGGGCGCACGGGTTCGACCCGTCCTCGCGTCGTCGGTATCGTCTCGCCCTGCGCCACCCCGGCGCGACACAGCGGGCCGAGCGGCCCTGACCACGAGGGGAACACATGTCGGATCTCACCTTCGACGGCAAGGTCGCCATCGTCACCGGAGCCGGTGGCGGGCTCGGGAAGTCGCACGCCCTGGAACTCGCCCGCCGAGGTGCCCGGGTGGTCGTGAACGACCTGGGTGGCTCCGTGAGCGGCGAGGGCGGTGACGCGTCGGCGGCCCAGCTGGTCGTCGACGAGATCACGGCCGCCGGTGGTGAGGCCGTGGCCAACCACGACTCCGTGTCGACACCGGAGGGCGGTCAGGCCATCGTGCAGACGGCGCTCGACGAGTTCGGGACCGTCGACATCGTGGTCAACAACGCCGGGATCCTGCGGGACAAGACGTTCCACAACATGACCCCCGAACTGCTCGAGCCCGTCATCGCCGTCCACCTGCTCGGCGCCTTCTACGTGACCCAGCCGGCCTGGGTCGTCATGCGCGACAAGGGCTACGGCCGGATCGTGAACACGAGCTCCAACTCGGGCCTGCTCGGGAACTTCGGCCAGGCCAACTACGGCGCCGCCAAGCTCGGGCTGGTCGGCTTCACGCGCGTGCTGGCGACCGAGGGCCGCTCCAAGGGCATCAAGGTCAACGCCATCGCCCCGGTCGCCAAGACCCGCATGACCGAGGACCTGCTCGGCCCGCTCGGCGACAAGCTCGAGGCCGCCGAGGTCACCCCGACCGTGGTGTACCTGGCCCACGAGGACTGCCCGGTCAGCGGCGAGGTCTACTCGGTCGCCGGTGGTGTGGTGGCCCGGTACTTCATCGGCCTGACCCCGGGCTGGTACGCCGAGGGGCACAGCGCCGAGGACGTGCGGGACCACTTCGAGCAGATCCGCGAGGAGTCGGGCTACATCGTCCCCGAGGATCCCTCGGGGGAGCTCAAGAAGCTCCTCGAGACGCTCTCCTCCTGACCCCGCCCGTCGCGGGTGGGACGATGGTGCGGTGAGCACCGGGACGGACCAGCGGCGGAGCATGGTGCCGCTGGTCCAGCTCGAGGCCGCCACGGTCCTCTCCGGTGCCGGCAACGGTGCTGCGCTGGTCATCCTGCCGTGGCTCGTGCTGGAGCGCACCGGCAGCGCGGCTGACGCCGGCATCCTGGGGGCGGCGACCGCGCTCCCGCTCCTGGCCTCGAGCCTGTTCTCGGGAGCGATCGTGGACCGGATCGGCCGGCGCCGCACCTCGATCGGCTCCGATCTGTTCTCCGCCCTGTCGGCGGCCTCGATCCCCGTGGTCGCCGCAACCCTGGGGCTGAACCTGCCGGTCCTGATCGCACTCGCCGTCCTCGGCGCCGTGTTCGACCCGGCGGGGGTGACGGCCAGGGAGGCGATGCTGCCCGGTGCGGCCGAGCGATCCGGCTGGCGGCTCCAGCGCGTCAACGGCGTCCACGAGGCGGTCTGGGGGGTCGCATTCCTGATGGGCCCCGGCGTCGGCGGGTTGCTGATCGCTGCGGTGGGCGCGGCCTCGGCGCTGTGGTTCACCGCCGGAGCGTTCGTGGCCTCGGCGATCATCGTGTCGGCCATCAGGCTGCCCAACGCCGACCTGCGGCCGGAGCCGGACGCCACCGAGGGGATCCTGCGCAGCATCCGGACCGGCGTGGACTTCGTCCGCCACGACCGGCTGCTCCTGACGATGCTGGTCGTGATCGGTGCGCTCGTGGCGTTCTACATGCCGGTCGAGAGCGTCCTCCTGCCCGTCGAGTTCGAGGCGCGGAACGAACCCGGCCGTCTCGGCCTGCTGGTGACGACCGTCAGCGCCGGGTGGGCCACCGGGGCGCTCCTGTACGCGTGGATCGGGCACCGGGTGCGCCGGAGCCTCCTGTTCCGCTGCGGCCTGCTCGCGACCGCCGGGGCGCTCGCCCTCCTCGTCGCCGTGGACGCCTACCCGCTCATGCTGTTGACCGGGTTCGCGCTCGGCGTCGGCTACGGCCCGGTCGGGCCGATCCTCAACCTGGCGCTGCAGACCCGCTCACCGGAGCACCTCCGCGGTCGCGTCGTCGGTCTGGCTGCCTCCGCGGAGTACGCCACCGGTCCGGCCGGGTACGTGCTCGTCGGTGCGGCGACGAGTTGGCTCGGGGTGTCGGCGGCGTTCACGCTCACTGCGGTCGTCGTCGGTGTCGTGGCGGTCACGGCGCTCCTGCTGCGGCCCCTCGACCTGCTCGACGACCTGCCGGACGAGCCCACCGAGCACCCCATCACCGATGCCACCCTGGACCGGGGTGCCGGTCCCCTGCCGTTCCGGTGAGGGCTGCTCCACCGCGCATCTGCCCGACCGCGCGGCAACTGGGCGGAGGCGCCGTCAGTGGTCGGGCTCGTCGACGGGGCGCCCCGAGGTGGTGTCGACGACCTTGCCCGTCCTGAGGTCGAGCGTCTCCTTCTCCGCCGCGAAGCGCAGCTTGGCCCGGAGCACCCGCAGTTCCACCAGGTAGTACACGGGCATGGAGACGGCGAAGGCGGATGCGATCAGCACCGGGGTGCGGACCAACTGACCGGCGAGCGAGATCTCGACCCCACCGGTCAGGGCGAAGATGATGATGTACGGGAGCGCGTGCCAGACGTAGAGGGTGTAGCTGAGCCGGCCCATCCACTGGAACGGCGCCAACGACCAGAACCGGCTGAGCCACCACTCCCTCCGGTGCACCAGGCACAACAGGATGGCGGCGAAGCCGAGGGCGCCGAGGGTGTGGCCGAAGCGGAACCAGTAGACCGGCGTCTCGGCCAGCATCTGGTCCCGGGTGAACTGCTCCGGACCCTCGGGCAGGTACGGGAAGTACGGGCCGCCCAGCTTCTCGACAGCGCCGCTCGACAGGTTCAACATGGCCAGCCAGACCACGAGGCCGATGGTGCCGGCGATCAGGAACGGCCGCCGGAGCCGTTCAAGCCGCTCCTCGGTCAGGTGCGCGTTCGCAATGGCGAGCAGCGTGCCGAGCATCAGCGCGTCGGGCCGCTGCAGGAACGCCAGCCGGACCCCCGGGAGCACTCCCTCGGTGTTCTGCCAGAACCCCGT
>CAINRS010000163.1 GCA_903852755.1 uncultured Actinomycetes bacterium | reverse complement strand
TGACCCGGAAGGTTTCCCCGATTCGACTGACTGCGGTCGCAGTAGTTGCGGTCGAGTCAAACGACACCGGGATGAGATTCGAGGTTCCCCCTTGATTCTGGTTCGCCCATCCTGAGACTCGAGTCCGCGAATCAGCCACGCCCCAGCCTTCACAGGCGCACCCGGGTGTGATCGCATCCCCGTCTGTCGGGATGAACTTGAGTCCCACGTCGGAGGCAACAAGGTTGCCAGCGCCATTGACCCCAAGCATGACCAGGCCATTGCTGATCACAGCCCCCGGGTTCACGGTCACGTCGATCACCTGGGACGACGACGAGGAAAGCCCCTGATCATCCGTCACCGTCAACACCGCCGTGTACGAACCCGGCGCGGCGTACGTGTGCGACACCGACACACCCGAAGCGACTGACTCGAAGGAGAATGTCCCGTCCCCGAAGTCCCACTCGTAGTCAGTGATGACACCGTCGACATCGGTGGAGTTCGAGCCGTTGAGGTCGACTGCGAACGGGGCGGCACCTGTTGATGCAGACACGGAGATCACCGCCACGGGCGCCTGACCACTCGAGGTCACCGTGAGCGATGACGCAGCGGGCCCACCCGCTGTGGCCGCCATCAGGGGCTGAGGGATCGACACCCCAGACTGTGCCCCGGAGTTCAACGACTCTGCAGCCACCTCGACGCCGGAACTGACGAGCACCGTCGCCACCAGTGCGCACACCACCAATCCACTGACCGCCACTCGGCGCATCACGACCCCCAGAATCTCCGACGCCAACTTGCGGGAACATAGCGATCGAACGTCAACGAGAGATCAACGGGCCTCTCGATTCAGACGGAATTGCTGCAACCTCGACGAGGACGGCGTCACTCCCCGGCGACCGGAGGCGACCACCCCACCGGCGCCTGCTCGAACCGGTCGAAGCGGAACTCCGGGACCACCACGCACGTCACGAGCGTCCAGACCAGACCGTCGTCGGCGTCGGTCGTCGTATCGTCCGCGACCCCCGCCGCCAGCGCGCGCTGCCAACACCCCGGCGCCACGACGTGCTGGGGCTCGGCGTCCCCGGTCGGCGGACCCAGCGTCGTCCGGACGACCCCGTCACCTCCCTCGGCCCAGGTCTCGAGCACGAGCGAGCCGCCCGACTGGTGCACCCACACCTCGGCGGCATCCACGCGGTGCCACGACGTCACCTCGCCGGCGGCGAGCAGGAACAGGATCGCCGAACCGGCGGCACGACCGTCCGGGTGCCGGTCGCCCGCCGGGTCCGGGTGCACCCAGGTGCGGCGGTACCAGCCGCCCTCCGGGTGGGGTTCCAGACCGAGCCGGACGGCGAGGTCGGCGGCGGACGCTCCGGTCAGGGCTCGTCCCCGTCGAGGACCCGGGGGAGGGTCTCCGGGGTGGCGGGCCGGCCGTCGGTACCGGTCGGGTGGTCGTTGTCGAACCACTCCGGCCCCGACCAGAACCAGTCGTCGGAGACCACGGCGTCGAGTCGGGCCACGGCGAAGCCATCGGGGTGGTGGTAGTCGCGGGCCGCATCGCCCGACCGCGGACGGCCCGGCATCTGGAACCCGTCACCGGAGTGGCGACCCCGCTTGGAGAACGGCCCGAACTTCGGCGAGTCCGAGCCGGGGACCATCGTCACCCAGAACGGACCCACCTCGACCTCCTTGAACTCCTGCACCGCCCACATCCCGTAGAGGGCCTCCATGAGACCCCGGGACGCCTCGTTGTCCTTGTGGGCGTAGCCGTACACCCAGCGCTTCTGCGGGTAGTAGCGGTCCAGGATCGCCCCGAGCTCGTAGGCGACGGTGAACGCGACCGCCTGGCGACGGAAGTCCGGATGGGTCCAGATGTCCAGGATGAAGCACTCGTCCTTGGCCAGCCGGATGGGCAGCAGGCCCCGTTGGGCGTCACCGGGCTGCGGCGAGTACGTGAGCATCCACATCTTCGACACCGTCCGGTCGCTGGGGATGTGCACGGCGAGCGCCACGAAGCCCCCCTGGGCGAAGAACGGCTTCATGAGCTCGAGCCGCTCCGGCGTCTCGATCTGGGCCAGGTAGGGGTCACCGGGGTCGAACACCGCCCGGAAGGCGAACTCGTCACCCGCCGGTGGCTTCTCGTCCGCGATGAGCGGCAGCGGCCGCGCGAAGATGATGCACTCCGTCACCCGTGGCGAGTACCGCCGGGCCCGTCCGGTGATCCGATCCACCAGCGACACGCTGTCCTCCCGTCTGCGACGACCACCCCGACGCTAGCGGTTCGCGCCGGGAGGTCGGAACGGAACCCTGCCGACCAGGAACGCTCCCCGTTGAGGTGGAGTACTGACCTCACGGTCGTAGTAGCCGATCCCGAGCTCACCGGGAACCGAGAAGTCGGGCTGGGCGTTGGCTGCGTAGCACGAACGGCGGGGGTCCGTGATCGGGAGGCACCCCTCGAGCAGCAGCGGTGCCGGTGGGCTCCACGGGCCGGTCACCTCCGGAGCCCAGCGGACGGCCGCGACCGGAACGTAGCCCGGCCACGGCGAGTAGACCATCACCACACCCTCCCCGGATGGATCGGGGGCGAGGGAGAACGGACCGACCGGCGCAGCGAAGTAGGAGACCCAGGTGGACTGCCTCGGCAGGTCGACCGGGGATGGGGGGCCGCCGCCCCACTGTGCGCCTGTCCACGGCTCGTAGGCCGCTGAGTCCGCCACGTCCGCCACGTCGACACGCCGGAGCACACAGGAGCCGTCGGCCGGAGCCGGGCCGGCCGAGCCGGGACCCGCCCACCCCTCGATCTGCGGCGGCCGACACCCCATGGCGACGAGATGTCGACCATCCCCGACTCCGATCACGGCGCCCAGTTCGTCCTGGGACGGGAAGAGGAGCGGATTGAGGACCCGGAGTTGCACCGGCCGGTCCACCGGTGGACGAGCCGGATCGTGGCGCCACTCCCCGAGGGAGATCCCCTGCGGCTCGAGGACGGTGGACGACCCGAGGCAGATGTTGCCCGACCAGACGAGCACCCGGTTCGGATCACCCGGGTCGGTGACGGCAGCGAGCGGCCACACTCCGCTCCTCGGTGCCTGCGGTGGGCAGGGTGGACGCCCCGACGGTTCGGCCACCAGCGGCACCGGGAGCCCCCCGACGGACCCGTCCCTGGTCACGGTGGGGTCGTCGGCAGGCGCCCACGCGGCCGTGCCGACCTCGAAGTACCGGAGGCCTCCCCCGGGCTCGCGTTCCGCAGTGTCCCCGAAGAGCCACAGCCTGGACCCGTCCCCGAGTTCGACACTGATCCCCACGTCACGGTCGATGCGTTCCAGGGGGTGACCAGCAGGCGGACCGACGGAGGCGAACGGCCACCCGGCCGGGCCGACACCCGGGACCGACTCCGGGTCGTCGACCTCGAGCAGCGCCGCCACGTCCGGGTCCAGCGGGACGCCTACGGACATCGTCGGGGCGGCCGCCCCACCCCCCGGTTCCTCGGCGGCCGCACCGGGGGGATCGTCGGCGCACGCCGTCATCGAGCCGCCGAGCAGGAGGACACCGATCACGACCCGGGACCAGGGCACTCGCCCGTTCACGAGGGTGCCTCTGCGAGGCTGCACGACGGGCGTGCACCCAGGAACTCGGTGAGCGCAGGCTCGGTGGCGGGGCCGGGCACCAGTGCCGGAAGGGGTCCGGGTCGGGCCTCGAGCGGAAGGTCGGCCACTACTGCGCCCGCGGTTCCCCGCAGCGATGCACCGAGTCGGTAGAGGTCGATGGGACCCGTCCCCGAACTCACCACCACCGACGGAGCGACGTCCCAGAGCGCCCGGATCCCCCGGAGCACCGACGAGGGCGCGAGGAGCTCCCGGGCCACCCGGGAGGCGACCAGGGCGGCGCGCTCGGACCGAGCGGCGCTGCGGACCGGGTCAGGCTCCCAGACTCCGTCGCGTCGGGTCTCGAGGGTACGTGACCGCAGGTAGGACAACGCCGTCGGACCGTCGAGCCGGACCTGACCGGCAGACAGTTCGAGGCCGAGGGTTCGGTCCCGCAGGGCGGCCCGGTTGTCGATCTCGACCCCACCGGCTGCGTCGACGAGCGCCCGCACCGTCTCGAACCGGACGACCACCACCGTGCGGACCGGCACCCCGACACCTTGGCACACCCCCTGGACCAGACCGGCCGGACCCGCCCGTTCGTAGCGCACGGACAGCCGTTCCGGCTCGCCACGTTCGTTCGGCACGAGCATGTCCCGCGGGAGCCCGAGCGCCCGGAGGGTCCCGTCCGGCAGCGTCGACACGAGCACGACGGTGTCGGCACGCTCTCCCGGCACCAGGTCGACGTTGCCGAAGATGGCCTCCTGCCCGGACGGCACACCGCTGCGGCGGTCGCTCCCGACCAGGGCGACGACGTCAGCGGGAACCGGGGCGACGACTGCCGGGACGTTCACCACCCCCACCCGACTCCAGAGCACGGCGACACCGACCCCGGCGACCACCGGGACCAGCAGCGCCACGCCGAGCAGCACCCACCGGGTCCGTCGGCCGCTCCTTCCGGGACTCCCACCCACACCTCTGGAGGCTACCGATGGCCCGGGTCGGGCGGAGTGCGTACTGGAGCCCGAGCGGGCCGGGCTCACGTGGAGAGGACGGCGACCGGAGTGGTGCTGAACGGCGGGAAGCCCAACTGGCCTCGGAGGTTCTCGCCCCAGCACCGTGGCTGGCCGGACACCACCGCACAGCTGTGTCCGCCTCCTGAGTCGAGCGCGGTCACACCGGACAGGCCGACGACGTCGACCGGGCCGAACGAGAACTGGTCGACGGTCCCGTTCCCGAGCTGGCCGCCCGAGTAGCCGCCTCCCCAGCAACGGACCGCACCGGCGCCGACGGTGACACACGTGTGGTAGTCACCGGACGAGATCCCCGTGGCGCCCGTGATCCCGGGGACCACGACCGGGACCGAGGAGCCAGCTGATCCACCAGCTCCACCGAGCGCACCGAAGAAGTTCGCCCCCCAGCACCGCACCTCACCGCTGGAGAGCAGGGCGCAGGAGTGGGAGTACCCGGCGCTGACCTGCACCGCACCTGTCAGTCCGCCCACGGCGACCGGGGTCGTGCTGACGCTCCCCGCTCCGTCGCCGAGCTGCCCGTCGGAGTTGTCGCCCCAGCAGCGGACCTGGCCGCCCGTCACGACGACGCACGTGTGCCGGGCCCCTGCGGCGATCGACGTGACACCAGTCAGACCGCTCACCGCTGTGGGAACCGAACTGTTGGTGGTCGTTCCGTTGCCCAACTGGCCGGAGGAGTTCGCTCCCCAGCAGCGCACCTGTCCACCGCCGATGACGGCACACGAGAAACCGAATCCGAACCCGGGTCCTCCGGCGGAGATGAGTGTGGTCCCGGACAACCCGGTCACCGGCACCGGTGTCGAACTGCTCGTCGTCGAGCCGTTGCCCAACTCACCGGAGAAGTTCTCCCCCCAGCAGCGCACCTGACCACCGGCCACCACGGCGCACGAGTGTTCGCTTCCTGCGCTGATCCGGGTCGCACCCGACAACGCGCTGACCGCCACCGGTGTCGAACTGTTCGTCGTCGAGCCGTTGCCCAGCTGACCAGAGGAGTTCTCCCCCCAGCAGCGCACCTGTCCACCGGCCACGAGCCCACACGTGTGCTGGGAACCAGCGGACGCCTGGGTCACGGTCGTGAGGCCCGCCACGCCGACGGGGACACCCGAGCGACCCGCCACGGAGCCGTTGCCCAGCTGCCCGGCGTCGTTGCCCCCCCAGCACCGCACCTGACCGCCGGCGACGAGCACACAGGTGTGGTTCTCTCCTGCGGCGACGGCCGTGGCGCCCGACAAGCCCGACACTGCCACCGCCGTCGAACTGCTCGCCGTCGTGCCGTTGCCCAACTCACCAGAGGAGTTGTCTCCCCAGCATCGCACCTGACCACCGGCGACCACGACGCACGTGTGGTTGTCTCCCACAGTGACGGCCGTGGCACCCGACACGCCCGACACCGCCACTGCGGTCGAGCTCTGGGTCGTGGTGCCGTTGCCGAGCTGACCCGAGAAGTTCTCCCCCCAGCAGCGGACCTGACCCCCGGCCACGAGTGCGCTGGTGTGGGCGGACCCGGCGGAGACCCTGGTCGCCCCCGACAGTCCCGACACCGCCACCGGTGTCGTGCTGGACGTGGTCGTCCCGTTCCCCAACTGGCCGGAGAAGTTCGCTCCCCAGCACCGCACCTGACCACCGGCCACCACTGCGCAGGTGTGGTCGGTACCCGCTGCGATGGCCGTAGCACCCGACAGACCGGACACCACCACTGGTGTCGAGCTGGACGTGGTCGTCCCGTTGCCCAACTGGCCGGAGGAGTTGGACCCCCAGCACCGGGCCTGGCCACCGGCGACCAGCACACAGGTGTGGGCGGCACCGGCTGCGACCTGGGTTGCTCCGGTCAACCCGGGCACCGCAACGGGGGTCGAACTGCTGGTCGTCGAGCCGTCACCCAGCTGGCCGGAGAAGTTCTGGCCCCAGCAGCGCACCTGACCACCTGCCACCACCGTGCACGTGTGGTCCCGGCCCGCAGCGGCGGCCGTGGCACCGGACAGGCCGCTCACCCCGATCGGAACGGCACTCCGGAGCTGGATGAAGCTCGGGGTGCCGAGCTGACCCGAGGAGTTGTCACCCCAGCAGCGGACCTGGCCCCCGGTCACGACGATGCACGAGTGCGATCCACTGGCCGTCAGCACCGACGCCGGAGCGACAGGGAGCACGTACTGGTAGGTCCCTGCGAACACCGGAACGTTCCCGGGGGTGGACACCTGGACGGCGACGCTTCCGGAACCAGCGGGCACGGTGGCCGTGAGCACGGTGCCGGTCGCATCCACCGCCGCACTGACGACACTGGAGCAGAAGGAGGAGGTCGCACTGCAACCGAAACCGACACGGGCCCCGGCCAGGTTGGTCCCCGTGATCGTGAGGGTGGCGCCACCCGAGGTGAGCCCCTGCACCGGCGCGATCGACGTCACGGTCGGAGGCGGATCGGGGAGGTAGGTGAACGTTCCGGCCACGACCGAGCCCCGCTCGGTCTCCACGACCAGCGACTGCGCAATCGACGTGCTGAAGAACCCGAAGAAGAACGAGTCGTCCACGTAGGGAGGGACGACCACGGCGATCTCGGTCGACGACATCACCCGAAAGTCGGTGGCCGGCCGACCGCCGAAGGAGCCGCCCAGGGAGACGGAACGGACGTCCACGAACCCGGTGCCCGTGATCGTGAGGGTCGTGCCGCCCCGAACCGTCCCGCTGCTGGGCGACACCGACGTCACCGTCGGGCGTGCAACCCCGTTGCCGAGCTGACCGGAGCCGTTGTCGCCCCAGCAGGTGAACGACGTCGGAGCGGTCCTGGCGCAGGTGTGGCGCCCTCCCGGCGCGACCTCTGTGGCGCCATCCGAACCCGGCACGGTCACCGTCACGGCCACGGACGATGCCACCGCCGGGGTGCCCCCCAGCTGGCCCCCGAAGTTGGCGCCCCAGCAGCGTGTGACGCCGGAGGTCACGACCACACACGCGTGGGCCTCACCGGCGTCGATGCCCACTGCACCCGTGACACCGAGCGCCGCGACCGGGCCACTCCGGTTCGCTCCGGGTGCGAAACCGTCGGCCGGAGCGAGGTCCGCGCCACCGAGCGACCCGCCCTCGAACGACGGCGAGACCGCCGTCCCGTCGCCGCGCTGACCGAACCCACCCTGACCCCAGCAGAAGACGGTCCCGGTCGAGGTCCGGGCACACGAGAAGTCGTCCCCCGCAGCGACCTCGATGAACTGCACACCTGGAACTGCGACCGGTTGCGGTGTCGAGAAGTAGTAGGTCGTCGAGCCCGGCGCCGACTGCCACGAGGAGTTGGCACCCCAGCAGCTGGCCGTCCCGTCGAGCAGGACGGCGCAGGTGTGCCCGCCACCGGCGCTGACCGAGACGGCGCCGGTGACACCCGGCACGGGCACGGGGGAACTACGCGTGGTGAAGGTCCCGTCACCGAGCTGACCACTGCTGTTGTCGCCCCAGCACACCACGCCACCGCCCGACAGGAGTGCGCAGGTGTGCGACCGTCCGGCGCTCACCGCAACGGCCCCGGAGAGGCCGACCACGTTGACCGGAACCGACTGGGGCTGGCCGACGGACTGGGCGAACGAGAACGAGCTACCCGTGGGGACCTCGAGCCCGTCGCCGAGTTGACCGGCGCTGTTGTCACCCCAGCACTTGACCGTCCCACCCGACAGGACCGCACAGCTGTGCTGGGACCCGGCGGTCACCCACTGGGCACCCGTCACCCCGAGCACGGGCACAGGAGTGGCGCTCCCACCTGCGGCGGACTCGAACGAGAAAGACGAGCCGACCGGGGACGCCTGCTCACCACCGTCGCCGAGCTGGCCAAGGTCATCAGCGCCCCAGCACTCCACCGTCGCAGCCGGAGTGGTGCGACACGTGTGCTCCGACCCCGAGTCGATCGACCCCGACACGGCGGTCACCGGAGGGAGCCCCACGTAGGTGAACCTGGTTGCGCCGTCGACCGCAGACGTCCCACCCGGGGTCACCACCGAGACATCCACGCTCCCGGCCGCCCCGGCCGGGGTGGTCGCCGTGATCTGGGTCGGGGAGTTGACCGTGAACGACGTCGCCACGAGCGGACCGAAGCGGACCGCCGTCGCGCCAGCGAGGTTGCCACCGGAGATGACCACTGCGGTACCGCCGGCGGTGGGACCGGTCGGTGGCGCCACCACGGACACGACCGGACGGGCGGTGGCTCCGGAGACCACCACCGGAATCGACGAGGTGGCCGTGGTCCCGTTGCCCAGCTGACCGGACGCGTTGTCGCCCCAGCACCTGACCTGGCCGCCGGCGACCACGGCGCAGCTGTGGATCGAGCCGGCGGAGACCTTGGTCGCCCCCGACAGTCCCGACACCGCCACCGGTGTCGGGACGAACCCGAAGAACAACCCGGTCGGCGACCCGTCCCCGAGCTGGCCGGTGAACGTCGAACCCCAACACCTGCCCTGCCCACCGGCCACCAGGGCACACGTGTGCCGGAGTCCAGCGCTCAGGTCGGTCGCCCCGGCGAGGCCGCTGACTGCGACCGGTGTCAGCGAGTCGAGCGTGGTTCCGTTCCCGAGCGAGCCCAGGAAGTTGCTCCCCCAGCACACGGCGGTGCCACCGGAGAGCAGGGCGCAGGAGTGCGCTTCACCGACGGCGACGCGCGTCGCTCCGGTCAGACCCGTGACCGCCACCGGGCTCGACGAACCGGTCGTGCTGCCGTTTCCGAGCTGTCCGGAGAAGTTGGCGCCCCAACAGCGCACCTCGCCGCCTGCCACCACCGCACACGTGTGGGCGGGTCCGGCCGACAGGGCAGTCACTCCGGTCAGGCCGGAGACGGTCACCGGCACCGAGGACCCGGTCGTCGTGCCGTTCCCGAGCTGACCCGCGTCGTTGCCGCCCCAGCACCGCACCTGCCCGGCGCTCAGGCGGGCACAGCTGTGCTCGCTGCCGGCGACGACCTCGGCGGCACCGGTGAGGCCCGGCACGGCGAAGATGGTGGAACGCTTCGCCGTGGTGGAGCCGTCACCGAGCTGACCCGCGGAGTTGTCACCCCAGCACCTGACCTGACCACCGGCCACCACGGCGCAGGAGTGCCCGGACGAGTAGCCACCGCTCACGGCGAGGCTGGTCACCCCCGACAGACCGACCACTGCGACCGGCGTCGGGCTCCCGACGAACGTGCCGTTGCCGAGCTGACCGGAGTCGTTGCCACCCCAGCACCGCACCTGGCCGCCACCCACCACCAGACACGAGTGACTCGATCCCGCTGCGACCTGGGTGCCACCGGTCAGCGCGGCAGGAGCCAGGTAGGTGAACGTGGCGGGTGCGCTGACGGCACTCGCTCCACCCGGCGTGGTGACCGTCACTCCGACCGGACCCGCGACACCCACCGGACTGGTCGCCGTGACCTGACTCGGCGAGTTCACCACGAACGCAGTGGCGTCCACCGTCCCGAACCGCACCGCCGACGTGCCGGTCAGGTTGGTGCCGGTCAGCGTCACGACCGTCCCGCCACCCGCTGGACCCGAGGCCGGGCTGATCGAGGTGACGGTCGGGACTGGTGCCGTGTAGGTGAACTGGTTGGCAGCACCGACGGCGGAGGTCCCTCCCCGGGTCACGACTGCAACGCCCACCTTGCCCGACCCGGGGGGCGCGGTGGCGCTCACCTGCGTCGGTGAGTTGACCGTGAACGATGCTGCAGGCGCAGCTCCGAACCGCACACCCGTCGCCCCGCCGAGGTTGGTTCCCGTCAGCGTCACGACGGTGCCGCCGGTCGACGGACCCGAGGTCACCGACAGCGACGCCACCGCGGGCTGGGGGACGAAGTCGAACTTGGTCGCGCCAGACACCGCCGAGACCCCACCAGGTGTCTCCACGACCACGTCGACGACGCCCGTCCCGGGCGGGGTGACGGCGACGACCCTGGAGGCCGAGAGGACGGTGAAGCTCGGCGACGCAGCCGAGCCGAACCGCACGGCGGTGGCCCCGGTCAGGTTGACCCCGGAGACCGTCACGACGGTGCCGCCTGCAGCAGGCCCGCCCGTGGCGCTCAGCGCCCCGACGGCAGGAACCGCCGAGGCGGCGGTGACCCTCACGAACAGCGCAGAACCAGCTGTCGCGCCGTTCCCGAGCTGTCCGGAAGTGTTGCGCCCCCAGCAGCGAACCTCCCCACCTGCGACCACGGCGCAGGTGTGTGCACCGCCCGCACCGGCGCTGGTCGAACCGGACAGGCCGCTCACCGGCACCAGGGTCGCCGAGCTGGTGGTGGAGCCGTTCCCCAGCTGGCCGAACCCGTTCGCTCCCCAGCAGCGTGCCTGGCCACCGGCCACCAGGGCGCAGGTGTGGTCGAAGTCCGCGACCACACGAGTCGCCCCGGTCAACCCGGTGACCGCCACGAGTGCCGGGGCCGGAGTGGTGGATCCGTTCCCGAGCTGGCCCGCCGAGTTGGCTCCCCAGCAGCGCACCTGACCGCCGGCGACAACGGCACACGCGTGGTCACCGCCGACACCGAGCTGCGTGGCACCGGTCAGCCCGGACACCACCACGGGTGCCGATGAGTTGACCGTGGAGCCGTTCCCGAGCTGCCGCCGGACGTTGTTGCCCCAGCAGCGGGCCTGGCCGCCGGAGACCAGCGCACAGGTGTGCCAGGAGCCTGCAGAGATCTGCGTCACCCCGGACAGACCGGCCACTGCGACCGGTGACGTCGAGTCGGCGCCTGCTGCTCCGTCACCGAGCTGACCGGACCCGTCCGCTCCCCAGCAACGCACCTGGCCGCCAGCGACCACGACGCACGTGTGCGAGAGACCTGCGCTCAGCAGGGTGGCTCCGCTGATGCCCGGCACCGCAACAGGGATCGGCGAGTCCTCCGTGGAGCCGTTCCCGAGCTGTCCTGAATCGTTGTCACCCCAGCAGCGTGCCTGCCCGCCGGCGACGAGCACGCAGGTGTGGAAGCCCCCGGCTGCAACCTGGGTCGCACCGGTGATCCCCGGAACGACGACTGGGGTCGGCGAATCGGTCGTGCTGCCGTTCCCGAGCTGCCCCGACACGTTGTTGCCCCAACACCTGACCTGGCCACCGGCGACCACCGCGCACGAGTGGAACCCGCCACCGTCCACGAGCGTCGCCCCGGTGATGGCCGACGTCGAGATGTAGGTGAAGGTCGCAGCAGGCGACGGTGCCGAGGTGCCACCCGGGGTGACCACGCTCACGCCCACGGGACCGATGCCTGCAGGAGTCGTCGCCGTGATGGAGGTCGGCGAGACCACCGAGAAACTGGCCGCACCCACGGAACCGAACCGGACCGAGGTGGCACCCGTGAAGCCGGTGCCGGTGATCGTGACGATCGTGCCGCCGCTCGTCGACCCCGTCGGCGGAGCGACCGCCGTGACCGTAGGACCACCGGTCTGCGCCGGGGCGGCGACAGGTTCGAGGGCTCCGGCCGCCCGACCAGCCGCCAACCACACGACCAGGACGATCCCCAACACCACCCAACGACCGACGCGTCCCATCATCCCTCGACCTCGTCATCCCTCCGCCGGCCATCGGTCGGATACACGCCCCGGTTCATTCTCACTCACATCCGGGAGAATGGCAACCGGACGGACGACGACGGCGGACCCTGCGTCGTTCGGACAGCCGGGCCGGTCGGACGACACAGCCCCGTCCACACGAGGCGGCTGCCCGCCCCGAGCGGCGCGACTCACACGAGGTGGTCGACGAAGCGTTCGAGCTGGCGCAGGTTGCGGCACTCGAAGGTCCCATCGCAGTGCACCCCGTACTCCCCCACGATCGAGTCGCCCGTGTCCCAGTAGGCGCGGGGCTCCGGGTTGAGCCAGTAGACGTGGCGGGCCCGGTGCCGGACCTCCTTGAGCACCCAGCTGTTGGACGCGTGGTAGTTGTTGCGGGCGTCGCCCAGGATGATCACCGTGGTCTTGGGTCCGACCTCGGTGCCCCACCGCTGCCAGAACACCTCCAGTGCGTGGCCGTAGTCGGAGTGGCCGTCGACCCACACCACGTCGGCCTCGGTGTTGACCCGGTGCACGGCCTCGACGATGTCCTCGGTGCCCTCGAAGAACCGGGTGACCTCGTCGATGCCGTCGATGAACACGAAGGACCGCACCCTCGAGAACTGCGACGCGATGGCGTGCACCAGGTGCAGCGTGAACCGGGCGAAGGCCGCCACCGAGCCCGAGATGTCGGCGACCACGAAGATCTCGGGCTTGGAGGGACGCGGGTAGCGGAACTTCGGCTCCGCAGGGACGCCGCCGTAGCTGAGTGAGTGGCGCACCGTGCTGCGGAAGTCGAGCGGCCCCTTGCGCCCGTGGCGACGCTTGCGGGCGAGCCGCACCGCGAGGCGTCGGGCGAGCGGCTGCAGCGCCTTGCGCAGCGACACCATCTCCTCCCGGCTCGCGTGCATGAAGTCGATGTCCTCGGGCAGGGGCTTGCGCAGGGTCCGGGCCATCGCCTCGACGCCCCGGTCGGCGACGAGCCGACGCCGGATCTCCGCCTCGATCTCCTGCTTGAGCCGGTCGATCCGGTGCTCGAACTCGTCGTGCTGCAGGCGTTCCTCGAGCGGGGTCAACGACTCCGGGGCGTCGTCGCGGGCCTGGTCCACGAGCCGCTCGAGCATCCCGTCGAGATCGAGGTTCCGCAGCGTCCGGTACAGGTAGTAGGTGCCGCCGACCGGGCGGCCCGGTTCCATGCCGGCGTAGCGGCGCACGGCCTGGCGGGCCATGGCCCGGACGACGGCGTCGTCTCCCTGGAGCAGCGCCTGGAACAGCATCTGGGCGAGCTCCTCCGGGGTGAGGGCGTCACCCGGGCCGCCCTGGTTGGCGGGCCGCTCCCCGGAGGCTCCGCCCTCGCCGTCGTCGAGGTCCTCGGGCTGCAGCGCCTCCTCGTCGTCGCCGAGCGCGTACTCGCTGCCGCGGAGCGAGAAGTAGACCTCGAACACCGTCGAGAACGCCCGCCAGTGGGCGTGGTGCTTGACCATGGTCGCGGCCAGCGCGTACTTGAACGCCTCCCGGTCCTCGAGCGGGATGCTTCCTACCGCCTCGACGGCGTCGAGGTGTTCGGTGAGGCTGACCGGGATCCCCGCCTGACGGAGTTCGAGGACGAACCCCCCGAGCAGGTCGACGATGGCGTCACCGGGCCCGGTGTCCTCCGCTCCCGACGTCGGTCCGGGAACCACCGGGGCGTCGGTCACCGGGATGCGGAGCCGGCCGGACGACCCGGACCCGGCTGGTCGGCCGACAGCTCCTTGGCGGCCTTGGCGATGTCGGACTGGTACTTGAGCAGGATGTTGAGCGTCGAGGTCGCCGTCTCGGCGTCGACGTGCTCGACCCCGAGGAGCACGAGCGTGCGGGCCCAGTCGATCGTCTCGGAGACCGACGGGGCCTTCTTGAGCTCGAGCTGGCGGATCGACCGCACGATGCGGGCGATCTCGTCGGCGAGCACCGCGCCGACGCCGGGCACCTTGGTCAGGACGATCTCCTGCTCCCGCTCCATGTCCGGGTAGTCGACGTGCAGGTACAGGCACCGGCGCTTGAGGGCCTCGGACAGTTCCCGGGTGTTGTTCGACGTCAGGAACACCAGCGGGATCTGCCGGGCCGTGACCGTCCCGAGCTCCGGGATGGACACCTGGTAGTCGGAGAGGATCTCGAGCAGGAGCGCCTCGGTCTCGACCTCGACACGGTCGACCTCGTCGATCAGCAGGACCACCGGGTCCTCGGCCCGGATGGCCTCGAGCAGGGGGCGGGTCAACAGGAAGTCGTCGGAGAAGATGTCGTCGGAGAGGTCGTCCCACCCGGACTGCTCCCCGGTGTTGCGGGAGGCCTGGATCCGCAGGAGCTGCTTCTTGTAGTTCCACTCGTAGAGCGCCTTGGACTCGTCGAGCCCCTCGTAGCACTGCAGCCGGATCAGCCGGGCCCCGGTGATCTCCGCGACCGACTTGGCGAGCTGGGTCTTGCCGGTCCCGGCCGGACCCTCGACGAGCACCGGCTTGCCGAGTCGGTCGGCGAGGTAGACGATCCCGGCGATCCCCTCGTCGGAGAGGTAGTCGACCGACCGCAGCCGCTCCCGGACGTCGTCGACGGACCCGAACCGCGGCTCGGTGGCGGGCAGGACGCTGTCGCTCATCGTCCGAGCCTACCGACGGCCCTCCCGACCGGCGGAATCCCCCGCTCCGGCGTCGGTGGGTGCTCCGGCGCGGCGCCGTCGCTCAGCTGCGGACCTGGCCGTCCCCACGCACGACGAACTTGAGCGTCGTCAACTGCTCGAGGCCCATGGGCCCGCGGGCGTGCAGCTTCTGGGTGGAGATCCCGATCTCGGCACCGAACCCGAACTCCTCACCGTCGACGAACCGGGTCGAGGCGTTCCACAGGACCGCAGCGGCGTCGACCTCGGCGAGGAACCGTTCGGCGGCGTCCCGGTCGGTGGTCACGATCGCCTCCGAGTGGCCCGTGGTCGTCTCGGCGATGTGGTCGATCGCCTCGTCGAGGGAGTCCACCACCCGGACCGAGAGCCGCAGGTCGAGGTACTCGGTGGCGAAGTCCTGCTCCGTGGCCTCGCCCATCCGGGGCACGAACGAGCGCGCCCGGGCGTCGCCGACGAGTTCCACGTCACCCAGCGTCTCGTCGAGACGCGGCAGGAGCTCACCGGCGACCGCGGCGTGCACGACGAGCGACTCCGCGGCGTTGCACACCGACGGTCGTTGGGTCTTGGCGTTCACGATGATCCGCTCGGCCACGTCGAGGTCGGCCGCTGCGTCGACGTACACGTGGCAGTTCCCGGCTCCGTCGATCACGTACGGGACGGTGGCGTGCTCGAGGATCGACTGGATCAGCGACGGGCCGCCACGGGGGATCAGGCAGTCCACGTACCCGCGCTGCTGCATGAACTCCACGGCGGCGGCCCGGCTCGTGTCCGCCACGAGCACCACGGCGTCCGCCGGCAGTCCGACCGACGCCACTGCCGAGCGCAGGACCTCGGCGATCGCCGAGTTGGAGTGGATCGCCGTCGACGAACCGCGGAGGAACGCCACGTTCCCGGACTTGAGGCACAGGCCCGCTGCGTCGGAGGTCACGTTTGGGCGGGACTCGTAGATGATCGCCACCACCCCGAGCGGGACCCGGACCCGGTCGATCCGCAGGCCGTTGGGCCGCTCCCAGCTGTCGACGACGGTGCCGACGGGGTCGGGCAGGTCGACGACCTGCCGGAGGCCACCGGCCATGGCGGCCAGTCGCCGCTCGTCGAGCCGGAGCCGATCGACCAGCCCGGCCTCGGTCCCGGCGGCGATCGCGGCGGCCACGTCGAGGGCGTTCGCATCCAGGATCGACCCGGCCCGTGCCTCGAGCAGGTCCGCAGCGGCAACCAGGGCGGCGTCCTTCTGTGCCGTGGGAGCGGCGGCGACGGCGCGGGCAGCGCCGCGGGCGCTCGCGGCCTGCTCGGCGACGGTCGTCACGGTCACCCGCCAAGGGTACCGGTAGCCTCCACGGGCGTGGGAACCGGTCCGCTCGACGCCGTGGTCACGGCATTCGTCGACGACGTGACCGGAGCGCTGCTCGAGGCCGCGGCGTCGGTCGAGCAGCTCGGGCCGGACGACGCCGGTCGGCTCGTCACCATCGAGGCCTACGACCTCGCCAGCGCCGTGATCGACGCGGACGGGCGCCACACCGACGCCGAGCTCGACGCCCTGCTCGACGCCTTCGTGGACCGACCGGTCGGCGGCAACCTGGCGCTCACCACACCCGCCGAGCTCCGTCGACGGTCGGCGCTCGCCGGACGGGCCGAGTGGCTGCAGCGCGACTCGGAGATGTTCGCCATCCTCGTCGGCAGCGACGCCCGGACCGGCGGGTCGCTCGCCCGCCGGTACTACGACCGGGCCCTCGACGTGGCCCACGTCGTGGTCTCGCTCGACGCGGTCCCGGCCCAGGCCGAGCTCGAGGCCATCTCGACACTGCGCAACCGGATGCTCGCCGCCATGCGCTCCGCCGAGACCGGGGCCGCCCGGAGCGGGGGCGCGGCCGGGACGGCGGCCGCCGCGGTCGCGGCCGCGGCCGCCGAACGGGAGGACGACCCCGGGCCCGAACCGCTCGAGGACCTGCTCGCCGAGCTCGACGAACTCGTCGGGCTGTCCGCCGTCAAGCACCGGGTGCACCTGGTCGCCGACTTCCTGCGGGTCCAGCAGCTCCGGGCCGAGCGGGAACTGCCCCGGATGGAGTCCTCGTACCACCTGGTGTTCACCGGGAACCCGGGAACCGGCAAGACGACCGTCGCCCGGCTGCTCGCCCGGATCTACCGGACCCTGGGGGTCCTCGAGCGGGGCCACCTGGTCGAGGTGGACCGGTCGGGTCTGGTCGCAGGGTTCGTCGGCCAGACCGCACCACTGGTCACCGCCCGGTTCGACGAGGCCGACCAGGGGATGCTGTTCATCGACGAGGCCTACACACTCGCCCGGGGCAACGAGAACGACTTCGGGCGGGAGGCGATCGACCAGGTCGTCAAGCTCATGGAGGACCGCCGCGACCGGGTGGTGCTCGTGGTGGCCGGGTACTCCGGTGAGATGGCCACGTTCCTCGACGCCAACCCGGGGCTGCGGTCCCGGTTCCCCACCGTGATCGACTTCCCCGACTACTCCACCGACGAACTCGTCGAGATCGTGGTCCGACTCGGCGAGAAGCAGCGGTACGAACTCGACGACGCTGCCGTCGAACGGTTGCGCGCCCTGTTCGAGGCGGCACCGCGTGGTGAGGGTTTCGGCAACGCCCGGCTGGGCCGCAACCTGTTCGAGGCCGCCGTTGCCAACCACGCCAGCCGGGTGATCCGGACCGGCGGCGATCCGTCGACCGAGGACCTGACCACGCTCGTGGCCGAGGACCTCCCCGCCGACCTGGGGGAGCTCCCGTGAGGAGGTTCCTCGCCGTCGTCGCCGCGGTCGGGATGGTGGCCGCCGCCCTGTTGGTCCGGACCGTCATCGACGGCGGCTCCGGGGGTGGCTCCGGCGGGGCCGGGGGCGACGGCTCGGACGACACGACCACCGTGGTCTGCGGTCCCGACCTGCGCGCCCTGTGCGAAGCGCTCGCTGCCGCAGACCCCACGGTGCGGGTGGTCGTCGAGGACGAGGCCGACACCGTCGCGCGGCTCGCCGCCGACGGGGTGGCCGGGCTCGACGCCGATGCGTGGTTCACCGTCGGCCCGGCGGCCGCCGTCCTCGCCGACGACCGGGCAGCCGCTGGACTGCCGCCGCTCGCGCTGGGAGGGACCTCACCGGTGCTGGCCCGGTCACCGGCGGTCCTGGTCGCTGCCGCCGACCGGGCGAACGCGTTGAACTCGGCGTGTCCGACCGGCGTCACGTGGGCCTGTGTGGGCCCGTTCGCCGGCCGCCCGTGGACCGAGGCCGGCGGCCAACCGGCCTGGGGGCAGCTGCGGCCGGGCCTCCCGTCACCGGCCACCGGTGCGGGCCTGGCGGTGTGGTCCCAGGCGGTGTCCAGCCAGACCGTGGCGGTCGACCTGCCGGCCCTGTGGGCCCGCAACGACCTGGACGACCCGGCGGTCAGCGGGTGGTTCGACGCGCTCGCCACGCAGTCCAAGCGCGCCGGTGCCGCGGCCGGCGATCCGCTGTCGAGGTTCCTCGTCGCGCCGGCCACGTTCGGTGTGGTCGGTGCGCTCGAGGCGGCCGCAGGACCCGCCGTGCAGCGGGGCGCGGGCAGGAACGCACCGTCGCTCATCTACCCTGAGCCCGTGGTGAGCGCGGACGTGACCCTGACCGTTCCGGCGGGGTCGTCCCCGGAGGAGGTGCTCGACCGACTCGGCCGTGACCGGGTCGAACAGCTCCTCGCCGAGGAGGGGTGGCGCGTGCCCGGCCGACCAGACGCACCGGGCGTGGGCGGTGGGCCGCCCCTGCCGGACACCTCGGGCCTCGCGTCCCCGGGATCCCTCTCGTACCTGCAGGAACGCTGGGGGGCGGCCCGATGACCTGCCGCAGGATGACCGGCAGGACCGGGAACTGCGCCACCTCCGAGACCCGGCCGACCTCGGTCCGGGCGACCGTCCTCACCGTGGTGGCGCTCACCGTGTCGGTGCTCGCGGCGGCGTGCAGCGGCGGCACCGGCGACGGGACCGCCTCGGGCGGTGCGGAGCGTCGCACGGAGTGCATCCCGGTCGACGTGGCGGTGTCGTCGGAGAAGATCCAGCTCCTCGGCGACCTGGCGCGCTCGTTCAACGAGTCGGGTGCGACGGTCGACGGGACCTGCATCGACGTCCAGGTCGAGAAGGTCTCCTCAGGTGCGGCGACCACGGCGCTGGCCGAGGGCTGGAACGTCGACGAGTACGGCCCGGAGCCGACGATCTGGTCGCCGGCTGCGAGCTCGTGGGGCCAGATCCTGAACGTGCGGCTGGCCGCGGAGGGTCGCCCGCCCATGGTCTCGGACCAGCCGACCTCGTTCATGCTCACCCCGCTCGTGATCGCCATGCCGGAGCCGATGGCCCGGGCGCTCGGGTGGCCCGACACCCCGATCGGCTGGGCCGACATCCTGCGGCTGTCGAAGTCACCGGGCGGCTGGGCCGACTCCGGCCACCCCGAGTGGGGACCGTTCAAGCTCGGCAAGACCAACCCGAACTTCTCGACCTCGGGCCTGTCGGCGCTCATCGCCCAGAACTACGCGGCGACCGGCAAGACCTCGGGCCTGTCCACCGAGGATCTCGCCAACCCGCAGGTGCAGCAGTTCGGCAGCGACATCGAGTCGGCCGTCGTCCACTACGGCGACATCACCATGACGTTCCTGAACAACTGGTTCCGGGCGGATCGGCGGGGCACGGCGCTGAACTACGCCTCGGCCGTCGCCGTCGAGGAGAAGTCGGTGATCGACTACAACCGCGGCGACCCCGACGGTGAGCTGGCACAGGGCGAGGAGCTCCGACCACCGCGGACGCCGCTCGTGGCGATCTACCCGACCGAGGGGACGATCTACTCCGACAACCCCCTCTACGTGCTGGACGCCGACTGGGTGACCCCGCAGCAGCGGGCGGCCGCCGAGCAGTTCGAGGACTTCGTCCTGCGTCCCGAGAACCAGCAGCGGGTGCTCGCCGCCGGCTTCCGACCCGGCAACCCCGACGTCCCGCTCGGCGAGCCGGTGTCGGCCGCCAACGGCGTCGACCCCAACCAGCCGCAGACCCTGCTCGAGACGCCGACGGGTGAGGTCATGGACCAGCTGCTCGCCAACTGGGCCCAGCAGCGCAAGGGCGCCCGGGTGCTGCTCGTGCTCGACGTGTCCGGGTCGATGGGTGACCCGGCCGACCCGTCCGACCCGTCGGGACCGACCAAGCTCGACCTGGCGAAGCAGGCCGTCGTCGACGGGCTCGACGAGTTCAAGGACTCCGACCTGGTGGGACTGCGGGTGTTCACCACGGGGGCCGACGGAGCGACGGGGAACTTCCGAGACCTGAGTCCGATCGAGCCGATCGGCGCCAACCGGGAGCGGCTGCGGCGGGCCGTCGAGTCCCTCGTCCCGCTCAACGGCACACCGCTGTACGAGGTCACCCAGGCCTCGTACGACCAGATGCTCCAGGGCTACGACCCGGCGCTCATCAACGCGGTGGTGCTGCTGACCGACGGGGTCAACGACGACGGGAACAGCAGCGACGACGCCCAGCAGTTCCAGCAGTTGCTCAGCTCCGTCAAGGACTCGAGCGACGGTGAGAACTCTCGCCCGGTCCGGATCTTCACCGTCGCCTACGGCGAGGGCGCGGACCCGACCCAGCTCCGCCAGATCGCCGAGGCCTCCAACGCCAGCGCCTACCAGGCCACGGACGCCACCACGATCAACCGGGTGTTCACCTCGGTCATCAGCAACTTCTGAGACGCGAGCGTCGACCGACGCTCCCCGACGCAGTGACGCCGATCCCGACACCGACGAGACGCCGATCCCGACACCGACGATCCGGAATGTACGGTGGTGATCGTGAGGTTCCAGCACGCGAGTCGTGCGCGATTCCCCGAGGAGCGGACATGACCCGCAGTCGATCGGCGACGGTGATCACGGGCTTCTCGATCGGACTGCTCGTGCTGGCATCAGCCCTGGTCGCACCGGTTCCGGCAGGAGCCAGCGGGCCCGTCGGCGCAGTACCGACCCGTTCGGCGGCAGATTTCGATGCCCTGACTGGCGCCACCCTGACTGGCGCCACCCTGACCGGCGCCACCCTGACCGGCGCCACCCTGACCGGCGCCACCCCGACTGGCGCCACCCTGACCGGCGCCACCCTGACCGGCGCCACCCTGACCGGCGCCACCCGCATCGCTGCCGGCGCCACCCACACGTGCGCCATCGTCGCCGGCGGCCAGGTCCGGTGCTGGGGTTCCAACATCGCCGGTCAACTCGGGAACGGCTCGGCCGGAATCGTGGCGGCAACCCCGGTCGCGGTGACCGGTCTGTCCGGAGCCACGGAGATCACCGCCGGGACCTTCCACACGTGCGCGCTCGTCGCCGGCGGGCAGGTCCGCTGCTGGGGCAACAACTCGAACAGCCAGCTCGGCAACGCCGCTGCGGGCTTCACCTCGTTCACTCCAGTCGCCGTGGCCGGACTGTCGGGAGCGACGCAGATCTCCGCCACGGGCGACCACACCTGCGTCGTCGTCACCGGTGGTCAGGTCCGGTGCTGGGGCCTCAACGGCGAGGGACAACTCGGCAATGCCGCAGCGGGGTTCAACTCGCCAACGCCAGTGGCAGTCACCGGACTCTCAGGAGTCACGTCCATCGCCGCTGGTTCGCTGCACACCTGTGCCGCGCTCGGGACCGGTCAGGTCCGATGCTGGGGGCAGAACGGATCGGGCCAACTCGGCAACGCGACGTTTGGGCCGGGGGGACCGGGGATCGTGGCCGTGTCGGGCCTGACCGGCGCAGTCCAGGTCGGAGCGGGTCAGGCCCTGTCCTGTGCCCGACTCACCAGCGGACAGGTTCGTTGCTGGGGAAGCAACGCCTCCGGAGCACTCGGCAACGGCTCCGTGGACGAGGCCAGTTCGGTGCCCGTCGCCGTGACCGGCTTGTCGGGGGTCACCAACCTGACCGTCGACCGGGGCCACTCCTGCGCCGTGGTCAGCGGGGGCCAGATGCGGTGCTGGGGCAACAACTCAGACGGTCAACTGGGCAACGGCACGACCGTCGCGGCCGCGCTCCCGGTTGCCGTGTCGGGGCTCTCCGGCGTGACCGCCACCGACGGCGGCTCGCTGCACACCTGCGCCGTGATCGGCAGCGGACAGGTGCGGTGCTGGGGGAACAACTCCTTCGGCCAGCTCGGTATCGGGGTCTCCGGCGCACCAGTCCCGAGCCCCGTTGCAGTCAGCGGGTTCACCGGATCGACCGGGGTCACCGCCGGCAACACCCACACCTGCAGCACCCTGACGACCGGTCAGATCCGCTGCTGGGGAGGGAACACCTCTGGCCAGCTCGGCAATGGCTCCACCTCTGGGTCGAGTGCGCCGGTCGCCGTCAGCGGCGTGTCGGGGGCCACCGCAGTCGCCAGCGGTTGGACCCACACGTGCGCGTTGGTCTCCGGGGGGCAGGCCCGCTGCTGGGGCCTCAACACCTCGGGGCAGCTGGGTCTCGACCCATCCTCCACCGTGTCGAGCTCCACCCCCGTCGGCGTTCCGGGACTCTCGGGAGCCACCAGGTTGGCCGCTGGGTTCGCCCACACCTGCGCCGTCGTGGCCGGCGGTCAGGTCCGCTGCTGGGGCGACAACAGCTCCGGGCAGCTCGGGAACGGGGCGACCAGCGCATTCTCCGCAGTGCCGGTGCCCGTGCCGGGACTGTCCGGCGCGACCCAGATCAGTGCCGGGGTGTCGCACACGTGCGTCCTGCTCACCAGTGGACAGGCCCGGTGCTGGGGTGACAACAACTCTGGGCAGCTCGGCAACGGGACGCTCAGCAACTCCGCCGTTCCCGTGGTGGTCACCGGCCTCACCGGCGCGACGCAGATCGCATCGGGGAACAGTCACTCGTGTGTGTTGTTGGCTGCCGGCCAGTTGCGCTGCTGGGGCGCCAACTTCTCCGGGCAGCTCGGGAACGACTCGACGGCGGGCTCCGAGTCGACCACTCCGTTGGGTGTCATCGGCGTCTCCGGCGCAACGCAGGTCGCCGCCGGGGGCGACCACGCGTGTGCCGTCGTCTCGGGCGGTCAGGTCCGCTGCTGGGGATCGAACACCTCCGGTCAGATCGGCAATGGGTCCATCGGTTTCGCTCCGGTACCGCTCGCCGTCGGCGTGACCGGGTTGTCCGGGGCGACGCAACTCGCGGCCGGTACGAACCACACCTGCGCCCGTCTGGGTAGCTCGCAGGTCAGGTGCTGGGGGTCGAACTCCAACGGACAGCTCGGCAACGGGGCGACCGTGCTCTCCACGACCCCTCAGACGGTGATCGGCCCGATCTGAGGCATCGGAACTCCACCTCACCGGAGCGGCTGTGGCGGGTCGGCCCCACATGAACGAACGGTGCGGTGACTGCAAGCCATGCGAGATCGAGGAGCGCAACGTGGTGGAACGGATGCAAGCGATCCGACGAACGACCCTCGCAGCAACTCTCCTGACGTGTGTCAGCCTCATCGTGCTCATCGCTCCACCGGACCGTGCAGACGGAACGACCTCGCTGGGTGCGGCTCGTCGCAGCGTCGAACCCAGTCGTGCAGCATCCGGACTCACCCCGGCGTCGACGAGTCTCTCTGGGGTGAGCCAGGTCACGAGTGGGCTCGGCCACACCTGCGCCCTGCTCCTGGTCGGCCAGGTCCGCTGCTGGGGCGACAACTCATCCGGACAGCTCGGCGACGGGACCACGACGACGTCGCTGATGCCCGTCGGCGTCGTGGGCCTGTCCGGAGCCACCCGTCTCAGTGCGGGCGATTCCCACACCTGCGCCGTCGTCGCCGGCGGTCAGGTCCGCTGCTGGGGTGGGAACCTCTCCGGTCAGCTGGGCAGCGGCAGCGTCACCTCGTCGACGGTCCCCGTCGCAGTCGCCGGACTGTCGGGGGTGACGCACCTGAGCAGCGGGGTCGCCCACACCTGCGCCACCGTCGCCGGCGGTCAGGTCCGCTGCTGGGGTGGCAACCTCTCCGGTCAGCTGGGCAACGGCACCAACGCCCCCTCGACCAGCCCCGTCGCCGTCCCGGGACTCACCGGAGTTGCCCAGGTAGCCGCCGGGGAGGTCCACACCTGCGCCCGACTGACTGCGGGCCAGGTCCGCTGCTGGGGTGGCAACCTGACCGGCCAACTCGGCAACGGCACCCTGGCCGAGAGCCTCGTCCCAACTGCAGTCACTGGACTCGCCGGGGTGACGTCGATCTCGGTCGGCATCGAGCACTCGTGTGCGACGCTCTCGACGGGTCAGGGCAGGTGTTGGGGTCGGAACTTCGAGGCCCAACTCGGTACGGGCGCCGCCGGGAGCGACCAACTGACCCCGGTCGGGGTGTCGGGCCTCTCGGGCTCCATCGCCGTCAGCTCCGGCGGAGGCCACAACTGTGCCGTGCTCACCAGCGGCCAGGTCCGCTGCTGGGGGAACAACCTCGACGGTCAGCTCGGCGGCGGGTTCTCGACGTCGACGACCGCTCTGATCGCAGTTGCCGGTCTCTCCGGCGTCACCCAGGTCGAGGGCGGTGCGACCCACACCTGCGCCGTGCTGACCAGCGGTCAGGTCAGGTGTTGGGGCAGCAACCGCTCCGGGGCGCTCGGGACGAGTTCGAGCGGAGCGCCGGTGCCCCTCCCGGTGGCCGTGATCGGGCTCTCAGGTGCCAGTGTCCTCACGACCGGGGGAGCCCACTCGTGTGCCGTGGTGGCTGCCGGTCAGCTGCGTTGCTGGGGCGAGAACTCCTCCGGTCAGCTGGGCGATCCATCGATCGGCTCGGCCACCTCGACACTCGTCGCAACGACCGGGCTCTCCGGAGCGACACAGGCCAGTGCCGGCGGTGACCACACCTGCGCACTGGTCGCCGGGGGGCAGGCCCGGTGCTGGGGTGAGAACGGCTCGGGTCAGCTCGGCAACGGAGCCGTCACCGATGCATCTGCACCGGTGGCCGTTCCCGGCCTGTCCGGCGCCACCCGTGTCGCCGCAGGAGGTTCCCACTCCTGTGTGCTCGTCGCCGGCGGTCAGGCCCGGTGCTGGGGAGCCAACGGGGCGGGGCAACTCGGGAACGCCCAGGTCAGCTTCGATCCGACCGTCTCCCCGGTCGCGGTGAACGGCCTGTCCGGCGCCACCCAGATCGTCGCCGGTGGATCCCACACCTGCGCCCTCCTGGCCGTCGCACAGGTGCGGTGCTGGGGCGCCAACTTCGTCGGCCAGGTGGGCAGCGGTATCTCCGGCGGAGGCCTCACGTCGCCCGTCGGCGTGACCGGACTCTCTGGCGTCAGCCAGATCGCAGCCGGCAACGACCACACGTGCGCGCTCCTCGGCAGTGGACAGGTTCGGTGCTGGGGAGCGAACTTCTCCGGCCAGCTCGGCAACTCCGGCGTCGGTGCGTCGAGCTCGACCCCGGTCGCTGTGACCGGCCTCTCGGGGGTCGTGCAGATCGCAGCGGGCGGATCACACTCGTGCGCCGTGCTCTCCAACGGCCAGGCCCGGTGCTGGGGAGCCAACGGTTTCGGTCAGCTCGGCGCAGGATTCGCCGGATCGCCGAGCCCTGCACCCGTCGGCGTCACGGGACTGTCGGGGGCCGTCCGGATCACCGCCGGTCGGGCATCGACGTGTGTGACGGTCGCCGGCGGTCAGGCACGCTGCTGGGGAGTCAACGAGTCCGGGGAACTCGGTAACGGCGCCACCGTGTTCTCCGCGACCCCGTTGTCCGTGCTGGCGATGTGAGCGCCCGGGTGACCCGGCAGGAGTCGTCACCCCGGGACGGTGCAACCTCCGCCCGACGGACGCAGGACCGCCGCCGAAATGGCTCACCGGGTTGTTCCGGGCAGCACATCGTGGCTCTGGACCCCGCGCACGTGGCCGATCTGCAAGCCTTGGACCATGGCGTCGTTCCGTGACCGATTCCTGACCCCGAGGGTCGCCCGCGCCACCACCTCACCGTCGGCGATCGTGGCCGCGGGAGCCGGAGCGGCGGCGGGGATCCTGGTCGGACTGGGACCCATCGGCGCGGTGCTCGGCGCCGTCGGAGCGTGGGTGGTCCGGGTGCTCGCCGCCGTGCCCGGGAACCCGAGCGCCCTCCCGGTGCAACCCAGACAGTTGAGCGAACCGTGGCGGACGCTGCTGCAGGGCGTGATCGACGCCCGGCGCCGGTTCGACGAGGCAGCCGACGGGGTCCGGCCGGGTCCGCTGCAGGACCGGCTCCGTGAGCTCGGGGGACGGCTCGACGTCGCGGTGGCCGAGGCCGCCCGTGTCGCCGCGGCCGGCAACACCCTCCAACAGGGCCGGGGACGCATCGACACCCGGGCCATCCAGGCCGAGCTCGACACCGCCCGCCACTACGGCGACGCCGGCGGCAACGCCCAGGTGGTCGCCGCACTCGAGTCGCAGCTCGCCTCGGCGGCCCGGCTCGACGCAACGGTGCAGTCGACCTGGGACCGCCTCCGCCTGCTCGATGCCCGCATCGACGAGGCCGTCACCCGGACCGTCGAGCTCTCGGTCACCCAGGCCGAGACGAGCGAGCTCGGCGGCCTCGACACCGAGGTCGACTCGATCGTCGGCGAGATGGAGGCCCTGCGGCAGGCCATCGAGGAGACGAGCGCCACGCCGGGGACCGGGTTCGCCGGGACCGCCGGGTGAGTCGGACCTCCCCGGACCCCGACCAGGTCCGACGCGACGAGGCCGAGGAGGTCGCGCTCGCCGAGGCGCTCGGCGACGATGCGGCCGTGGTCGACCGGACCGAGGACCACCTGCGACGTGAGCGTGGCAGTGGCAGTGCCGGCGGTGCCGGGACCGGGGACGCCGGCTTCGCCGCACGACGGTCCCGCAGCCTGCTGCGGGCGAGCTCCGCACCGGCGATCGGCACGGCGTTGTCCCGCGTCACCGGCCTGGTGCGGATCGCGGCGCTCACCGCGGCCCTCGGGCTGACCGAGATCGCCGACGTCTACAACCTGGCCAACACCACCCCCAACATCCTCTTCGAGCTCGTGCTCGGCGGGGTGCTCTCCTCGACGCTCGTCCCGCTGTTCGTCCGGGCCTTCGACGACCCGGACGACGACTCGGCCTCGGCCATCACCACGGTGTCGTTCGTGGGCATCGTCGCCCTCACGCTGCTCGTCACCCTGCTCGCGCCGCTCATCAACCTGTTGTTCGCGATCCCGCTCGAGGGTGAGCAGCGCCGGCAGCAGCTCGCCCTCGGGGACGACCTCATGGGGCTGCTCCTCCCCCAGATCCTCTTCTACGGACTGGTCACGCTGTTCACGGCGCTGCTGCACGCCCGGCGGCGCTTCGCCGCCCCGGCGTTCGTGCCGGTGCTGACCAACCTGATCACCGCGGCAGCAGCGCTCGCCAGCGTCGCGTGGGCGTCGACCCGCGGCGGTTCGACGCAGCTGTGGATCCTGGGACTCGGGACGACCGCCGGTGTGGCCGCCATGGCGTTCGCCCTCGTCCCGTCGCTCCGGCGGTCGGACCTCCGCCTGCGCTGGCACTTCCGGCCGGGTCACCCGGCGGTGCGCAAGCTCGTCGGTTTCTCGGGCTGGGTCATCGGCTACGCGGCGTCCAACCAGGTGGCGTTCCTGATCATCCTGGGCCTCGCCCTGACGCTGGAGACCGGCGCGCTCTCGGCGTTCATGTACTCCTTCGCGTTCTTCCAGCTCCCCTACGGCCTCATCGCCGTGTCGATCACCACGGCCTCGCTGCCCGAACTCGCCGAGGCCGCAGCGGAGCGCCGGCACCGCGACTTCGCCCGCCGGTTCACCGAGGGCACCAGCCTGCTCGTCACGTTCATGGTCCCCTCGGCGGTCGGCCTGCTGCTCCTCGCCCGCCCCCTGGTCGAACTGGTCCTGCAGCGGGGCAACTTCGACGCGGCCGACACGACGCTGACCGCCGAGATGCTCCAGGGGTTCGCCGTCGGGTTGCCGGCCTTCGCCGTCTACCTGTTCGCCGTCCGGGCCTTCTACGCCCGCCAGGACACTCGCACGCCCTTCTGGCTCAACCTGACCCAGAACGTCCTCAACGTGGCGATCATGTTCCCGCTGACCGCCGCCCTGGGAGGCGCCGGCCTGGCCCTCGCCTACTCGCTCAGCTACTGGGTGATCGTGGTCGTGGCGCTCGCCGCCCTGGCGCGTACCCTGCGCTCCGGCGGGAATGGGTCCGGCAGCGACGGGCTCCGGTTGTTCGGTCGCCCGGGTTGCACCGCACTCGCCCGGGCCGCCGGGGTCGGCGTGGTGGTCGGACTGGTGCTGTTCGGAACCTTCGTCCTGCTCCGCCCCGGCACCGACGGCCGGGCGCTGCTCGAGGTGCTCGTCGGCGTCGGTGTGGGTCTGGTCGCCTTCGCCGGGGCGACGCTGCTGTTGCGCCCGGTGGGGTTCGAACCCCTGTTCCGGAGGGTCACCACCGGCTGGCGCAGTCGGGGACGTGGCATCGGTGGCTAGGCTCTCGCCGTCCACGCGCCGATGAGGAGTGCGAACCATGTGGAAGTCGATCAAGAAGTTCTGGAAGTACCTCGGGGCCAAGCTGAACAGCGCCTTCAACGACGCCGCCGACCCGAAGATCCAGCTCGAGCAGGCCATCACCGAGGCCCAGGAGCAGCACCGTCGGCTCAAGGAGCAGGCGGCGAACGTGATCGCCAACCAGAAGCAGACGCAGAGCCGGCTCGACGAGGCCCTCGCCCAGCTCGAACAGCTCAACCGCAACGCACAGCAGGCCGTGCTCATGGCCGACGAGGCGACCAAGGCCGGTGACGCGGCCAAGGCGGCCGAGTACACCTCGGCGGCCGAGGCGATCGCCAACCAGCTGATCGCCAAGGAGCAGGACATCGAGGGGCTGAAGACCCTCGCCCTGCAGTCGACGCAGGCCTCGGAGCAGGCCAAGGCGGCCGTGCAGCAGAACTCCCGGGTC
The DNA here is from genome assembly GCA_903852755.1 of uncultured Actinomycetes bacterium. GTDB lineage: Bacteria > Actinomycetota > Acidimicrobiia > Acidimicrobiales > Microtrichaceae > SXMI01. Next base: position 31,725 of record CAINRS010000163.1, on the reverse strand, counting down.
CTGCAGCAGAAGCTCGCCGAGAAGCAGCGGCTCCTCTCCCAGCTCGACCAGGCCAAGATGCAGGAGCAGATGAACTCGGCCATGGCCTCCCTCAGCGAGCAGGTCGGCGAGGACGTGCCGACCCTCGCCGAGGTCAAGGAGAAGATCGAGGCCCGTCACGCCAAGGCCAAGGGCATGGCCGAGATCCAGGACATGTCGGTCGAGTCCCGCATCGTCGAGATCGAGCAGGCGGCGGTCAACGTCGAGGCCCAGGCCCGACTGTCGGAGATCCGCTCGAAGCTGGGGATCGGCGACCCGACCGCGGCACCGGCGGCCGCCGCGGCCACCGCAGGTGCCGCAGCCGCTCCGGCGGCCACCTCCGGGGCCGGCGACACCGGCGACACCGGCAGCGACACCGGCAAGTCCGACAGCGATTCCGGCGACGAGACCGGAGACACGCCGGCCGGCTGAACCCCGGCCGGATCAGTCCGGCAGGACCACGAGGTCGTCCACGTGGACGACCGCAGCGTCACGGCCCTCCAGCTCGGCCGACCGCAGTCCGGCCATGCCGCGGAGTTCGTCGGAACCGACGCCGACCAGACCCTTGGCGACCACACCGCCCCCGGGGCCCACCACCTCGACAGCGGCGCCAGCGTCGAACTCACCCTGCACCTCGACCACCCCGGCGGCGAGCAACGACCGGCCACCGGCGGCGATCGCCGCGGCCGCCCCCTCGTCGACGACGACCCTGCCGGATGGCACGACGGCGAACGCGATCCAGAGCTTCCGGGCGTTCAGTCGGGCCGCCCGGGGCCGCACGACCGTCCCCACCCCGGCGACGCCGTCGATCGCCTCGACGAGCACGGCGGGGCGGTCCGCGTGGGCGATCACCGCCCGCACTCCGGACCACGCCGCCATCTTGGCCGCAGCGAGCTTGGAGGCCATGCCGCCCGAACCCCGGTCGGTCCCGCTGCCCCCGGCGAGCTCCTCGAGGGAGGCGTCGACGGCGACGATCTCCTCGATCAGCGACGCCTCCCCGACGACGCGCGGGTCGGCGTCCATCAGGCCGGGTGTGTCGGTGAGCAGGACGAGCAGCTCGCACGAGGCGAGCTGGGCCAGCAGGGCGGCGATGCGGTCGTTGTCCCCGAAGCGGATCTCGTCGTCCGCGATCACGTCGTTCTCGTTCACGACCGGCACGACCCCGAGTTCGAGGAGCCGCTCGAGGGTGTCCTTGGCGTGCACGTACTGGGTGCGGACCATGAAGTCGAGCGGGGCGAGCAGGACCTGACCCGCGACCAACCCGTGCGCGCCCAGGTGGCGCGACCAGGTCTGGACGAGCTGCGCCTGCCCGACGGCCGACACCGCCTGCAACGTCCGGGCGTCACCGGGCCGGGTGTCGATGCCGAGGACGGGCAGGCCTGCGGCGACCGCACCCGAGGTCACCACGAGGACCTCGTGACCGGCGGCACGGGCAGCGGCGATCTCGGCGGCTGCCTTGGCCACCGCCGCATCGTCGATCCTGCCGGCGTGGTCGGTCAGGCTCGAGGTCCCGTACTTGGCGACGAGCCTCACGAGGCCCCTCCCCTCCGGTCGGCGGGCGCCTCGTCGAACGGCTGGACGTCGAGCTCGTCGATCGAGTCGTAGGTGAACACCAGGTCCCCGATGCGCACCACGTCCCCGTTGCGCGCCCCGGCCCGGGCCAGGGCGCGGTCGACCCCGAGCCGATCGAGCCGGCGACGCGCCTCGTCGAGCGCCTCGGGTTGGGTGAGGTCCGAGAGCCCGACGGCCCGCAGCGCGGCCCGGCCGAGCACCTCGAAGCTGGCATCGTCGTGCCGGACGACACGGATGCCCTCGGGTACCGGCCGGAGCGTCACGAACCCGTCGCGCTCGGGCTCCTCGGCCCGGGCGGACTCGACCCTGCGACGCAGTTCCCCGAGCAGCCGGTCGACGCCGAGGCCCGTCACCGCCGAGACGGCGACGGGCGGCTCGGCCTGCGACTCCGGGGAGTCGGGGACCTCAAGGCCGTCGGCCCACGTGTCCAGCACCCCGGGATCGGCGAGGTCGGCCCGGGACCCGGCCACCACCCGGGGCCGGTCGACCAGGTCGAGGGCCTCGACGCCGAGCTGGACCTGGTACCGGGCGAGCTCGTCGAGGAGGATCCGGTACTGCTCGGCCGGTGCTGCTGCGGCGATGGGTGACAGGTCGCACAGGACGAGCAGCACCCGCGCCCGCTCCACGTGCCGGAGGAAGCGGTGACCGAGTCCCCGACCCTCTGCGGCGCCCTCGATGAGCCCGGGGATGTCCGCGACGACCATCTCGAAGGCGTCGGCCCCGTCGCCGAGTCGGACCACTCCGAGCTGGGGCTCCAGAGTCGTGAACGGGTAGTCCCCGATCTTGGGGCGAGCCGCCGAGATCCGGGAGATCAGCGTGGACTTGCCCACGTTCGGGAAGCCGATGATGGCGACGTCGGCGAGGAGCTTGAGGTCCAGCCAGATCCAGCGCTCCTCCCCCGCCTCACCCTGCTCGGCGAAGGCCGGGGCGCGCCGACGGTTCGACAGGAACCGGGCGTTCCCCTTGCCACCGACACCACCGGAGGCCGCGAGCCAGCGGTCACCGTGTCCCGGCAGGTCGGCCAGGACGACGCCATCCCGGTCGCGCACGACGGTGCCCACCGGCACCGGCACCTCGAGGTCGCGACCACTCGACCCGTGGCGCCGCCGACCCGATCCGTGCGCGCCCGAAGCGGCCCGCCGGTGCGGGTGGTCCCGGAACGCGAGGAGCGAGGCGACGTTGTGGTCGGCCACCAGCCAGACGTCACCACCGGAGCCGCCGTCCCCGCCGTCGGGTCCGCCCATGGGGGTGTGCGACTCCCGGCGGAACGAGACGCAGCCCGCGCCCCCGTCGCCACCCCGCACGTTCAGCGCGCACTCGTCGACGAAGTTCGACACGCGAGCACCCTAGATGCCCGGTCCGTCGGACCGGGGGTGGGGCGCCGGACCGCGGTCCGCCGTGGCTGTCACCACCCACCCGTACGATGACGGGCGTGGAGGATCTCGACACGCACCCGTCGGCCGGCGACGCCGCGCCACAGCTCGGTGAGCGGGCGGTCGAGTGGGCCGCCACCATGTCGGGCCACGAGCAGGAGCGCAGCGGCCGGGTGGTGGCCCTGGCCCACGCCGACAGCTCGGCCGCACTGGCCGACGGGCCGCTGGGTTCCGGACCGCTCGGCTCGGGTCCGCTCGGCGACCGCCGGGCCCGCGAGGAACTCGAGGAGCGACTCCTCGCACCAGGAGCCACCCGGGCGCGCGACGCCGGGGACCGACTCGTGCCCGAGGCACCCGATCCTCGACGGACGTGCTTCGAGCGCGACCGGGACCGCATCCTCCACAGCACCGCGTTCCGACGGCTCGCCGGCAAGACGCAGGTGTTCGTGCTCCCCGAGGACCACCAGCGCACCCGGCTCACGCACGCACTCGAGGTCGCCCAGGTGGCGGTGGCCATCGCCCGGGCCGTGGGCGCCAACGTCGCGCTCACCGAGGCGATCGCACTCGGCCACGACTGCGGTCACGGTCCCGGCGGCCACGCGTCCGAGGACGCCTTCAGCCCCTACGTCGACGGGGGGTACGACCACGCCACGTGGGGGGCGGACGTGGTGCTGGCAGGGCTCAACCTGTGCCGGGAGACCCTCGACGGCATCCGCAACCACTCGTGGTCGCGACCGTCACCGTCCACACCCGAGGGGGAGATCGTCTCGTGGGCCGACCGGATCGCCTACGTCTGCCACGACTTCGAGGACGCGGTCCACGTCGGGATCACCCACCCGGACCGCCTCCCCGAGGTCGTCCGGGACCACTGCGGCGACCGGCGCAGTCGGCAGCTCCACACGTTCATCGACGCCGTGGTCGACACGGCCGGGGCGACCGGACGGATCGGGATGGACCGGACGACCGCCGGGGCGCTCGCCGCCTTCCGACGGTTCAACTACGAGCACATCTACATGCGGCCGGCATCGCTCGAGCAGTCCGCGACGGTCATCGCCGTGCTGCGCGCCCTGGTCGAGCACCTCGCCGAGCGCCCCGGAGCGCTACCACCCCCGGGCAGCGGGGTGGAGCCGCCCGAGGCCGGGAGTTCCGCCGCCCTCACCGCGGCCGTCACCTACGTGGGTGGGATGACGGACCGTTACGCCTTCAGCCAGGCGGTGGACCAGCTGGGGTGGGACCCGGCGTCCCTGCCGCCCGGGATCGGCTGACCGACCGGTCGGCCGGATCAGTCCTCGGCGGGGAGGACGCTGACGATCTTGCGGTTGCGGCTCGAGCCGAACTTGACCCTGCCGTCGGCGAGTGCGAACAGGGTGTCGTCGCCGCCACGGCCGACGTTGTCGCCCGGGTGGATCCGGGTGCCCCGCTGGCGCACGATGATCGAACCGGCGGTGACGGTCGTCCCGTCGTAGACCTTGACCCCGAGCCGCTTGCTCTGTGAGTCCCGGCCGTTCCTGGTGGAGCCCCCACCCTTGGTCTTCGACATGGATCCTCCTGGATCTGCGTCCCGGTGCGTCGACCGGGCCGGACAACCTGCGGGTCAGCCCCGCGAGATGCCGGTGATCTCGATGGTCGAGTAGTTCTGCCGGTGGCCCCAGCGACGCCGCACCCGGGCCTTGGCCTTGTAGTCGAACCCGTGGATCTTGCGCCCACGACCCTCGTCGACCACGGTCGCCGAGACGCTGGCGCCCCGGAGCTGCTCGGGCGTGGCGAGCACGGTGTCACCGTCGACGAGCAGGACGGGGGTCAGCTCGACGGTCTCGCCGGTCGGGGCCACCCGCTCGACGCGGACCCGCTGGCCCTGTTGCACCCGGTACTGCTTGCCGCCGGTCCTCACCACTGCGTACATAGGGATTGGACTCTACCGGGGTCAGCCGCCCCGGCGCACATCAGCCCAGCAGGTCCTCGGGCACGATCAGTCCCCGGCCGGAGCAGGTCCCGCACCGTTCCGCCACCGACTCGAGGAGCCCCTCACCGATCCGCTTGCGCGTCATCTCCACCAGGCCCAGGTCCGAGATGTTGAACACCTGCGTCCTGGTCTTGTCCCGGGCCAGGGCCTCCCGGAACACCTTGACCACCCGGTCCCGGTTCTCCTTGACGTCCATGTCGACGAAGTCGATCACGATGATCCCGCCGATGTCACGCAGGCGGAGCTGCCGGGCGATCTCCTCGGCGGCCTCGAGGTTGTTGTGGAGCACCGTCTCCTCGAGCGACGAGGAGCCGACGTTGCGGCCGGTGTTGACGTCGATCACGGTGAGCGCCTCGGTGCGTTCGATCACGAGCGAACCCCCCGACGGCAGCCACACCGTGCGGTCGAGCGCCTTGGCGAGCTGTTCGGTCACGTGGAACCGGTCGAACAGGGACAGCTGCTCGGCCTGCGCGTCGTAGTACTCCACCCGTTCGGCGAGCTCCGGCGCGACTGCGGTCACGTAGTCCCGCAGGTCCTCGTAGAGGGCACGGTCGTCGATCAGGACGGAGCGGTACTCAGCGTTGAACTCCTCGCGGATCATCCGCATGGCGAACGCCGGCTCCCGGTAGACGAGGCCGGGACGGTTCTGGGCGGCGGCGAGCTCCGAGATGCGCGTCCACTGGTCGGCGAGCCGGGTCACGTCGCGTTCGATCTCCTCGGCGGTCGCGCCCTCGGCAGCGGTCCGGACGATGATGCCGTGGCCCTGGGGACGCACCCGGTCGAGGATCTTGCGGAGACGCTTGCGTTCGGTGTCCGGGAGCCGCTTGGAGATCCCGTAGGTCGTCGAGTTGGGCACCAGCACGACGAACCGGCCGGCGAGGGACACCTCCTGGGTGAGGCGGGCCCCCTTGTGCGCGATCGGGTTCTTGGTGACCTGGCACACGATCAGCTGCTTGGCCCGGAGCAGGTCCTCGATCCGAGGGGTCTCGCCCTGGGTCTCCACCTCGTCCGGGTCGAACTGCACGTCGCTGCGGTAGAGCACGGCGCTCTTGGGGGTGCCGATGTCGACGAAGGCCGCCTCCATGCCCGGGAGCACGTTCTCGACCTTGCCCACGTAGATGTTCCCGTGGATCTCGAACACGTCGTCTGCCGGTCGCGACGCGTAGTGCTCGATGAGCGACCGACCCTCGAAGATCGAGGTGTGGGTCACCTCCCCGGCCACGTGGACGTACATCTGGAAGCGACCGACCGCCTTGCCCTTGCGCTGGCGGCCCCGGCGGCGCTCCAGCGTGGCCTCGTCGAGTTCGACCGGCTCGACGCCCAGGTCACCGCCGTCGACGGGGGCCGGGCCGTCCGGACGCCGGCCGCCGCGCGGTCCCGGCGCTCCGGCCCTGGTCTGCTGACCACCCTGACCACCACGCTGCTGGTTGCCCTGTCCGGATCGCTGCTGGCCGCCCGGACCGCCCTGGCCGCCGCGTCCGCCGCGCCGGCGACGTCGACGGCGACCCGAACCGGTCCCGGATCCGCCGGCACCACCACCTCCGCCAGCACCTCCGCCGGCACCTTCCGCAGCACCACCACCGGCGGCACGTCCACCGGGAGCAGGTGCGGTCGTGGCACCCGCCGGCCGGGGTGGGGCGGGCCGGGAGTCGCCGATCTTCGGCTTGGCAGCCGACTCAGCGGGAGGCGATCCCCCGGTGGAGGGGGCCTCGGGAGCCACAGGCTCCGGAGCCGTCCGGTTGGTCTGGTCGCCTCCCCCGCTGGGGGGAGGACTGGTCGTCGAATCCGACATGGGGATGTCCCTTCACGTTGCGCACCTCGGGACCGGCGTTCACGACGCGCGTTCCCCGATGCGGGTCGACGGTGCACCGAGCGAGATGGGCTCGCAGCGCCTCCCGTCGACGTTGATCCACTGGTGTGTCCGGAGCACGCGGACGTCGGCGACGTCACCGGTGAGCTCCGGTGCGTCCAGGGCGGAGAGGAACTCCACCGGACGGACGCTGCGAGGTTTGGTGCCGAGGTCGACCGTGAGCTCGGTGCCCATCGCCCCGGGCTCGGCGACGATGCCGCCGAGCAGGGGGCGCAGGTCCTCGCGTACCTGCTTGCCCTTCCTGACGAGTGTCAGCGGGATGGACTCCCGTGCCGTGAGCCGCGCCGCGGCCTCGGCGAGCGCTCCGGGCGCCGCGCCCGGGACGGTGAACCTCCAGGTGCACGACACCACGGCGTCCTGCAGGGACGGGGTGCCCGGAGCGATCGGCACCACGGCCTCCACGTCGATGCCCTCCGGGAGCGCGGAACCGAGCACCGAGGGGAGCGTGTCCAGCCCGGGGGCCGACCGACCGTCGACCAGGTCGACGTCGAAGTACTCGGCGTCGGACTCGAACCCGGTCGACAGCGCCAGCCCGAAGTGCAGCCGGGCCCGGGGGCTGAACCCCTGGCTGTAGGCGACGGGCAGACCGGCCCGCCGGACCGCCCGCTCGAGACACCGGGCCACGTCACGGTGCGACAGGAACCTGATGCGTCCGTGCTTGGTGTACCGCACCCGCAACCGGCTCACGTCGTCCTCCGGGTCGGGGCGCCGACCGGCACCGCAGCCGGTCCGCCCGGCGTCCACGAGAGTCCCTGGCCGGTCCCCTGGGATCCCCCGGCCGGCGGCGTGGCCGATGCGACCACGTGCTCGATCCCGTAGCCGGTGCAGGCACCGCAGTCGTAGCAGGGCGTCCACCGGCAGTCGGGCAGACCGACCTCGGCGAGTGCGTCCTGCCAGTCCTGCCACAGGAAGTCCTGGTGCAGGCCTGCCGAGAGGTGCGACCACGGCAGCACCTCGTCCTCGGTCCGGTGGCGGTACACGTAGTCGTCGACGGAGAGGCCGTGCTCGGCCATGGCACCGGTCCACAGGTCGAGGTCGAAGTGCTCGGACCACTCCTGGAAGGTGCCGCCGCGCCGCCACACCGTCTCGATGACCGGTCCGAGGCGACGGTCACCCCTGCTCAGCAGGCCCTCGGCCAGGGTCGCCGCCGGGTCGTGCCACTTCATCTGGGCACCGCGGACGTTGCGGAACGCATCGCGGAGCAGTCCGATCTTGCGGCCCAGCTCGCCGACGGTGTTCTGGCCGAACCACTGGAACGGCGTGAACGGCTTGGGAACGAAGCCGCCGACCGACACCGTGACCCCCGGGGAGCGCTGGTGACGACGGCCGACCTCGATGCAGTTGGCGGCGAGGTCGGCGATACCGAGCGTGTCCTGATCGGTCTCGGTCGGCAGTCCGGTGAGGAAGTAGAGCTTCACCCGCCTCCACCCCTGGGAGTACGCCGACTCGACCGCCCCGTACAGGTCCTCGTCGCTGATGAGCTTGTTGATGACCTGCCGCATGCGCCAGGTCCCGGCCTCGGGAGCGAACGTCAGCCCGCTGCGACGGCCCTTCTGGAGCTCGGCGGCGATGCCCACACCGAACGCATCGACCCGGAGTGACGGCAGTGAGACCGAGACCGGACCACACAGGTCGCCGGAACCTCCGCCGGACTCCTGGGTCCCGGCGAGACGACCGACGAGCTCCGAGATGTTCGAGAAGTCCGCCGTGGACAGCGAGGTGAGGGCCACCTCGTCGTAGCCGGTCCGGCGCAACCCCTCGGCCACCATCGTGCGGACCTGCTCGGCGGGTCGCTCCCGGACCGGTCGGGTGATCATGCCGGCCTGGCAGAACCGGCAACCCCGGGTGCACCCACGGAAGACCTCGACGTTGAGCCGGTCGTGCACGACCTCGGTCAGCGGGACGAGCTGCGACTTCGGGTAGGGCCACTCCCCGAGGTCGGCGATCGTCCGCTTCTCGACCACCTCCGGCACCCCGGGCCAGCGGGGTTCGATCGCCCGGATCCGGGGGCCGTCGTAGGACACCTCGTAGGCGGCCGGGACGTAGACGCCGGGCACCGCGGCGAGGGCCTCGAGCACCTCACGCCGGTCCCGGCGACCGGCGGCCTTCCACTCCAGCACCACGTCGGTGATCTCGGAGACGACCTCCTCGCCGTCGCCGAGGACCACCAGGTCGACGAAGTCCGCAACCGGCTCCGGGTTGTACGTGCAGTGTCCGCCGATGCACACGAGCGGGTGGTGCGGGGCGCGCTCCGCGGCGCGCACCGGGACACCTGCGAGGTCGACCAGGTTGACCAGGTTGGTGTAGGTCAGCTCCGCCGAGAGGTTGAAGCCGATCAGGTCGAACGAACCGGCCGGTCGGTGGCTCTCCACGCTGAACAGCGGGACGCCGTGCGCCCGGAGCTCGGCCTCGAGGTCGATCCACGGGGCGTAGGCGCGCTCGGCCACCCCGTGGGGGTGCTCCCGGACGATCTCGGCGAGGATCTGCAGCCCCTGGTTGGGCAGGCCGATCTCGTAGGTGTCCGGATAGGTGAACAGCCACGACACCGGTCCCCCGGGCGCGCGGGAGGACCAGTCAGGGCGGACCGCACCGTCCTCTCCGCCGATGTAACGGGCCGGTTTCTCGACCCTGGCGAGCAGCGGCTCGAGCCGGCTCCACAGCGACCCGGGCGGGTCCGTCCTGACGGTCTCCGGTCTGCGGACATCGGCCGACGGGACGGTCATGGTGCCCAGAGCCTACCGGAGCGGACCCCTCCGGCACCCATCGGTGTGCCCGGGCCCGCCATCACGAGAACCGGTGCATGTGGACGGACTGGACCAACCCGACGGCCACGAACGATGCGAGCAGCGAGGACCCGCCGTAGGAGACGAACGGCAGCGGGATCCCCGTCACCGGCATGATCCCGAGCGTCATCCCGATGTTCTCGAAGATGTGGAACAGGAACATGCAGGTCACTCCGATGCACAGCAGCGTCCCGGTCTGGTCCGCAGCGAGCTGCGCGGCCCGCCAGCAGCGCCAGATCACCACGGCGAGCAGGGCCACCAGGAGGCTGGACCCGACGAAGCCGAACTCCTCGCCCGCGACGGTGAAGATGAAGTCGGTCTGCTGCTCCGGGACGAACCCGCCCCGGGTCTGCGGCCCGTTGGTGAAGCCGAATCCGGTCAGACCACCGGAGCCGATGGCCTTCTGGGCCTGGTCGACGTTGTAGGACTGCCCGTCGGGTGAGACGAACGAGGTCAGCCGCTCGGTCTGGTAGTCGTCGAGCGCCCCCGAGTTGAGGATCACGAGGATCGCGACGATCCCCAGGCTGACCAGGACCCCGAGGTGCCGCATCTGCACGCCGGCCACCACGAGCATCCCCATGCCCAGGACGATGAACACCAGCGCCGAACCCAGGTCCGGCTGCAGCAGGGTGAGCACGACGGGCACACCGAGCAGCCCGAGCGCCCCGGCGAGCCGACGCAGGTCGACCTGATCGACCGATCCCAGGTAGGCGGCGATCGCCAGGATCGTGGCGAGCTTGGCGAACTCGGCCGGCTGCAGGGCGATCGGCCCGAACCGGTACCACCCACTGGTCCCGTTGACGACGGTGCCGAGGGGTGTGAGCACCCCGACGAGCATGACGATGCCGACGGCGTAGAGGGCCTGCCACCAGTCGGCGACCCTGCGGTAGTCGACGAGGGCCACCCCCGTGGCGGCGGCGATCCCGACCACGGCGAACAGCAACTGCCGCACCACGTAGCCGGTCCCCTGCTCGAAGCGCCTCGTGGCGGAGTAGACGAGCAGGAGGCCGAGGACCAGGACCGCGCCGACGGCCGCGGCGAGGACGACGTCGACGTGCCGTCGCGGGTCGCCGAGGTTCCTCGACCGGAAGCCGGAGGGTGCGACCACCCGGTCGGTGCTCACCCCGGGCCCCCCGACCCCACGTCCCGCAGGCTCGCCTGTGCGGCGCTGGCATCGGCGTCCCGACACTGTCCGGCCGCTGCGATCGTGCAGGCGGTCGGCAGGGTGCCGTCGCTCGCCGGGGCCAGGATCCGGAACGCCAGCGGTGCCGCCACGTCGCCCCCGAATCCCGCCTCGGGGATCACGACCGAGATCGCGTACTCGGGATCGACGCCCGCTGCGACCGGGCCCCACCCGGCGAACAACGCCGAGTCGGCCTTGCCGGCCACCTGGGCGGTACCCGTCTTGCCGCCCATGGTCCAGGCCGTGGGAGAGGCCGACCACGACCGACTGGCCGTGCCGTCCTCGTCCTGGGTGACCCCGATCAGGCCGGCGAGGACCCGCAGGTAGAAGTCGTCGTCCATCTCGATCCGGCCCACCTCCTCGGGGGTGACGGTCCGGACCACCTCGTAGTTCCCCGCAGCCCCGGGCGGTTCGGCCTGGTCGATCGGCCGGGTCACCTTGGAGATGACCTGGGGTCGGTACCGGACACCGCCGGTGGCGATCGTGGCGTACAGCTCGGCGAGCTGCAGGGGTGTCACCAGGACGTCGCCCTGGCCGATCGAGGTGATCACCGTGTCGCCGGTGAACCACTCACCGGTCATGAACACCTCGGGATTGGACTCGAACGCCTCCCGCCGCTGCTCCGGGGTGGGGATGCGACCGGAGGTCTCACCCGGTAGGTCGATGCCGGTCGGGCGACCCATCCCGAACTCCGTGGCGACGTCCTGGATGGGGTTGTCACCGAACTGCAGTCGGTTGATCCAGAGCAGCTCGGCGAGCCGGTAGTAGTAGGTGTCCGACGACACGGCGAGGGACCGGGCCAGGTCGACCGTGCCCAGGCGCTTCCGACCGGCGTTCTGGAACGTGCAGCCCGCGCCCTCACAGTTCCCCAGCCGGTAGGTGCCGGCATCGTCGTACTCCTCGTTGCCAGGGCCGATGATCCCGGCGCGCCACCCGGCGAGCGCTGTCACCGGCTTGAACGTCGAGCCGGGTGCGTACGCGCCCTGCAGGGCCCAGTTGTAGAGCGGGCGGCCGTTGTTGGGGTCGTTGAGCTGCTCCCACAGGTCCGTCGAGATGCCGTTCACGAGGATCGCCGGGTTGTACGACGGGTACGAGGCCATGGCGAGCACCTGACCCGTGCCGGGTTCGAGGATCACCACCGACCCCTGGGGGGCGTTGAGGGTCCCCTCACCACCCTCTCGTCCGCGGAGGGAGCGGATCTTGGCCGCCAGCAGGCGCTCGGCGTGAGCCTGCAGGTCGAGGTCGAGCGAGAGCCAGACGTCGTCACCGGGACGGGCGTCCACGCGATCGACCTCGCCGAGCAGCTCACCGCGTGCGTTGACCTCGATGGTGCGCCGACCGGGAACGGCGCGCAGCGACGCCTCCTCGGCGAACTCGATGCCCCCCTTCCCGAAGCTGTCGCCGGGCTGGTACTCCTTCGGGGTGCCGTCCGCGGCGAGCGGGACCGCCGCCCCCTCGACCGAGGCCAGCTCGGTCTCGTTGACCTCGCCCACGTACCCGACGAACTGCGCGGCGAGCGAGCCGTAGGGGTACGAGCGGACGGTGCGCCGCTCCACGACCACTCCGGGGAACCGTTCGGCCCGCTCGGCGAGGTAGAGCTCGACGTCCTCGGGCACCTCCTCGGCCACCGGGACGTACTCCTGCGGCGCGTACCGGACGTCCTCGTAGCGGCGCTCCACGGTGCTGACCTTGGTCGGCACACCGAGTCCGGTGAGCGTGTCGGCGAGATCGGTGAACACCGCGGTGCGCTCCTCGTCCTCGAGACGCCGGAGCGGTTCCTTGTCGAGGGCCACCACGATCATCGTCCGGTTGTCGACGATCACCCGGCCGTCGCGGTCGAGGATCCTCCCGCGGGGACCCTCCTCGTGGATCACGCGGAGCCGGTTGGACTCGGTGGCGGCCTCGAAACGCTGCGGGTCGACACCCTGCAGGAACCAGAGCCTGACCAGCAGCGCAGCGAACAGGCAGACGGCGACGATGCCGATCGCACTGAGCCTCACCTGTGTGGAACTGGTGTTCATGCTCGCTCGGCGTCGGTCGGTCGGCGTTGGTCGGTCGGGGGCGCCCCGGGAACCCTCAGCGGATCTGCACCGCGGAGTGGTCGTCACCCGCCCAGCGGCAGACCGCCATGGCCGGGACGCAGAGGGCGGCGTTGGTTCCCGAGACGATACCGACGATCACGATCAGGTTCGGGTCAGCAAGGGTCCCCGAACCGAGCAGATGTCCCAGGGTGGCGTACAGGAGGGTCCCCACCGCACTCAGCGCCGCGGTCGCCGCTGCCCAGATGGGGGTGCTGGGCCGGACCACGGTGTCACCGGCCACGCCGGCGGCGTACCCCGTGAGCGTCCCCGCCAGGGTGCCCACCCCGAAGCGGGTGTACAGGAACAGGTCGGCCACGAGCCCGGCCGCGAACCCGACCACGGCACCGCGGGCCGCCCCACCCGTCAGGCCGGCCGTCACGGCGAGGAGCAGCAGGAGGTCCGGGTGCACCCCCAGGATCGACATCCGGGAGGCGACCGCAACCTGGGCGACCGTGACGACCGTGAACACGAGGGCCCACCGGACGGCCCGTGAGTCGAGGTTCACGACGGCGGCTCCCACTCGAGCACCTGGACCACGTCGAGCTTGGTGAGCTCGGCCGACAGGGTCACCTCGAGCCGCTGCTCCCGGGTGGTGGGGTTCGGATCGACGGACCGGACGATCCCCACGGGGATGTCCGGGGGCATGATCGAGGTGCTCAACCCAGAGGTCAGCACCGCCTCACCCGTGCGCACGGCGTCGTCGAGGTCGATGCCCCGGTCGACCACGAAGGTGCCCCGGGCGCCCGCACCCCGCCCGACCCCGAGGTCCTGGGTGGACGCGAGCCGCACCCCGATGACGAAGTCGGGGTCGGTCGCGAGCTGGACGACCGACGTGGTCGAACCCACCCGCTCGAGGCGGCCGACCAGACCCGACCGCGTGACGACCGGCATGCCGACGGCCAGTCCGCTCGACGATCCCCGGTCGATCTCGATGCGGTAGTCGGCGAAGTTGGAGTAGGAACCGGACGACACACGGGCGACCTGGGTCGGGATCCCGTCGACGTAGCCGAGCTCGAGCTGCTCGTTCAGGCGCCGGAGCTGCTCACGGGCGCTCTGCTCGAGCACCGCACCGGACTCGAGCTCACCGATGCGGTCGCGGAGCTGCTGGTTCTCGGCCACCAGGTCGTCGTACCCGGTCACGCCGTTCCACGCGTTGCGGAACGGCGCCGTCACCGTGTCGACGACCCCTTGGAACGGCGCTGCGGAGTCGCCGGCGACGGAACGGGCCCCGGAGAACACGGGGAACCCTCCGGCGTCGAGGGCGATGAGCGTGACGGCGACGAGCGACAGCACCACCAGGAGGTAGCGGGATCGTCGTCGGGTGGCGACCGGCCGCACGGCGGTCAGTCGCGGTGCGACGAGAACAGGATCCCGCGGAGCGAGTCGAACTCCTCGAGCGCCTGACCCGAACCGAGCGCCACCGCCTCGAGCGGACGAGGAGCGATCCGGATGGGCATGCCGGTCTCGTTGGCGAGCCGGTTGGCGAATCCCTGCAGCAGCGCTCCACCGCCGGTCAGGACGATGCCCCGCTCCATCACGTCCGCAGCGAGCTCGGGCGGCGTCTTGTCCAGGGTGACCTTCACGGCGTCGACGATCGCCGAGAGCGGCTCCTCGATGGCCTCGCGGATCTCGTAGGTCGAGGTGACGATCGTCTTGGGGAGTCCGGTCACGAGGTCGCGGCCGCGGATCTCGGCCTGGAGCTCCTGTTCGAGGGGCCACGCCGAGCCGAGTTCCATCTTGACGACCTCGGCCGTGCGCTCCCCGAGGGCGAGCGAGTACTCCTTCTTGATGTACTGGATGATCGCCTCGTCGAGCTCGTCGCCACCGACGCGCACCGACTGGCTCGTCACCACCCCGCCGAGCGAGATCATCGCGACCTCGGTCGTACCACCGCCGATGTCGACCACCATGTTGCCCGTCGGCTCCTGCACCGGCAGCCCGGCCCCGATGGCTGCCGCCATGGGCTCCTCGATGATGTGCGCCGGCTTGCGGGCACCGGCGAACTCGGCGGCGTCCTGCACGGCGCGCTGCTCGACCCCGGTCACCCCCGACGGCACGCAGATGATCATCCGGGGCTTGGAGAACCGGCTGTTGTGGACCCGCTGGATGAAGTAGCGGAGCATGACCTCGCACACCTCGAAGTCCGAGATCACACCGTCGCGCAGGGGTCGGATGGCGCGGATGTGGGCCGGCGTCTTGCCGATCATCCGTTTGGCCTCGGTCCCCACGGCCACGGCCTTGCCGTCGTGTTCGCGGACAGCGACCACGGACGGTTCGCACAGCACGATGCCCTCACCCCGCACGTAGACCAACGTGTTGGCGGTGCCGAGGTCGACCGCCATGTCCCGGCCGGTGAGCCCGGTGCTGAACATCGATGTCGACAGGCGTGGCATAGACGGTGACCTCACGCTACCCGGTGGCGGACGGGCCGTCCCGGTCGGCTGGTCGGGGTGGGGGCGGCTCGGAGGGTGCTGCCGCATCATGACAGATTCGCAACACAACCGTAAAGAAGATGCCGGTCGTCGCCCGGACCGGCGCTAGCATGCGCGCCGTGAGCCGAACCTTCGTCATGTGCAAGCCGGACGCCGTCGAGCGTGGTCTCGTCGGCGAGATCATCCGCCGGATCGAGCAGAAGGGACTCTCACTCGTGGCGGTCGAACTCCGCAGCGTGGACACGGCGCTCGCCGAGGCCCACTACGCCGAACACGCCGACAAGCCGTTCTTCGGCGAACTGGTGGCCTTCCTGACCCGCTCGCCCGTCGTGGCGATGGCGGTCGACGGCCCGGGCGAAGACACCTGGCAGATCGCTCGGCTGCTCATCGGTGCGACCAAGGTCACCGAGGCGCTGCCCGGGACGATCCGGGGTGACCTGGCCACCACGACCAACGAGAACCTGGTGCACGGCTCCGACTCCGACGAGTCCGCACGTCGGGAACTCGAGCTCTGGTTCCCCGGTCTGCCGACCGCCTGAGCCGCCGGTAGACCACACGACTCCGCACGGCCCCGGCCGGGGTGACGGGACGGAACGGTCGGCTCAGTCCGTGGTGGCGAGCACCGTCCTGGCCTCGTCGAGGAGGCGGAAGGACCCGGCGACCACGACCAGGTCCTCCTCGAGCGCTGCGGCCATGATCCGGTCGAGGCCGGCTCCGACCGAGCTGACGGGCTCCGCGGCGACGCCGCGACGCCGCCACGCCGCGGCGAGCGCGACCGGGTCACCGCGCCGCGGACCCTCCCCGACCGGGACGCAGACCACCAGGTCCGGCCGGAGCGCCTCGGCAGCATCGACGAACCGCTCCGGGTCCCGACCTGCGAGGAGTCCGAGCACGAGGTAGCGGGAGCCGACCACCCCGAACTCGGAGTCGACGGTTCGTGCGAGTGCCTCCACGGCGTCGGGGTTGTGCGCACCGTCGAGCACGACGAGCGGGTGGTGGCCGATGACCTCGCACCGGCCCTCGACCCGGACCGCCGCCAGCCCCTCGGCGACGGCGTCGGGGGCGAGCGGCCGGTCGAAGAACGCCTCGGTCGCCGCCACCGCCACTGCGGCGTTGCGCGCCTGGTGGGCGCCGGCGAGCGGGACGAGCAGGTCGGGGTACTCCGCGAGCACCCCCTCGACGTCGACCACGTGCCCGCCCACGGCGACACGGTCGTCCGCAACCCGGAAGTCCCGGCCGGCGCACCACAGCCGGTGCGGTCCCTCGGACTCGAAGATCGGCCACAACGCCGGGTCAACGTCACCGAGCACCGCGGTCCCGCCCGGCCGGAGGATCCCGGCCTTCTCCGTCGCGATCGCCGCCTCCCAGCCCTCGGCGAAGTCGGTGTGGTCACCCCCGACCGAGGTCACCACCGACACGAGGCCGTCGACGACGTTGGTCGCGTCGTAGCGGCCGAGCAGCCCGACCTCGACCACGGCGACGTCCACGGGTGCCTCGGCGAAGCACCGGAACCCGGCCGCGACCATGATCTCGAACCAGGTCGGCCGCCCATCGAGGAGCGGTTCGACGGCCCGCACCCCGGCGAGGGCCTCAGCGAGCACCCCGTCCGGCACCGGTTCCCCGCCCAGCAGGATCCGCTCGTTGATCGAGCGCAGGTGCGGACTCGTCGCCGTGCCCACCGTCAACCCGTGGGCCATCAGCAGGGCGGTGACCATCGCAGCGACGGAACCCTTGCCGTTGGTCCCGGTCACGTGCACCACCGGCTGCGCGTCCTGCGGGTCGCCGAGGACGTGGACGAGCTCGCGCATGACGCCGAGGTCGAGGCCGTCGACCTGCCCCGCCGCGACCCCCAGACTGCCCGTCTCGTGGTCGAGGTGCGACTGCAGCCAGTCGACCATCGGGCCGAGTTCGCCCATCACCGGCTCCGGTGCGCCCGACGACGCCCGATCCCCACCGACGGGGCGGTCAGGACGCAGCCCGTCGCGAGCGCGACCGGGCCTGGTCCCGCAGGACCAGCGTCGGGGGCTCCCCCGACCGGACGACCGCCTCGTCGACCCGGACCAGCTCCACGTCGTCGCGCGACGGCAGGTCGTACATGACCCCCAGGAGGACCTCCTCGAGGATCGCCCGGAGGCCGCGGGCACCGGTGCCACGCGCGAGCGCCTGGTCCGCCACAGCGGTGAGCGCCTCGTCGGTGAACTCGAGTTCGACGTCCTCGAGCTCGAAGAACTTGCGGTACTGCTTCACGAGCGCGTTCTTGGGCTCGACGAGGATCTCGATCAGCGCCGCCCGGTCGAGGTTGTCGACGACACCGAGGACCGGCAGTCGTCCGACGAACTCGGGGATGAGCCCGAACTTCAGCAGGTCCTCGGGCAGGACGCCCGAGAGCAACTCGCTCTCGGACCGCTCGTCCGAGGAGCGGATCTCGGCGCCGAAGCCGACCCCGCGGCGACCGATGCGCTGCTCGATGATCCCGTCGAGTCCGGCGAAGGCACCACCGCAGATGAACAGGATGTTCGTGGTGTCGATCTGGATGAACTCCTGGTGCGGGTGCTTGCGCCCCCCCTGCGGCGGGACCGACGCAGTGGTGCCCTCGAGGATCTTGAGGAGCGCCTGCTGGACCCCCTCGCCGGACACGTCGCGGGTGATCGACGGGTTCTCGGACTTGCGGGCCACCTTGTCGATCTCGTCGATGTAGATGATCCCCGTCTCGGCCTTCTTCACGTCGAAGTCGGCGGCCTGGATCAACTTCAACAGGATGTTCTCGACGTCCTCACCCACGTACCCCGCCTCGGTGAGCGCCGTGGCGTCCGCGATGGCGAAGGGAACGTTGAGCATGCGGGCGAGCGTCTGGGCGAGCAGGGTCTTGCCGCAGCCGGTCGGCCCGATGAGCATGATGTTCGACTTCTGCAGTTCGATGTCGTCGACACCAGGACGGCTCCCGTGCTGGACCCGCTTGTAGTGGTTGTAGACGGCGACCGAGAGGATCTTCTTGGCCTGTTCCTGGCCGACGATGTAGTCGTCGAGGAAGGCGAAGATCTCGCGGGGCTTGGGGAGCTCGTCGAGGGCGAACTCACCGGTCTCGGTCAGCTCCTCCTCGATGATCTCGTTGCACAGGTCGATGCACTCGTCGCAGATGTAGACGCCCGGTCCGGCGATCAGCTTCTTGACCTGCTTCTGGGTCTTCCCGCAGAACGAGCACTTGAGCAGCTCGCCTCCGTCACCGAACTTGGCCACCGGACTCCTCGCCGTGGTTCGGTCCGACGACACCCCCACCGGGGTGCACACCGGACGCTGTCGTGGTCACCGGGGCACCGCTGCCACCGGGGGCACCATTGTGGCCGATCACGGCCGACCGGCGACGGAATGCGTCACCGGGGAGTTCCGGGTCAGCGGATGGCCGTGACCGGTCCACCCGGGGCGCCGCTGCGGGACTCGATCACCTCGTCGATGATCCCGTACTCCTTGGCCTCGGCCGCCGTCATGACGTAGTCGCGGTCGGTGTCCCGGGAGATCCGCTCGACGTCCTGGCCGGTGTGGCGGGAGAGCACCTGCTCGAGCGTCGCCTTGAGCCGGAGGATCTCGTTGGCCGCGATCTCGAGGTCCGAGACCTGCGCGTAGCCCGACTGGGCGTAGGGCTGGTGGATCAGGATCCTGGCGTTGGGCAGGGCCAGCCGCTTCCCCGGAGTGCCGGCGGCGAGCAGCACCGCCGCCGCCGAGGCCGCCTGGCCGAAGCACAGGGTGGTGATCTCGGGCCGCACGTACTGCATCGTGTCGTAGATCGCCATGAGGGCGTTGATGTCACCGCCGGGCGAGTTGATGTAGATGCTGATGTCGCGGTCGGGGTTCTCGGACTCGAGGAACAGCAACTGGGCGCACGTCAGGTTGGCGACCACGTCGTCGATCGGTGTGCCGAGGAAGATGATGTGCTCCCGCAGCAGCCGCGAGTAGAGGTCGGAGGTGCGGGTGCCCTTGGGCGTCTCCCACTCCACGCTCGGCATGTAGTAGCTGCTCGGCTCGATCACTCGGTCGCTCCTGGTCGGGTGGCCGCTGGTCGGCCTCAGTCGTGGTCGTGGTCGCTGTGGTCGTGGTCGCTGTGGTCGTGGTCGCTGTGGTCGTGGTCGTGCTCGGGGAGCACGAGCAGCTCGGGATCGATCGGAACGCCGTCCGGGTCGACCACGGTGGCGTGCTGGACGAGCCACTCCATCGCGGCCCGCTTCAGCAGCATCGAGCGTACCGCCGAGAGCTGGCCCTCGGACTCCAGCTGTTCGCGCACCTCCTCGAACGACTGGTCCCCACCCGCGGCGAAGTGCCCGACCTCGTGGTCGACCTCCTCCTCGTCGACCTCGAGCCCCTCGGCCGCGGCGACCGCACGCAGCGCCAGGTCGGTGCGGACCGCCTCCTCGGCGGCGACGCGCAGGTCGGCCGAGAACGACTCCGGGTCGGACCCGGTCAGCCGGAGGTAGTCCTCGAGTCCGATGCCCCGGCCCTCGAGCTGGAACGCCAGCGACTGCAGGCGGGACTGCATCTCGGCGGACACCATGGACTGCGGCACCTCGACCTGGACGAGTTCGGCGAGGGCGGCCGCCAGACGGGGACGCACCGACGACCGGGTGTGCTCGCTCCGGGCCCCGAGGGCGGTGGAGCGCAGGTCCTCCCGGAACTCCTCGACGGTGTCGAACTCGGTCGCCTCGGCGACCCACTCGTCGGTGAGGTCGGGCAGGACCCGTTCCTCGACCCCCTTGACCAGCAGCCGGAACTCGATCGGATCGGACTCGTCGCCACCCGGGGGCACCGCCGAGAACACCAGGACGTCGCCGACCTTGGACCCGGTGAGGTGCTCGTCGAACTCGGGCACGATCGACCCGGAGCCGACGAGGTACTTGAAGTCGTCCGCGGTGAGCCCCTCGACCGGCTCGCCATCGCGGGTGCCCTGGATGTCGACGAGGACGAAGTCGCGCTCGATCGCCGGACGGTCCACCGCAGCCAGCTCGCCGTACTGCGAGCGGATGCGGTCCACCTGATCCTGGATCTCCTCGTCGCTCACCGACGGCGAGGGCACCTCGACGCGGAGGTCGGCGTAACCGGTCACCTCGACCTCGGGTCGCACCTCGACCGTCGCGAGGAACCGGACCGGGCCCTCCTCCTGCCCCTCGGTGATCTCGAACTCGGGCGGTGCGATCACGTCGACGTCGTGCTCGATGACGGCGTCGGCGTAGAACTCGGGCAGGGCGATGCGCAGACCCTCGGCGCGGCCGTAGAGGGTGCCGAACTGCGCCTCGAGCAGTCGCCGTGGGGCCTTGCCCGGCCGGAACCCGGGGAGTCGCGCCTCCTTGGCGACCCGGCCCCAGGCCTCCTCGACGGACGGTGCGAGTTCCTCCTCGGTGAACTCCACCTCGATCTGGACGAACTCGCCCGGTCGATCGACTGCTCCTGGGGTCACGGTCGCCTGCACAGGACGGGGAGCATACCGACCACCGCGAGCCCCCCGTGCATCGGCACCGTGCCGGTAGCATCGCCGGGACGGGACGTGGCGCAGTCTGGGAGCGCACCGGCTTTGGGAGCCGGGGGTCGCGAGTTCGAATCTCGCCGTCCCGACCACACGCGCACGCCGACCACAGGCGCACGCGGACCACACGCGCACACCGGAGGGGGGTTCCCCTCGGGCCCGGCTCCTCCCGTGAGCCGCGGCTCAGCGGTCGAGGAGCCCGTGCGCAGCGCGCTCGAGGTCCTCCCGGAAGCGTGGGTCGGCGACCGAGACCAGGGCTGCGGCACGTTCGGTGACGGTCCGTCCTTCGAGCTCGGCCACACCGAACTCGGTCACGACCATGTCGACGAGGTTCTTGTGGCCCGTCACGACCGAGCCCGGTGTGAGCTCCCCCACGATGCGTGACACCGTGCCGTCGAGCGCCGTGGCCCTGGTCACGATCAGGCTCCGGCCGTCCTCGGCGAGCTGCGCCCCCCGGAGGAAGTCGGCCTGGCCTCCGGAGGAGGAGACGTAGTGGTGCCCGAGCGACTCCGACGCGCACTGCCCGAGCAGGTCCACCTGCATCGTCGCGTTGACCGCCCGGACGAGGGGGAGCCGTGCGATCCCGCGGGGACTGTTCGTCACGTCGACCGACCGGAACGTGACCACGTCCTCCTCGGCCAGCCAGCGGTACAGCCGCTCGGTGCCGAACGCCGTCGTCGTCACCACGGTGGGCTCCCCCGACCCGTCGGTGAGTCGCACGGCACCCGACTCCACCAGGTCGGCGAGCGCGTCGCCGAACAGCTCGGTGTGGATCCGCAGGTCGCGGTGGTCGACCAGCAGGCCGGCGACGGCACTGGGCACCGACCCCACCCCCACCTGCACCGTTGCACCGTCGGGGATCCGCTCGGCGACGAACTCTGCGATCCGCCGGTCGACGTCGTCCGGTGGGCGGACGTCGGTCTCGACGAGGGTGTGGGGCGAGGTCGTCCATCCCGCGCAGTCGGTCAGTCGCACCTGGTGGCTGCCCGCCGTCCGGGGCATGTCCGGGTTGACCTCGACCACCACCGGCACCTCACCGAGCAGGGCCGCGGCGTAGTCGGCGGTGACCCCCATCGAGACCACGCCCAGGTGGTCCGGCGGCGAGGTGGCAACGACCAGCAACGGTCTCCGGCACCGTTGCCGGAGGATGGCCGGCACCCGGTGGAAGTCGTTCGGGACCAGATCCAGGTGCCCGGCGGCGAAGTCGGCCCGGATGTCGGGACTGAGGAAGTACGAGATGTGGCGGAGCCGGTCACCGAACGCCCCGGTGTGGTGCGGCCGGTGGCGCAGCGGGTGCATCTGGTGCACCCGGACCCCCTCGAGCGAGTCCGCCCGGGCCTCGAGCTCGTCGAGGAAGGCAACCGGCTCGCCGTTTCCGAGCGGCACGATCACGTCGGTTCCGGGCCCCACCAGGTCGACCAGTTCGGCGACCGTGGACTCGGGCGGCAGGCTCGGGGGCACGTCGGGCATCCTGCCAGTCGTCGGGACCCGGGCGCGACGTCAGGCCACCGGACGTTGCGGTCCACCGACCGTCTCGACCACGTCGTGCTCCCCGACGTGACCCGATGCGAACGTCGTCTCGGGGATCGGCAGCACCTCGGCGATCCGGCGCAGGATCCCGGGAGGTGACGTCCGGTAGTGCTCCCAGACCACGACGTCGACGAGCAGCACGAGCCACGTGAGCATCCCGAGCAGGTACAGGTAGGTCAACGTCGCGAGCCCGACGCCGAGTGCCCCGTAGGTCTGCGAGGAATCCGAGATCTCGCCGGGCAGGTAGTAGGTGGCCACGACCTGCAGGCCGGCGACGCCCACGGTCCCGACCAGCGCCCCGGGGACCAGCCAGAACCACTCCCGGCAACGGTGCGGCAGGATCCACGAGAGTCCGAAGTACGCGACGGTGCAGGCCACGAGGTTCGCCCCCGTCGCGGCCAGCCCCGCCAGGAGACCCGCCCGTCTGACCAGGATCGACAGGTAGAGCACCCCGGCGAACACCACCACGCTCGACGCCAGCCGCAGGACCGCCCGGCCCCTCCGGGGGAACCGCCGGGTCGGGATCCTCCACGCCACCGCTGCGGCGTACTGGAGTGCACCGAGGAGCCCCCAGGTGGCGAACGCCAGGCCGGCGACCCCGGCGACGAGCAACGGCACCCGACTCCGTTCGGCGTCGCGACCCGCCTGGGCGATCGACGACGCGACCGTCTGTCCGAGTCCCATGTCACCGGCTGCGCCAGCGGCGCCGATGTGGTCGAACCCGGCCAGCGCCACCACGATCACCCCGACCGGGAACACGATCACGAAGAGTCGGTAGGCGAGCAGTCCGGCGACCGCGGTGCCGCCCTCGGACAGCGTCCGTTCCAGCAGCTCCGCGACCACCCGCACCGGGCCGGACCGCTCCTGCAGTGCCGCGTAGTGGGCCAGGACCCGGTCGCCCACCACCCGGGCCCGGGCCGACACGCCGGACGGGGCGTCACCTCCACCGTCGGCATCACCGGGAAGGTCGGGCGACACCGGCTGGTCGGACATCGTCCGGATCGTACCGATCGACCCCGGCCGCGGTGCCGGGTCCGGGCGGGGCGCGAACGTCCGATCCGTCGGGTGGCGCCGTCGGGGCCCGGGTCTACGCTGTGCCGATGCGCCTCCCGAGAGCCCGCCGAACCGGCCGCACGACCCTCGTCCCGGACGTCATCGGTCCCGACACGACCGTGCCGGTCGGTGCCGACCCGACGGGAGTGGACCCCGGTGCCGACCCGCTCGAGCCCGTCGGCACCGCCGACGTCGACCTGGAGCACCTGGCGACCGGGACGAGCTGGATCGAGCGTCTCGAGTCGGTCCTGGCGGTCCTGTCACCGCTCACCTCCTCTCCGGGTGCGCCGCTGCAGACCACCAACTTCATCCGGTCGATGCAGCCCTCGCTCATGCCGCGGACCTCGCTCCACCAGGGAGTCGTGAGCGGGCTGTCGGTGCTCGCAGCACGCGGCGTGAGCCACCGGGTCGAGCGCCTCACCGACGCGCTCACCGGTGGCTCGTCCAGCCTCCCGCTCCGACTCACCGTCCGGGCGGGCCTGGTGGGAGCCGGTCGCGGCCTGCGGATGGTCCCCCGGGGCGACGGGCCGGCGTGGCCGAGCGAGGTGGCCCACCTCGGCGGTGAACTGCTCGAGCTCGGCGCCGCCGGCGGGGCGCTCTACGACGTCCTCAGTGCGGCCCGGCCCGGGGCCTCCGCCGACGAGCGCAGTGCGCTGCGGCTGCTGGTCACCACCGGGACGTCGCTCGGCGCCGCGGTCTGGGCGTCGCGGCACTACCTGGCCGAGCGGCGCTCGTTCTTCACCGACGACTTCGACAAGCTGCCGCTCACCCTCCCGCGGTCCGCGGCCAACACGGCCGCCGTGACTGCGGTCGGCACGGGACTCGCCGCCGGATACCGACTCTCACGTCGCGGACTCCAGGGCTACCTGGGACCGGGGATCACCAAGAACGTGCTCGCCCGGAGCACCAACGCCGCCCTCTGGGCCGCCGGGACCGCAGGGCTCTACTGGGCCGGGGTGTCCGCGATCGGCCGGGCGAACGAGAAGGTCGACCCCGGGTACACCGATCCGCCGACCTCGCCGCTCGTCTCGGGATCGCCCGACAGCCTCTGCCCGTTCGAGGAGCTCGGACAGCAGGGACGACGGTTCGTCCTCGACGCGCTCGAGCCCGAGCTCATCTCCGAGACCATGGGCGAACCCGCGGTCGCTCCGATCCGGATCTTCGTCGGGTTCAACAGCCACCCGATCCACTCGACGAGCCGGACCGAGATCGCGCTCGAGGAGATGGAACGCACCGGAGCCTACGAGCGGGAGTACCTGCTGCTGATCTCCCCGACCGGCACGGGCTGGGTGGACCACACCATGATCGAGGCGGCCGAGTTCTTCACACGCGGGAACGTGGCGTCGGTGTGCATCCAGTACGGCCGCTACCCGTCGTTCCTGTCGCTGCAGAAGGTGCGCCAGGGGCGCCGGCAGTTCCGGGGCCTCGTCTGGGGCGTCCACCAGCGACTGCTCGGGATCCCCGAGGACCGACGACCGACCGTCCTGGTGTTCGGCGAGAGCCTGGGCGCGTGGTCGTCCTCCGACGTCGTCATGAAGGAGGGCATCGAGGGCCTCGACCGCTACTCGATCGACCGGGCGCTGTGGTTCGGGATGCCGCACCTCGCCAAGTGGTCCAAGGCCGGCCTCGACCGACCGGGTGCACTCGTCCCCGAGGGCACCGTCGGGGTGTTCGACCGCTGGGAGGAACTCGAGCAGCTCACGCCGGAGCAGCGGGACGGACTCCGGGTGGTGCAGCTCAGCCACGACAACGACCCGATCACCCACGTGGACCCGACACTGCTGTACTCCCCGCCCGACTGGCTGGGTGAGCCCCGCGGCCGGGGGGTGCCGGAGTCGCAGCGTTGGTACCCGGTCGTCACCGCGTTCCAGACGCTGATCGACGCTGCGAATGCGATGCGCAACGAGCCCGGGCAGTTCCGCTCGACCGGACACGACTACCGGGCCGACACCGCCCGGTTCGTCGCCGAGGGCTACCGACTCCCGTACACCGAGGACCAGCTCGCCAACGTCGAGGTCGAGCTGCGGCGGCTCGAGACGGAACGGGCCGAGCGGATCAAGGGCCAGGCCGAGCCGCCGGCCGGCGACGACGCTCCCGGTGCCGACCTCGGCGGCGCCACACCGTCGAGGTCCGCATCCACCCCGACCACCGGTCCTGCGGGCCGGACCTCGGGAGCTCGCTGGACGAGCTCGGGTCGCCACCGCACCCAGCGCAGCGAGTCGCAGTCGGCGCCAGCGTGAACCCAGAGGACCACGGGGCCGGGGGGACGTCCCGCGACGGGAGCACCGGGCCGTCCCGGGTTGCCGCGCAGCCCGGTGGTCGAACCGGGTGGAGCGAGTCGAGGGGGACCCCGCACGACCACGGCGGACCCGAGTGGTGGGACGACCTCTCGGTCCGGCCCGACCACGCCGAGTCGGAGGTCTGGCCGGCCGCAGGGGTGGTGGTGGCGCTGAGCGCCTCGAACGTCATGACCAACCGGGTCCTCCCCCGGTGGGCGTACGTCCCGTGGAACGTCGCGGTGGCCTCCGGTCTCGTGTGGTGGGCGCGCACCGCCGGCGGGTGCACCGCAGCGGAACTCGGGCTCGCCAGGCGACACCTGCTCGGCGGGCTCCGCTGGGGGCTCGGCGCCGCCGGTGCGGTCGGGTTGCTGTACGCGACCGGCGTCGCGGTGCCCCGGACCCGACGGGCGTTCCGGGACGACCGCGCCGACCAGGTGGGTGTGTCCGAACTGGTGTGGCGCGTCCTGGTCGAGATCCCGCTCGGCACTGCGCTCACCGAGGAGGTGGCGTTCCGCGGCGTCCTGCCCGCCCTCTTCCGCAGGCGCTTCGCGGGTGAACCCAACTGGGCGGTCCGCGCCGACCTGACGGCCGCCGGGTTGTTCGGGCTCTGGCACGTGCTGCCCGCCTCGGCGCTCGCCGAGGCCAACCCGACGCTGCAGGAGCTCCCCACCACCGCGGCGCGTGGCACGGCGATCCTCGGGAGCGTCACCAGCACGACCGCCGCCGGCCTGCTCTTCACGTGGCTGCGGAACCGATCCGGGAGCGTCGTGGCCCCCGTGCTGCTCCACGGCGCCATCAACGGCGGCGCCTACACGCTCGCCTGGGGGCTCGCCCGGAGTTCCGGCGCGACCGCCGACCGGCCGTGGAACTGGGACCGACCCGTGCGTCGGCGACGCCGGTCCTGGCCGTTCGCCCGCCGGGTCACCGACGCCTGAGGCGGCCGGGCCCCGCGGGGCCCACCGGCCGGTCGGCGATCAGGCCTGTTCGACCCCTTCGGCCTCGGACTCGCCGGTCTGGAAGTCGTCGCCGCCGGTCGCCGCCTTCCAGGCGACGGCGCCGATCACCCCGCCGACGAGCGGCGCCACGATGAACAACCAGAGCTGACCGAGCGCCGTGCCACCCTCGAACAGGGCCGGGCCGAGCGATCGGGCCGGGTTCACGCTGGTGTTGGTGATCGGGATGCTGATCAGGTGGATGAGCGTCAGCATCAGACCGATGCCGAGCGCCGCCTGTGCCTTGGACGCCGCCTTGGTGGTCACGCCCAGGATGACGATCAGGAACAGGGCGGTGAGCACGACCTCTGCGATGAACGCCGCCGGCAGGTCGTAGAAGATCCGTCCGTTCTCCTGGCCGTAGGCGTTGGAGGCGAACGACCCCTGGCCGATCGAGAAGCCGCCGGGACGCCCAGCCTGGATGGCCCACAGGACCGCCACGGCGGCGATGGCGCCGACACACTGGGTCACCACGTACGCCGGGACGTCCCGCCACTCGAACCGCTTGGCCGTGGCGAGGCCGACCGACACGGCCGGGTTGAAGTGGCCGCCCGACACGTGGCCGAGGGCGTACGCACCGCACACCACCGTCAGGCCGAACGCGAAGCTGACACCGAGGTACCCGATGCCACTGTTCACGATCCCGGCCGCGTCGAGCGTGACGCCACCGATGCCGATCTCGTTGCGCGCCCCGGAGAGCGCCTTGGCGGCGAAGATCGCGGAGCCGCAGCCCCCGAGCACCAACAGGAACGTGCCGATGAACTCGGCACCGAGCTTCTTGGCGAGCATGTGGAACCTCCGGGTGCAGTGGCCGCAGCGCGTGGCGCGTCATCAACCTAGGCACCGTCGGTTCGGCAGGTGTGGATGCTCCCGCTAGCGTGGTCGATGCGCGGGTGTAGCTCAATGGCTAGAGCCCCAGCCTTCCAAGCTGGTTATGCGGGTTCGATTCCCGTCACCCGCTCCACGTGGATCCCCCTCCTCCCGGGGGGACGCCGCCGGGTGGACCTGACCTTTCGGCCTGCAGTGGCGCAGCCACCGGCGCCGATCCGACCCGCTGCGAGACGTTCAGCGTCTCGCAGCGCAGCCACCGTTGATCACGACGAACTCCGAGGACGATGCGAGGATCCGTCGACCTCCCCGATGAATCCCGACGATACTCTCTGAACTCTCTGAACTCTCTGACTCGGACGGGACGACCGGAGGACGCGATGACACGGACCAGATGCTGGCTCGCAGGAGTGGTGGCCACCACACTCGCCGTGCTGGGCCTCTCGATCGCTCCGGCCCTCCCGGCCGCGGCAGCGGTCACCGCTCAGGTCGTCGGCGCAGCCTCAGTCGAACCCGCAACGTCGCCGGCGACCCTCACTGGAGGAACCCAGGTTGCAGCGGGTGGGTCACACACGTGTGCCCTCGTGACCGGAGGCCAGGCGCGCTGCTGGGGCAACAACATCGACGGGCAACTGGGGAACGGCACCACGGCGGACTCCTCTACCCGGGTCGGGGTGACGGGTCTGTCAGGTGCCACCCAGATCGCCACCGGTAGGAATCACAGTTGCGCGCTGGTCTCGGGCGGTCAGGCCCGTTGCTGGGGAAGCAACTTCGGCGGACAGCTCGGGAATGGCAGCACCTCCAGCTCATCGACCGTGGTCGCAGTGACGGGCCTGTCGGGCGCCACGCAGATCACCGCCGGCGCATTCCACACCTGTGCACTCGTCACCGGTGGCCAGGTCCGCTGCTGGGGTGACAACCTCTCCGGACAGCTCGGCAACGGCACCACCGTCGACTCGCTGGTCCCGGTCGCAGTGACGGGCCTGTCCGGTGCCACCCGGATCACCGGCGGCGGGAGTCACACCTGCGCACTCCTCAGCGGGGGCCAGGTCCGCTGCTGGGGTGACAACTTCTCCGGACAGCTCGGCAACGGCACCACCGTCGACTCGCCGGTCCCGGTCGCAGTGACGGGCCTGTCGGGCGCCACCCAGATCAGTGCGACTCGCGACCACACGTGTGTCCTCGTCGCCGGCGGTCAGGCCCGCTGCTGGGGCAACAACTTCGATGGGCAACTCGGCAGCGGTGGTTCCGGAGGATTCACAGCCGCTCCGGTCGCCGTCGCAGGGCTCTCCGGTGCCACCCAGATCGCCGCCGGCGGGTTCCACACCTGTGCGATCGTCGCCGGCGGACAAGCGAGGTGCTGGGGCGAGAACAGGTCCGGACAGCTCGGAAACGGCGGAACCACCAACACACCGCTCCCGGTGGGAGTGACGGGCCTCTCCGGCGCCACCCAGATCACTGCCGGATCCGATCACTCCTGCACCGTCCTGTCCGTCGGTCAACTCCGGTGCTGGGGCAGGAACTTCGACGGGCAGCTCGGTATCGGCGACCTGCTCACCAGTGGCACCCCCGTTCCGGTGGCGGGCCTCTCCGGAGCGACGACCAACGCGACCGGTGCAGACCACTCGTGTGCGATCGTGGCCGGAGGCCAGGTCAGGTGCTGGGGTGGCAACGGAGCTGGACAGCTCGGGAACGGCACCACTGACCGGAGCACCGCACCCGTCGCCGTCACCGGACTCTCCGGAGCGACCCAGATCGCCGCTGGCCGTCTGCACACCTGCGCCATCGTCACCGGCGGTCAGGTCCGCTGCTGGGGCGGGAACACCGCCGGACAGCTCGGCAACGGGACCACCTCGGTCGCCACGACCTCACCAGTCGCCGTCACCGGCCTGTCCGGGGCGACCCAGATCACCGCCGGCGGGTTCCACACCTGTGCGATCGTCGGCGGTGGTCAGGCCCGCTGCTGGGGCACCAACGCATCGGGGGAACTCGGCAACGGCACCACCACCTCCAGCTTGGTCCCCGTCGCCGTCACCGGTCTGACCGGTGCGACGACGATCAGCGGGGGGGCTGCGCACACCTGCGCCGTCGTCACCGGTGGCCAGGCCCGCTGCTGGGGGTACAACATCAACGGGCAGCTCGGCAACGGGACGACCGACAGCTCCTCGACCCCGGTCGGAGTGACGGGGATCTCCGGCGCCGCCCGGATCTCCACCGGCAGCTTCCATTCGTGCGCGATCGTCGCGGGAGGTCAGGTCCGGTGTTGGGGCGACAACGCCCTCGGGCAACTGGGGGACGGCACGACCACCGGGAGCACCACACCCCTCGCTGTCACCGGGCTCTCCGGAGCCACCGAGATCAGGGCGCTCAGCGACTCCGTGTGCACCTTGGTGGCGGGCGGCCAGGCCCGTTGCTGGGGACTCAACAGCTCCGGCCAACTCGGTAACGGCGGTACCGCCACCAGCACCACACCGGTCGCAGTCACCGGCCTGACGGGCGCGTCCCAGCTCGCTGCCGGATTCTCCCACGCCTGTGCAGTGCTGTCCACCGGTCAGGCCCGCTGCTGGGGCGCGAACACCGAGGGCGAGCTCGGCGCCAACCGGACCGTGGTCAGCCCGACACCGCTCACCGTGGTCTGACCTCGGCACCGGGCCGACGGACAGCCGAACCGCTGTGGACGGAACGGGCGAACCGGGCAACGAAGGCCGATCGCACCTACAGTTCGGGAGCCGAACCGGGGGGACCACATGTCGACCACACGAACGTCACTGCTCGCCATCACGATCACCGTGCTCTCGCTGGTCGCCGCCGCGTGCGGTGGTGGGGAGTCGACGTCGTCCGGTGGCGCCGAGGGCGGGGCCCCGGCGTTCGACCCGCTGCAGGTCCCGTCGGAGTTCCCCACCATCCAGGCGGCGGTCACCGCAGCGAAGGAGGGCGACCTGGTGCTCGTCGCACCGGGCACCTACGCCGAGGCCGTCGACGTGACCACCCCCTACATCACGATCCGCGGCGAGGACCGCAACGCCGTGATCCTCGACGGCGGCTTCACGCTCGAGAACGGGATCCGCGTGCTCGAGACCGACGGCGTCGTGGTGGAGAACATGACCGCCCGCAACTACACGTCCAACGGGTTCTTCTGGACCGGATCGGACTACTACCGCGGGTCCTACCTGACCGCCTACCGCAACGGCGACTACGGCATCTACGCGTTCGACGCGTACCACGGGCAGTTCGACAACAGCCTCGGTTCGGGCAGCCCCGACGCCGGCTTCTACATCGGCGAGTGCTTCCCCTGTGACGCGCTGATCACTGACGTGACGTCTGAGTACAACGGCCTCGGGTACTCGGGCACGAACTCCGGTGGCGACCTGTTCATCGTCAACTCCACCTTCCGCAACAACCGCGCCGGCATCGTGCCCAACTCCGGCGCCTACGAGCTGTGCTACCCGGAGCGTGAGTCGACGATCGTCGGGAACATCGTCCACGACAACAACTACCTCGACGGCCCCGGGATCGACGTGTCCCTGCTCGCACAGGGCAACGGGATCCTCGCGGCCGGGGGTGTGCGCAACACGATCGAGCGCAACCTGGTGTTCGACCACGACCGGACCGGTATCGGCCTGGTCCCCTACCCGGAGGAGGACGCCAACGACACGGCGCCGGACCGGAGCGAGTGGGACACGCCGTGCGCCGAGGTCCGCGACCTCGAGGTCCCGCCCATCCCGCCCGAGGACTGCGACTCGGTCGAGGGTCTGCTCGCGGCCTGCGCCGTGATCTGGAACCCGTTCGAGAACGTGGTGCAGGGCAACGTCGTGTCCGGCTCCGGCCTGGCGGACCTCGCCGTGGCGACGATCGACGTGTTCGGCACCGGCGAGAGCGTGGACAAGCTCGGCAACTGCTTCAGCGGCAACACGTTCGCCACCTCCGCACCGCAGAACCTCGAGGCGCTCGCCCCCTGCCCGATCGGCACCGCCGGGACGGGCGACTGGAACGCCGGCGGGCTCGACCTGCTGGCACTGCTGTCGGACAACCCGCCCAAGCCGCCGGCCGACGCCTACAAGACCACGCCGGAACCGGGCCCGCAGGAGAACATGCCCGAGCCGACCTCCACGCCGCCGACCCGGTACACGGGGCCGACCCTGCCCGACGTGTCCACCATTCAGGTCCCGGCCAAGCCGGCGGCCTGAGCCACCCGTGGGCGACGAGGCCGCCGCACGTCGACGGGGAGCGGTCCCGGCGCTGCTCGGCCTCGCGATCGC
>CAINRS010000162.1 GCA_903852755.1 uncultured Actinomycetes bacterium | reverse complement strand
GTTGGAAGCGGAGCCCATCCTGCCACCGCCGCTCGGTTCACCACGCGGACCCGGCCGACCGTCAGGGCGAGCACCGGCACGATTCGGACTACAGTCTCGCTCTTCCGGGGCTGTAGCTCAGTTGGCTAGAGCGCCTGCTTTGCAAGCAGGAAGTCGTGGGTTCGAGTCCCATCAGCTCCACGAGAGCGTCCTCGACCGGTGGAGGCCTCGGGCGCCGGGCGGGCCGGCCGGTCAGTACGCCAGGGAGTTCGCCCGTGCGAGCGCTTCGTCGCTGGTCACCCGGGCCCCCTCGCGCAGGAAGACCATCGGCGCGACCTCCCGGTAGCCGGCGGCACGGATCATCTCGATGTCGGCGGGAACGGTGGCGAAGAGCTGGCCGACCAGGTCGGGGCGCAGCTCGACGACGGAACGCCGGTAGTCCCACCGGAGGTGCCCCGGTAGCGCCCAGAAGTCGGTCCGGGGTGCAGTCCCCGCCACCACGGGATCGATCTTGCCCAGGAGGTCCACGATGGGTCGGTCCGAGAAGTACCCGATGTTCCCGATCGACGCGACCGCCACGGACGAACCCGGCGGGAGCGCAGCGTTCAGGGCGGCGCCGTAGCGGGCCCAACGTCCTTCGTCGGTGTCGAACGGCTGGTCACTGCGCACCCAGTCCGTCCACGGCACCACGTTCGGAGCACCGACCACCAGCAGCGCGAGCACCAGCACCGCCGCCGGCCGCCACCGCTCGCGCAGCGAGGCGGCCATGGCAAGGGCAGTGACGACGAGCGTGATCGCGCGGACGGCCTGCAGGCCCGGGCCGCCGTGGCCGAGCTGGAAGTACCGGTTCGTCGCCGGAACCAGCACCGCCCAGCCGAGCGCAGCGAACACCACGGCGATTCCGACGGCGACCGACCGGCGCGACGCTGCACCGCGGGCGATCGCGACGACACCCAACACCGCCGCGATGACGAGCGGCGCCGTCACCGTCGCGACGAACCTGCTGGCGAAACCCCGGTCCTCCCATGCGTCCCCTCCCACCAACATGGCGTACGCGAACTGCGCGACCACGACGCACATCGCCGACCTGGCCAGACGTCCGGCGCCCCACGAGGCGCAACCCAGGGCGACGAGCACGGCGAGACCGAACGCGAGCGTGTACCCGGTGGAGAGCGCACCCCGCTCGACCAGCAGGAACCGCGGGACACCCTCGACCTTCAGCCGGTAGGTGTTCGGGAGCAGTTCCCCGTAGAGCACCAGCCGCACAGCGAGACGGGTCGCAACGGCGAGGACGAGCGCCACCGCAGCACCAGCAGCAACCCGCCACCTCGAGCGGGCGGGTGCGGCCCAGACCGCGCTCGCCGCCACGGCGATCGCGAGGACCACGGCGTCGTCGCGGGTGAACACCGCCGCCACCAGCAGGGCGGTCACGACGACGAACCGGGTGGTGGCGCTCCAGTTGAGCTCCACGTGCACGACGATGAGCGCGGACGTCACCAGGAGCCCGAGCAGTCCCACCTCCATGCCTCTGAGCGTCCAGAACACCAGCGCCCACGAGGCGCCGACTCCCAGCACCGCGAGGGT
Organism: uncultured Actinomycetes bacterium; assembly: GCA_903852755.1. Classification (GTDB taxonomy): domain Bacteria; phylum Actinomycetota; class Acidimicrobiia; order Acidimicrobiales; family Microtrichaceae; genus SXMI01. Next base: position 84,866 of record CAINRS010000162.1, on the reverse strand, counting down.
CGGCGCCCAGGCACACGAGGTCGTCCGGGCGACCGCGAGACGGGTGAGCTGCAGTTGGGCGACCAGCACGACGACACCGATGAGCGACACCACCAACGGTGCGTACGCCGGGTCCGGCACCACCACGTGCACCAGCGCCATGACGACGGTCCAGAGCAGGTTGGTGTAGCCCTCGACCTGTTCGCCGACGTTGAACACGAGTCCCTCGCCTCCGGCGAGGTTCCGGCCGTAGCGCATCGAGATCATCGCGTCGTCGAAGAGGGTGAAGGTCCGGCGTCCATCCACCGTCACGGCCGCCCGACCGACGACGACCAGGTAGAGCGCCCCGAAGCTCGCCAGTGAGCCCCGTTCCAGCCAGCACCACCGCCGATCGGGGTCGACGGGTGCGACTGCATGCTCCACTCGTCCCAGTATCGCCGATCGTCGCGGACCCCCGACGGTCCGTCCCGCGCTCCGGCGGCCACCGGTGCGTCGCTACCAGTCGACCCGGCGCCCCCGGATGACGAGCCGGAGCAGCAGCGCCGTCGGCACGGCGGCGAGCGCGACGAGTGCGAGCGCCGGCGGGCCTGCCTCGACCCAGCGGGAGTCGCTCGAGACCTCCCAGACCCACACGGGGAGCGTGTCGACTCCGAACGGGCGGAGCAGGAGTGTCGCCGGAAGCTCCTTGACGACGTCGAGCGCGACGAGCGCCCCGGCGACCGCCAGTCCCTGCGCGGCGAGCGGCAGCTGCACACGGCCGACGACCCCCGACGGGCTGGCACCGAGCGCCCGCGCGGCGTCCTCGGTGGATCGGCCGACCCGGCCGACGGCCTGCTCGGCGGGCTTCACCGCGAGTGCCAGGTAGCGGACCACGAGCGCCAGCACGAGCCCGACGAGCGATCCCACCAGCAGCGTGCCCCTGGGCAACCACCCCGTGCGGTCGACCGCAGCGAGGACGACCAGCACGCCGAGCGCGATGACCGGTCCGGGGAGCCCGTAGCCGAGCGTCGTGGCGCCGGCGAGGGTGCGGTGGTGACGTCGCCGACCCCACCGGGCGGCCACGGCGACTGCGACACCCACCACCACGCAGGCGAGCACCGTCCAACCCGTCACCACGAGCGACGACCACAGGTGATGGCCGAGACCGCCCGCCGCAGAGGCGGTGGTCCCCCGCTGCACCGCCTCGATGGTCCACCCCACCAACCGTGCGACCGGGAACACGAGCGCGACCAGCACGACGACCACGGCGCCGACCACCGCCAGTCGGCTCCACCCGCTGAGCACCTCGGGCTCCAGGCGGGCCGTGTCCCGCCCACCGGTCGCCTCGTGACGACGGGCGGCGGCCCGGCGCTCGGCGAGCAGGACCGCCACGGCAGCGAGCAGCAGCAACCCGGCCAGCTCGGTTGCCGCCTCACGGTCGGCCAGGCCGAACCACACCCGGAACACGCCGTCGGCCACCGTCTGCACGTTGAACAACCGGACGGTCCCGACGTCGGTGAGGACCTCGAGGGCGACCAGGACGGATCCGGCGATGACGGCCCCCCGGGCAGCCGGCAGCGCCACGTCACGGAACGCCCGCCACCGGGAGCCGCTCAGGATCCGGGCGGTCTCCCAGCGACCGGCCGGGAGATCCCGGAACGCCGCCAGGCCGAGCAGGTACACGTACGGGTAGAGCGACAGCGTCAGCACCAGCCCCGCCCACGGCAGGGAGCGGACGTTCGGGTACCACGCGTCGGCCCCCACCAGCCCCGTCCACCAGGTGCCGACCGGGCCGGACTCGTCGACGGTGTCGAGCCAGACGAACCCGCTCACGTACGCCGGGACGGCGAGCGGCATGGCGAGCAACCACACGAGCAGTCCACGCCCGGGGAAACGGTGGGCTGCGACCAGCCAGGCGAGCGCCGTGCCGAGCACCGCTGCGGACGCGGTGACCCCCACGACCAGCACCGTCGTGCTGAGCAGCATCCCGGGCAGCCGGGTGGACCACAGGTGCGCCCACACGTCGGTACTGGGACGCGCCAGCGACGTGAGCAGTGCGACCAGCGGGACCAGGACGACGAGCGCGGTCAGCCCGAGGACCACCGGCACGACCGGGACGCGGCGGCGCAGCGCACCCTGCCGGGTGAGCGGCGGCGGCGGGGCGTTCGGCGCGACGCCCGCTCCTGTCTTCGACGCGGTGGCCGTCGCCCCGTGGGTCACCGCACCTGCGCCCCGATCAGCACGATGGCTCGACTCACTGGTAGCCGGCGGCGTCGAGGAGCCGGACGGCCTGCGGCTGGAGCGGTCCGAACTCACGGACCGGAACCGGGTCCACCGTGTACGGACCGAACGCGACGAGTTCCTCCCGGGGCGGCACCGACTGGTTCGCCGGGAACTCGTAGTTGACGTCGGCGAAGCTCCGTTGACCGTCGGTGGCGAGCCACTCCAGCAGCCTGCGGGCGCCCTCGGGGTTGGCGGCCTGCGCCGTCACGCCCGCACCTGAGACGTTCTGGTGGACGCCCGGCGGTTCGGTCGGCCACGTGAGCCGGACCGGGATCGGTCCGGACTCGGCCACAGTCCGCGGCACGTAGTAGCTGTTCACGACCGCGACGTCGCACTGGCCGGCGGCGACGGCCTCGATCATGTCCTCGTCGGAGTCGATGTAGGTGGGGTCGTTCGCCACCCAGCCGTCGACCACGGCTCGGGCGCCGTCCTCGCCGCGAGCGGCGATGAGCGACGACACGAGCGACTGCGTGTAGGCGCTCGTCGACGGGCGCAGGCACAGCCGACCCTTCCACCTCGGGTCACCGAGCGCCTCGTAGCTCGTGGGGACCTCGGCGTCGGAGACCCGCTCGGTGGAGGTGATGATCGTCCGGTTGCGCAGTGACAGCGCGTACCAGGAACCGTCGGCCGCCCGGACACGCTCCGGGACCGCATCGTTCAGCACGGTGGAGTCCACCGGAGCCAGCAGCCCGTCGTCGGCGGCGATCTGCAGGTTGCCGGCGTCGGCGGCCAGGTAGACGTCGGCCTGGGTGTTGGCGCCCTCCACCTCGATCCGCTCGCGCAGCTCGGCGTCCTTGCCGGTGGTGAAGACCACGGGGATCCCGGTGGCCTTGGTGAACTCCTCGAACACGGGCTCGATCCCGTAGTGCCGTCCGATGTAGACGCTGACCGGCTGCGGACCGTCGGCGCCGGATCCGGCGCCCTCGGATTCGGAGCCCCCGCCGCCGCAACCGGCGAGCGCGACCACCAGCGTGACGGTCGCAGCGAGCGTGCCGAGGACCGTGTGACGACGTCCCCGTCCGGACCTGAGACTCGAGATCACTGCAGCACTCCTCTGATCTGGTGTTAGGTAACCCTAATACTCCGGACATGGTGCACCCACCGCCGGTCCGGACGCAAGCCCTCCCGCCGTGACCGTCCGTTCCCGGGCGGATCGCCGTGCCCCCGGGGTGCACCACCCGGCCGCTGCGGTGCGCCAACCTCTCGACGTGGCGACGACGTTCAGGACTCCTCCGGGCCCCGGCCGGCCCCGGTCTCCCGCCGCCGGTGCGACGCTCCGCAGGTTCGAGCACCTCATGACGGTCCCGATCGTGCTGGCAGCGACGCTCCCGTTGTTCCTGCTCCCGGGAAGTCAGCGCAACGTGCTGGCCGTGGTCGTCAACGTGGTCGCCTGGCTGGTGTTCCTCGCCGACCTCGTGGTGCACGAGCGGCTCACGACGAGGTACCTCGCCACGTGGGTCGGCCGCTTCGACCTGGGCGTCGTCGTCCTCACCGCGCCGTGGTTCCTGGTGGTGGGGTCGGGCGACGGCAAGATCATCCTGCTCATCCGCCTGGCCCGGCTCGCCCGGCTCGTCCTGGCTGGTCCGGACGCCCGACGACTCCTCAGGCGGGTCGGTCGTGTCGGCATCGTCGCGACCGGGGTCGTCCTGCTCGGCGCAGCGGCCGCCCTGGCGGCGGAGCGTCCGAGCAACCCGCAGTTCGCCACCTACGGCGACGCCTTGTGGTGGGCGGTCGTCACGCTGACGACGGTCGGCTACGGGGACATCGTGCCGGTCACCGCGACCGGCCGCATGATCGGCGTGGCCGTGATGGTCGTGGGTGTCGGCGTGCTCGGGGTGCTCGCCGGTTCGCTCGCGAGCTTCTTCCGCCTGGCTCCCGAGCCGGAGCTCGACCACCCGGACCCCGGGGACCGGTCCGAGGCACTCCGGCAGGAGGTCAACGAACTCCGGACCCAGGTGGACCGACTCAACGAGGGGATCACCAGGCTCCTCGACCAGGAATCGGGAGACACCCCACCGCCAACCTGACCGCCAACCTGACCACCAACCCGGCCGCCCCCGACCTGAGCACCCCTCCATCTCCAGAACTCGTACGCCTGGTTGCGCTGAGCGCAATCAGCGGTACAAGTTCGGGGCGGGTTGGCGGGGGGGGTGCGGCGTGGCGGGCAGGACGGTGTGGGACGATCGGCGGGTGGCGCCCACACGTCGAGAGCTGCTCGCCGGCGCGGGCGGAGCCCTGGCCGCCGGCGTGCTCGCGGCCTGTGGGGGCGAACAGGCGGCGGACGCGCCGCGCGTCACCCTGACCGTGCCGGACGGCACGGTCCCACCACCGGCACCGACACCCGCGACCAACCCGGCGCAGTGGCTGATCGACGAGAACGCCCGGACCGCCGCCGGCGACTGGACGGTGCCCGACGACCCGTCGGTGTGGTCCAGGATCCGTGGCTACGCCAACGTGACGAGCGTCGACCGCGGCGGCACGGTCGACCTGCGCGTGTCGACCGAGGCCCCCGAGTGGCGGCTCCAGGCGTTCCGCACCGGCTGGTACGGCGGCGGGGGCGCTCGACTCGTGTGGGAGTCGGCCACACTCCCCGGCGAACGCCAGGACGACCCCGTCCTCGACGCTGCGCTCGGGACGTGGCGGGCGCCGTGGCGCACCAACCTCGAGGTCCGCACCGACGACTCCTGGCCTCCCGGCATGTACCTGCTCAGACTGTCGTCGTCCGACGGTGGCGCCAGTTTCGTGCCGCTGGTGGTCCGCGACGACCGGAGCGCCGCAGCCATCGTGATCCAGAGCTCGGTGACGACCTGGCAGGCCTACAACGAGTGGGGCGGCAAGAGTCTCTACGCCGACTCCTCCACCGGGAACAGCGGACGGGCCGACGTCGTCACCTTCGACCGGCCCTACTACCGCAACGGCTCCGGCGAGTTCTTCGGACGCGAGTTCGAGATGGTCATGTTCGCTGAGCGCAACGGGTACGACGTCACCTACTGGACCGACGTCGACCTGCACGCCACGCCGGAACGGCTCACCCAACACCGGTCGCTGATCTCGCTCGGACACGACGAGTACTACTCGACCCGGATGCGGCGAGGGCTCGAGGCGGCCCGTGACGCCGGGGTGAACCTGGTGTTCATGGGCGCCAACGCGATCTTCCGCAAGATCCGGCTCGAGGACAGCGACCTGGGCGCGTTCCGCGACGAGGTCAACTACCGCGACGCAGCCGCCGACCCGATCACCGCCACCGATCCGACCGAGGCGACGGTGAGCTGGCGGCAGGCCCCGGTGAACGAACCGGAGAGCTCGCTCATCGGCAACCTCTACGAGTCCAACCCGGTCCAGGCCGACATGGTCGTCGTCAACACCGACAACTGGCTCTTCGAGGGGTCGGGCCTGCGCGACGGCGACGTGCTCCCCGGACTCGTCGCCAACGAGTACGACCGGGTGACCCCGGAGCGGCCGACGCCCGACAACATCGAGGTGTTCTGCCACTCACCGCTGACCTGCCGGGGGAAGCAGAGCTTCGCCGACGTCACCTGGTACTCGCACCCCTCGGGCGCCGGGGTCTTCGCCGTCGGCACCTTCGAGTGGATCAAGCGGCTGGCCGACGACACGGACGGTCGCACAGCATCGGCGGCCGACCCGCCGGCGGCGATCCAGACCGTGACGCGCAACCTGTTCGGCGCCGTCGCCGCCGGTCCCGCCGGGGCGACGCACCCGAGCACCAACAACCTGGCGCAGTTCGGGATCCGTCCCGGCTACGTCGAGGACCCGCCACCGACGTGATCGGGTTCGACCTGGTGCAGACGACTGGCCGCTGAGGGTTGCCGGAAGCGTGGATGTGCTCTTCCCCCCCCTCGGGATCCCAGCACCTCCCGCCGTCACAGTGGATCCGGCCCACCGGACGCCCGCCCTGCTCGTCTCGTGGTCGGCCGACGCCGACGACCCGTTGGTACGCTCCCGGTGTGGATGTGGGTGAGCACCTCCTCCGTCGACTCCATGCTGTTCGACACCGGGTCGGGCGACGCCTCCGGGGACCCGCACCCGACTGGTACGAGGCAGACCTCGCCGAGTTCACCCGACGCCACGAACAGGAGTTGGGCTCCCGACCCGACATCGTCCGGTTTCCGTGCGGCGACGAACGGACCAGCACCACCGAGTTCGACCCCCACTACGCCTACCAAGGGGCGTGGGTCATGCAGCAGTTGGGGGTCAACCGGCCTGCCCGACACGTCGACGTAGGGTCGCTCACCACCTACATCAGCTTCTTCGCAACCCTCCAACCGACCGAGTTCATCGACATCAGGCCTGCCAACATGACCTTCCCGGGGGTCAGTTCACGAGCGGGTTCGGTGCTCAATCTCCCCTTCGACGATCAGACAGTGGAGTCGGTGAGCTGCCTCCACGTCGTCGAGCACGTCGGACTCGGAAGGTACGGTGATCCGATCAACCCGTCGGGGATGATCGAGGCGATCAGGGAACTGTCGAGAGTCCTCGCACCCGGAGGCCACCTCTACCTCAGCTTGCCGACCGGACGCGACGTCGTGCACTTCAATGCCCACCGGGTGACGAGTCCAACGGTCGTGCTCGAGGCCGCCACCCCCCTGGTTCTCGTCGATCTGGCGGCGATCCTCGACGACGGCTCGTACGTCAGCGATGCGAGTGTCGAGATCCTCACTCGGCAGCGCTACGCCTGCGGTCTCTACCACTTCCGCCGATCGGAGTGAGCACCTCCCTCGGAGTCCATCCGCCCGCTGGTCCCGGTGCTGCGGTCATCCAGCACGGTGACGGTCCGCCGGTGAGCAGAGGGGGAGTTCAGCCCTGGAAGGGATCCAGGCCCATCTGTGCGCGGACGGGAACTACCGGCGGATTGGTCAGGGAACGACGCTGCCAATTGGCTCCATCCACCACGAGCGTGTGCCCCGTGATGAACCGGCCGTACGGCGACGCCAGGAACGTCGCCGCCCAGCCGAGTTCCTGGCGCTGACCGACCCGGAGCGCCGGCTGGCACACGTCCTTGTCGCTCGTTCGGTCCAGGTTGGACCGGATGTCCCCAGTCATGTCCTCGTGGGGCATGAGACCCGGGACCAGGCAGTTCACCTGGAGTCCGTAGGGGCCCCACTCCACCGCCAACGTCTGGGTCAGGTTCACCACCCCCGCCTTCGCCGCAGCGGAGTGGGCGAATCCCGGACCGCCCGTCCAGGCGTAGGTGGCACCGATGTTCACGATCGAACCGGGTGTCCTCGCCGCCAGGTTCCGGCGCCCGAACTCCCGGGCGCACAGGAACGTGCCCGTGAGGGTGATGTCGACCACCGCTCTCCACGCATTCGGTGACATGTCCTCGGCCGGTACCGGGAAGTTCGCCGCTGCGTTGTTGATGAGGACTGCCGGAATACCGAATGCATCGGTCGCCCGGTCGAAGAGGTTCGCAACGGACTCGGACTCCCGGACGTCACACTCCACGGCCAAGGCCCGGGCACCGACCTCCTCGACGGCTCGACGACCGGCATCGAGGTGCTCCCCCTTGCGAGAGGCGACCACGACGTCGGCCCCGAGGCGGGCGAACTCGAGCGCGATCGCCTTCCCCAGTCCGGTACCACCTCCGGTGACCACCACACAGGTGTCGTCGAACGTGCCCGGACGCAGTGCCGACTCCCCCACCGGCGGTGGAGCCGGAATACCGGGAGGCCGCTGCTCGTCGACCATCAGCTCCCCCTGTACCGGGGCTCACGGCCCTCTGCGCGCGCCGCTCGCATCTCCGCGAAGTCGTCACTGCGGTTCAGGAACGTCTGGTAGATCAGCTCGTCCTCCATCGACGCCCGGACATCCGGCCGCGACAGGTGCGACAACACCCGCCTCGCCAACTTCACGGAGACTGCCGGAGCCGCAGCGATCCGCTCTGCCATCTCCCGGGCCGTGGTGTCCAGCTCGTCCCGCGGGACAACCCGGGACACGATGCCGTGTGCGAGCGCCTCGTCCGCTGCGAGGCGGCGGCCGGTGAGCACCATGTCGGCGACGACACCGGGACCGGCGATCTGCTGGAGGACGGCGACTCCACCGGTGTCGGGGATCACACCGTGACTGAGCTCGGGCAGCATGAACATGGCGTCCTCGCTCGCAATCCGCACGTCGCACAACAGCGCCCGCTGGAACGACCCACCCAGTGCCCACCCTTGGATCGCCACGATCACCGGGGCGTCGATCTCCCAGAGTTGCTGGATGCCCCGGATTCCCCTGGTCATGAGTTCGTGGTGCGTCATGTCGGTCTTGTTGGTGCCGATCGACCCGACGTCCCGTCCTGACGACCAGGACCTCCCCTCGCCCCGCCAGACCACCGCCCGAATGTCCGTCCGGGAGCGCAGCTCACCGAGCGCCTCGAACAGCTGCGCATCCATCCGGTCGTCGAAGGCGTTGTGCTTCCCGGGATTGTCGTTGGTGATCGTCGCAATCGGTCCGTCGATCTCGAGTCGGACCCGGCCCCGGTGCTCGGTCATGGGACTGAACCTAACCCTCCCAGCTCACCGGGGTCACTCCCGAACACGCCGCAGGGAAGTGCCCGGACCGAATGACTGTGACGACGGCCACCGCAACGAGCGTGCCTGGGTCGGCGGCCACCCGGGCTGCGGGCCACCTCCACCACCCCCCCGGGGGTTGAACACCAGCATCTCCGACCTGCGCTACGGGATCAGCGTCCATCGAGGATCCCGGACCGGATCGACGAGGTGTCGGATGTTGCCCACCCGGTCAGGAAGCAGGACCTCGGAGGACCCGAGGAATCCAGCCCACCACGAGAAGGTGCTGTCCGACCCCACCAGCACGGCCGACCGGGCCAGACGGGTCAGGTCGGCAACGGGATCTCCGGCCGGAGCCACGACGGCACCGGCGACAGCTGGCAGGAGTGCTGCGGCGCACCATCCGGGGTCGTCGCTCACGAACTCCACCCGCTCCAGGCCAGACCGCCGACGGGCGGCTCCGATCGCCGCTCGGAACCACTCGATCGGCAACGACTGGGTGAGCCGCACGAAGTCGCCCCGACGGACGTGGACACGGATCACCGGGTCCACGGAATCCCCCCGGAGCCCGAACCACCCCCGGATGCGTTCCCTCGACTCCGCTGCGAATCGAACCTGCTGCCAGTATCCGAACCACCACGACGGAACGGAGGGCTCAGGCGCCCGCCCCGGTGCGCTCTCGTCGACGATGACCGTCGACGGACCGGCGAGTCGTCGCATCACCACTCCGACCGGTCCGAACCGACCGACAGGAGCGGGCCACCACGCCGGTGCTGCGACTGGTCTCGCTCGCACCCAGGCGTCCATCGCCGGCGGACCGGTGACCTCGACTCCGCCGAGTCCGGAGAGGTCGAGTCCGACACCGAAATCCGATCGCGACGACAACCAGTGCGCGAACGAGATCTGGAACAACTGGTTCCCGAGTCGCCCCCGCAGCGCAACCACGTGCTGTCGACGTCTCACCACTGCGTCACGCACACCCTGGGATCGTCGTTGCGATCCCCACGATCAGTCGATCACAGCAGATGTGTTCGTGGGCGTCTGCCACTCCGTGAACCTACCGGGCACGGCCGTCCGGCGCGGACCCCGGACGCGCCGGTGACCCGGCCGGTCGGCCGGGTCACCGTGCGGGGGGGGTGGACGCTTGGACGTGGACGCTGGGAGGTGGACGCTGCCGGTCAGTCGCCCTGGGCTGGGGCGTCCGCAGGCGGCGGGCCACCGGCGCCGCGTCGGCCGCCCGGGCCGCGTCCCTCGCCACGCTCGGGTCGGCCGTTGTTCACCATGTCGGTGATGCGCTCGGTCCCCTCGGCGAGCCGCTCGTCGGCCTCGGCCTGCGTGAGCTCGCCGCTGGCGACCTCCTCGTCGAGGTGCGTCCGGAGCTCCCCGACCAGGGCATCGACCACGACCTGCGGGTCGACACCTCGGGCCTGGGCGACCTGGGCGAGCGTCTGGCCGCTGCGGAGCTGGGTGGTGAGCTCCTGTTCCGTCATGCCGAGCGCCTCCGACGCAGCAGCGATTCCCTTGCGAACCGCACCGTGACCGCCCGGACCATGACCGCCGGGACCGTCACCCCGGCCCCGCTCCGGCCGGGCGTCGAGCAGCGCCTGCGTCACGGCGTCGGCCTGGGCCTGGGTGATCGTTCCGTTGGCCACCAGCGGAGCGAGCACGTCGCGGAGTCGCTGGCCCGGGTCGGGCCGACCCTGGCCCTCGGACGGCGCCGGAACGGTCGTCGCGGTGGGGTCCTGGGCACCGGAGACGGCGCTCGATCCGAGCGTGAGTCCGGCGATGCCGCCGCCGAGCAGTCCGGCGGTCAGGCCACCGGCGATCAGCGCTGCCTTGAGCCGGCTCGGTCGCTGGCCTCGATCGGTGGTGGAGGTGGGCTGGATGTCGTTCACGGTGACTCCTTCTGTTGGGGGGATGGTTCCGACAGGGCCCAGCGTGCGGGGCGCAGGTTCCATGGTGCTCAGGAGAGCGTGAGAGCAGGGTGAGAACCTGCGGAGCGCCCGCTCAGGCGGGACTCGGCCCGGCTCCTGCGAGCGGGAGCGTCACCCGGACCATCGCACCACCGTCCGCGGCGTTCGTCGCCGCGACGGTGCCACCGTGCGCCTCGACGAGGTCCCGGACGATCGCCAGTCCCAGACCCGACCCGGGCAGGCTGCGGGCCGAGACGGACCGGTGGAACCGGTCGAACACACGGGGCAGGTCGTCGGGATCGAACCCCGGGCCGTGGTCGGCCACGACGATGGCCCCCGACTCGACCGCGACGTCGATCGGTCCGCCCGAGGTGTCGAACTTCGCCGCGTTGCCCAGCAGGTTGGACACGACCCGTTCCAGCGCCCGGGGTCGACCCACGACGACCGAGGAGTCGGCCTGCACGCGCACCGTCCGTCCGGTGCGCAGCTCCGTCCGGGTCGCGACGCGCCGGACCACCGACGCCAGCTCGACCGGCTCGGACGGTTCGTCGTACCGCTCGTCGAGGGCGAGCTCGACGATCTCGTCGACGATGGCCGAGAGCTCCTGGGTCTCGGACTCCAGGTCGTCGAGCAGCCGGGCCCGGTCCTCGGGGCGGAGCTCGTCGCCGCGGCGCAGGGCGTAGACGTTGGTCCGCAGGCTCGTGAGCGGAGTGCGCAGCTCGTGACCGGCATCCTGCACGAGCTGCTGCTGGGCCGCCTTCGACCGGGCGAGCGCGGCGAGCATGCCGTTGAAGGAGCTCCCGAGCCGGGCGGTCTCGCGACCGCCGGCCTCAGGCACGCGCTCGTCGAGCGAACCGGTCGCACCCACGGTCTCGGCGGCAGCGGTGAGGCGTTCGAGCGGGCGGGTGAGCTGTCGGGCGAGCACCGCTCCGACGGCCGCGGCCGCAGCGGCGACCACCAGTCCGATGAGCACCGTCCGGGCGCGCAGGGCCGACAGCACCCGGTCCACCTCCTCGGTGCTCCGGGCGAGCTGCAGCACCACCGGGGCCCGGAGCCGGGTGGCGAGCACCCGGTAGGACTCCCCGTCGACGGTGACGTCGGCGAACCGTTCGGTCGGCGACGGCGCCGACAGCAGCGACAACGTGACCGGCTGCGGTCCGATCCCGGCGCCGGTGACCTCCTGCACGGTCCCGTCGTCGGCCACGACCAGCGCCTGCACGTCGGTGCCGGCGCGGAACTCCCGCAGCGGCTCCGGCTCCCCGGGCCGTCCCGGCCGCTGCTCGCGCATGAACTGCTGGCGGAGCCGGTTGCGGACCGGTTCGACCGACGACACGAGCGACCGGTCGATCTCACTGGTGAGCTCCGCCCGGGTGCTCCGGTACGACGACACCCCGACCGCCACCGTGGCACCGGTCGACAGCAGCACGAGTGCCAGGACGAGTCTGAGGCGAAGGCTCATGCCGTCAGCCTGCCCGCAGCGCGTACCCCACGCCGCGCACGGTGTGGATGAGCTTGACCTCGTGACCCTCGTCGACCTTGCGACGCAGGTACGAGATGTACACGGCCAGGTTCTTGGAGTCGGGGCCGAAGTCGTACCCCCAGATGTCGTCGTAGATCCGGCTGCGGTCGAGCACGACCCCTGCGTTCACCGCGAGCAGTTCGAGCAGGTCGAACTCGGTCTTGGAGAGCGGGATCTCGACACCGGCCCGCCACGCCTGCCGGGCGGCAGGATCGATCCGCAGGTCGGCGACCTCGACCGCGTCGCTCGGGCCCACCGTCACCGGTCGGGAACGACGGAGCAGGGCGCGCACCCGGGCGAGCAGCTCCGACGGGTCGAACGGCTTGGGCAGGTAGTCGTCGGCGCCGGCGTCGAGGCCAGCGACGCGGTCCGAGGTCTCGGTCCTCGCCGTCAGCATGATGATCGGTGTCGTGTCACCCTCGCTGCGCAGGACGCGGCACACCGTCAGGCCGTCGATGCTCGGCATCATCAGGTCGAGCACGATCAGGTCGAAGGACCGGGTCCGGGCGAGCTCGAGTGCGACGGCTCCGTCCCGGGCTGTCTCGGGCTGGTGGCCCTCGAGCTGGAGCAGACGCTCGAGCGACTCACGGATCGCCCGGTCGTCGTCCACCACGAGCACACGTGCGGGCGCGCCGCCGTTGGCTGGTTGCACCTACAGCTCCTCCCGGGGTCAACGACCAGTGTGCCCGCCGCCGGGTTGGAATCCGGTGAGGATCCCCCGGGTAGCGTCACGCCGTGGGCCACCAACCGTCGAGCGCCCGTCTCCGGCGGACGAGCATCGTGGCAGCGCCCCTGTTCGTCGTCGCCGTCGCCGCCCTGGGTGTCGCCGTGGTGGTGGCGACCTGGGCGGCGTGGACCCCGGACAACCGTACGGGGGCATGGTGGGCGTGGGTCGTGGTATCGGTCGTCGTCGGCGCTGCGGCACTGACACTGACTCGAGGGTGTCTGGTGACCGTCGACGCCGGAGCCGACGGCGAGGTCCGGGACGTCGTCTGCTGGCGGACGCGTCGGCGGATCCCCGTCGACTCGGTGGACGCCGCCCTGGTGCAGCGGGGACCGTGGCGCCTGTTCGTCCTGCGGCTCGACTCCGGTGAGCACGTCCCGCTCCTCGGGGCCTCACCGAACCAGTGGCCGGCCCGACTGCTGCCGTGGGCCCGTCAACAGGACCTCGAGGACCTCGTGCTGCTCACCGGCGGACGGCCCCCCGATGACGCGCCGGAGGATCTGCCCCCGACGACGTAGCGTCTGGGTGTGGAACGCCGTGATCCACCGCCCCGACGCCGACCCCGACGTCAGGTCCCGGCCCCGGTGCAGTTGGGCGTCCGACCGAGCACGATGCTGTGGCGCGGGCTGTTCATCCGTTGCCCGGCCTGCGGCGGACGCCACGTGTTCCGCAACTGGTTCTCGATGGTCGAACGCTGCCCGACGTGCACCCTGCGGTTCGAACGCGTCGAGGGCCACTGGATCGGCTCACTCGGTCTCAACACCACCGTCGTGTTCGGGGCGATGCTGATCGTGCTGCTCGGCGGGAGCATCGCGACCTACCCGGACGTCCCCCTGGCCCCGTTGCTCGGCGCCGAACTGGCCATCGCGTTCGCCGGTCCGCTCGTGTTCTTCCCGCCCTCCCGGACGCTGTGGACGGCGACCGACCTGTTGATGCGGCCGCTCGCCCCGGGCGAGATCGACCCCCGGTTCGTCGTGGTGGACCCCGAACGGGACCGTCCGAACGAGCGGTGAGGTGTGGCCGCCCGCCCCGGAGCGGAGCCGAGCGAAGCGACCCACGCAGCCGAGCGGAGCGACCCGAGCAGCCGGGCGCGGCGACCTCAGCCGTCGTGCAGGCGACGCGACAGGAACACCGAGCCCAGCGAGAGGTAGAGCGCGGCGAACCCGGCGAGCACGGCGAGGTTCACCAGCACCGAGGTCAGGTCGGCGCCGTCGAACACCGAGGCCGTCAGGGCACTCGTCGCCCAGGCGTGCGGCGTGAGGACCCTCGCAACCACCTGCATGAGGGCCGGTGCCACCGAGAGCGGGAAGAAGCAGCCGCCGAGGGCCGCCATCGCCAAGGCGATCGGGATGCCGAAGGCGACCGCCTGGTCCGGAGTCCGCGCGAGTGCACCCATGAGGACACCGGCCCCGGCGGAGACGAGCGCGAACAACAGGACCACCGGAACGAGGACCGCCGGGTCCCCCCAGTCAACACCGAATGCGATGGCGGACACCGCGGCGATCAGGAATCCCTGTCCGGCGGCGATCAGGAACCTCGACATGGTGATGCCGAAGGTCAGGCCGGCCACCGTCACCGGGGCAGTCAACGCCCGACCCGCCACGCCGAACGTCCGCATCTCGACGATCGACGAGCCACCTGCGAGCGAGTTGATGAACATGAACAGGATCATCTGGGCGAGCGCCGTGAACGCAAAACCGGACACCGGCCGACCGGAACCACCGACCGTGATCGACTCGACCTGGCCCCGGGTGAGCTGGCGGACCTGCTCCTCGGCGACGGCGAGCGCCTCCTGCTTCTCGGCGCCGGTTCGGTCCTCGGCGAACCGGGCCGCCGTGATCACGAGCGCCTGGTTCTCGACGACGGCATCGAGCATGTTGCGGAGCATCGCCGATGCCTGGTTGGCGGGATCGAGTTCGAGGCGCACCTCGCCGGTCCCGCCGGACTCGACGACCTGGGTCAGGTTCGCCGGGATGATGATGCCCGCCTCGATCCGACCGAGCTGGATGTCACGGACGACCTCCTGGGCGTCGTCGTAGAAGGTCACGTCGAGCGTGTCGGCCCCACCGACCGCCTCGAGCAGCTGGCCACCGATCCCGGTCCGCTCACCGGCGACGACCCCCACCTCGACCACGCCCGTATCGGCGGGGAACGCCACCCCCAGGGCGAGGATCAGCACGAACGGCAGGACCACCATGAAGAACAGGGCGACCTTGTCGCGCCCCAGCCGACGCAGATCGACCGCCGCCACCGACCGGGCGATCGACCAGGTCGACGGCGTCGAACCGACCGGCTCACCCGGGCGGACGAGCGGCGAGCGGGCCGGTGCGGACGGGGCGTTCACGCGAACCGCCGGACCATCAGCTGCGAACCGATCACGAAGGCGACGAGTCCGACGGCGACGAGGGCCCCGAGCAGCGGCAGGACCGACACCAGGTCCCGACCACCCGGCCCGAGTTCGATGAGCGCACGCATGGCGACGGCGTTCGGGGTGTACGAGCCGATGGTGCCGAGCAGGCCCGGGAACTGAGCCCCACCGAAGAACGATCCGCCGATCACCCCGAACAGGAACGCGAACGCGTTGGTCCACCCCTCGGCCTGCGCCTCGGTCCGCGCCGCTGCGGTGATGATCGTCGACAGTCCGCTGAGCGCCACGACGAGCGCCACGAGCACGAGCACCACCTCGACCGGATCCCCCCACTGCGCTCCGAACAGCAGCGACGACACGGCGTAGACGACCAGTGACGCCAGCACGCCCTGCACGAACACGCCGATCGCCGACCCGGTGGCGAGCACCCGCGGCGAGATCGACACCGACCGGATCCGGGCGAGCGTGCCCTCACGGTCCTCCCGCACCAGGTTCCGCGCAGCGCCACCCAGGCCCAGGAACAGGAAGATCGTCAAGGGGCCGAAGTAGAGCGCAGCGCTGAAGGACTCCTGCAGGTTCCCGATGTCCACGGTGATCGCCGGCCGGATCTCGCCCACGTCGGCGAGCGGCGCCTGCGACCGGTCGATCGCCACCACGGTCGACGACGCCGCCCGGATCAGGTCGGACTGCGAGGCCACCTCGCCGGCGATGGCGGTCGCCACCTCACCGGGGATCGCCCGCTGGTTGTTCCGGACGACCTGCAGGGCGAGTGGATCGGCGAACAACGAGGCCGAGTAGCCGGCGGGGATGACGAGGGCTGCGTCGACCTGCTCGTCGGCGACGGCCTGCCGTGCGTCGCCGAGATCGGTCCGCAGGCTGACGGGTCCGTCGGAGAGCTGCTCGGAGAGCACGCTCACGACCCCCCGACTGGTGGGTGTCGCGTCCAGGTCGACCACGGCGATCGTCGCCGACGGACCGCCCGAACCCCCGAAGGCGAGCGCCATGATCAACCCGAGCACGAGCGGCCCGACCACGGCGGTGAGGATCAGGGACCGACTGCGCACTCCCCGTCGGACGTCCTTCGCGGCCAGCACGAGCGCTCCGGTCACCGGTGGGACCGGGGTGGTCTCCGGTCGGGTGACGACCTCAGTCACGGAGCGCCTTGCCGGTCAGGTGCAGGAACACCGACTCGAGGTCGGGTTCGACCACCTCGACCCCGGTGACGCGGGCGTCGACCTGCTCGGCCCGCTCGATCAGGGGGGCCAGGGACCGCGCCGGGTCGGTCACGGCGACCTCGATCCGCCCCTCACCGACCGAGGTGCGCACGACGAACCGCTCGCCCGCCAGGGCGCCCGCCAGCACGGCGGGGTCGCCGTCGACCGTCAGCCGGACGACCGGGTGCTGACCGACCGCAGCGAGCAGCTCGGCCTGGGTGCCCTCGGCGACGAGCCGGCCCTCGTCGATGATCCCGATGCGGTCGCAGAGGCGCTGTGCCTCCTCCATGTAGTGGGTGGTGTACAGCACCGCCATCCCGTGCTCCTGGAGGGCGGCGATCCCATCGAGGATCGAGGCGCGGCTCTGCGGGTCCACGCCGACGGTCGGCTCGTCGAGCACCAGCAGCTGCGGGTGGTGCAGCAGGGCGGCGGCGATGTTGCACCGGCGCTTCATCCCGCCCGAGAACGACTCGACCCGGTCCCCCGCCCGGTCCTCGAGCGCCACGATCTCGAGGACCTCGTCCACCCGGGTCCGCAGCTCGGCACGACCGAGGCCCTGCAGCCGCCCGAAGAACCGCAGGTTCTCCCGGGCGGTCAGGTCCGGGTACAGGGCGATGTCCTGGGGGACCAGCCCCAGGTGCCGCTTGGCCTCGCACCGGCCCGTGCGCATGGGCGCACCTCCCACCTCGACCGCCCCGCCGTCGGCCTGCAGCAGGCCGCACAGGATTGAGATGGTCGTCGTCTTGCCGGCCCCGTTCGGGCCCAGGAGGCCGTAGGACTCGCCGGCCTGCACGCTGAAGCCGACGTCGGCGACGGCCAGGTGGTCGCCGTAGGCCTTGCGGAGAGCGGTGCAGGACACAGCGACCGACGGCACCGCCGGATCCTACGCCCCGACCGGGCACCCGGAGCGGGTGGGACGATCGCCCAGCGGAGGGCCTTGTCCCTCCGGAGCTGCCTCCCTACCCTTGGGTCACCGCCCGAACGGGTGGGGCACCACCCGGTCGGTACCCGCAGGGGCACCCGTCGGGCGGCGACGACGGGCGCAGCTCCCCGGGAGGACGGCATGCGCAGCACGGGGTCGACCCGGACCAGCCCGACGACGCAGGCGGTGCTCGCCGCGCTCGTGGCGGCCTGCGTCCTGGCCGCCGGGTGCGCCGAGGTGCAGGACACCGCCGAGCTCGGCTCCGGGTCGGACGGCGGCTCCGGCGCCACCGGTGTGACCACCACCGTGCCGGTGGAGGTGCGGGGCGCCACGGCCACCCGGGTCGTCCCGGGACCGAACGGCGCCCCGGTGGCCGGCGAACCCGAGTTGGCGACGGCGGCCAACGAGCTCATCCAACGGCTGGCATCGGACCCGAGCCTGGTCCAGTCGATCCTGGCCGGATCGACGAGCGATCTCGAGCGCGTGACCGGGCTCGACGCCGCCACGCTGCAGCGCCTGCGCATCACCCCGGAGTCGATCCGGTCGCTCGCCCTGGTCATCAGTCGGCTGGATCCGGCGACGCTGTCGCGGATCGCCGGCGGGGACAGGAGCCCCGAGGGTGCCGTCCGGACCATCCTCCTGCTCGCCTCGCAGCTCAACCCCGACACCTTCGCAGCGGTCCAAGGCATCGACCCGCGGTTGCTGTCAATCCTGGCCTCGACCGCAGCGAACGTCGACCCGGCCGTCGCCGACGCGCTCGGACGAGTGCTCGGTGTGGTCGACCCGGACGGGCTCGGGTCGGTCGCCGGGGACCGGACGAGCCTCGGTCTGCTCGCCGTACTGTTCGCCGCTGCGTTGCGGATCGACCCGACGACGTTCGAGCAGCTCGGCAACGCCTCGCAGATCAGCCCCGACTTCGCACTGGCCATCGAGGGTATCCGGACGCTCGCCGCCGGGTTGAGCCTCGAGTTCATCGCCAACATCAACGAGGTCGTCCGGGTGCTCGGGACCGACCTGTCCGACGTGCTGGGGGCGATCCTGGGCTTCCTGGGCGACGAGCGCTACAACGACGTGCTGCGTGAGGGGCTGTCCGACCCGACGGTCGTGCAGACGGTCGTCGCCGTGTCGGCGTTGTTGATCCCCGGGCTCGCCGAGGTGGTCGCTCCCGAGGTGTTCGCCGACGCCCCGTCGGCCCGCTCGCTGGCGCTGGCGGCGCTCCTCCTGGTGGCGCTGCTCGGTGCGACGGGCGTCGACCTGGGCACCGTCGGCATCCCGCTCCCCCGCTGAGCCGCCCGGCGTTCCGACCCGCACCCGGCCGGTCGGCGACCCCGGTCGGGCTCGTCGACCCCGGCCCCGGTGCGGCCGGGACCGGGGCGGGACGACTCAGGCGTACAGCGCCTCGATCTCGTCGGCGTACCGGGCGTTGACGCCGCGCCGCTTGAGCTTGGAGGTCGGCGTCAGCAGGTCCGAGTCGGGCAGCCACTCCTCGGTGAGGATCCTGACCTTCTTGACCCGCTCGGCGTTGTTGAAGGTCGCCATGACCTCCTCGACACCCGCCTCGATGGCCGCGACCACCTCGGGCAGCTCGGCGAACTCCTCGAGCGACGTGAACTCGATCCCGTTGCGCGCCGCCCAGGCCGGGGCCACCTCTGCATCGATCACGACGAGCGCCGAGACGAACGGTCGCTGGTCCCCGATCGCCATGGCCTGGCCGATGAGCGGGTGGGTCTTCAGGGCCGCCTCGAGGTTGGCGGGTGAGATGTTCTTGCCGCCGGCGGTGATGATCAGCTCCTTCTTGCGGTCGACGATCCGCAGGTAGCCGTCATCGTCGAGCTCGCCGATGTCACCGGTGTGGAGCCAACCATCGGCGTCGATCGCCTCGGCGGTCTTCTCCGGGTCGTTCAGGTACCCCTCGAAGACGTGGCCACCCCGGCAGATCACCTCCCCGTCGTCGGCGATCTCCACCTCGGTGCCCGGGATGGCCCTGCCCACGTACCCGGGCTTCACCTTGAACCGCTCGAAGGTCATGGGGCCGGTGTTCTCGCTCATGCCGTACACCTCGGCGAGCGGGATGCCGATCGCCCGGAACCACTCGATGAGCGACGCCGGGATCGGCGCCGCTCCCGTGACGGCGAGCTCGAGCTCGTCGAGTCCGAGCAGCGCCCGCACCAGGGCGAAGTTGGCGGCGTCGAGTTCGTCGAGGCGGGCCTGCTGCTCGGGGGTGATGCGCCCCCACGCCGCAGCGTCCCGCAGTGGGATCGCCTCGACGATCGCAGCGTTGAAGACCTCGGCGTTGTCGGGGTCGGCCGCGATCATGGCCGTGAGTGACCCGTAGACCTTCTCCCACACCCGGGGCACTCCGAACAGCAGGTTCGGCTTGGTCGGCCCGAGGTGCGCGGTGAGCAGCGACGGGTCGGGGCAGGTCGTGACCTCGAGCCCGCCGAGGACCATTCCGTAGTGCGACACCATCCGCTCGGCGATGTGGGCCATCGGCAGGTAGGAGATGACCCGCTTGCCGGCGATCTCCTCCTTCGACCACCCGTAGCACGGCAGGAACGCGGCGTAGGTCCAACAGACGTTCCGGTTCGAGATCATCACGCCCTTGGGGTTGCCGGTCGTGCCCGAGGTGTAGATGACCGTCGCCAGGTCCTCCGGCGTGCCGGTCTGCACGGCCTCGGCCAGGTCGATCGGCTCGGAGTCGGTCAGCAGTCCGTGGCCGTGCACACCGTCGGGCAGCTCCTCGGGAGCGACGAGGACCACGAGCTCCTCGAGCGACGGCAACTGGTCCCGGACCTTCAGGAACTTCTCCAGGAACCCGGCGTTCTCCACCACGGCCACCTTGGCGGCGCAGTGCCCGACCAGGTACTCGATCTGGTCGGGCGCAGAGGAGTTGTAGATCGACACCGGCGTGGCACCCAGCGCCAGCACCGCGAGGTCGAGCCAGTGGAACTCGGGGATGTTCCGCATCATGAGCACGACCCGGTCCCCGGGGCCGACGCCGAGCGACTGCAGGCCACCGGCGGCGACGGCCACCTTGGCGGCCAGCTCGTCGTAGGTCAGCGACTCCCAGTCCTCACCGGCCATCCACCGCAGGGCGGTGGAGGACCCGTACTGGGCCACGGTGTCCAGGAAGAGTCGGGCGACGGTCGCACCCTCCACCTCACGGTCGACGTCGGCTGCGGTGATCGTGGTCATGGTCCCCTCGGTTGGTCCAGGGCTGCGGCCGGATCCGCAGCGCGTCCAGGGCACTCAGGTGACCCCGGAGTGGCCGGAATCTACCCCGCAGGTGTCGTCCCCGTCCTCGCGACCCGGTGCGGTCACGTTGACCGGACCCGGCCCGCAGGGTCAGAATCGCCACGCGCCGGATGTGCGGCGCCAGCGCCCTTCGACCGTCGGGACCAACCACGGCGGCCACGGGGCTCCTGCATGGGATCCGGATCGACCGGACCCGGAGCGACAGGGGAGTGAGATGGCTGAAGCGGTGATCGTCGACGTGGTCCGGACGCCCGGTGGGCGGCGGAACGGTGCGCTGTCGGGCTGGCACCCGGTGGACCTGGCCGGGGAGACCCTGTCGGCGCTCGCCGAGCGGAACAACCTCGACCCGGAGCTCGTCGACGACGTGATCATGGGGTGCGTCATGCAGGCTGGCGCCCAGGCGCTCAACGTGGGCCGCAACGCCGTCCTGGCCGCGGGTTGGCCCGAGACCGTGCCGTCGACCACGGTCGACCGCCAGTGCGGCTCGTCCCAGCAGGCCGTGCACTTCGCCGCCCAGGGCGTCATCGCCGGGGCGTACGACGTGGTCGTCGCCGCAGGTGTCGAGGTCATGAGCCTGGTCCCGATGGGCGCCTCGATCGGCTCCAACTTCGGCTTCCCCTTCGGCGCAGCGGCAGACCGCTACGCCGAGGTCGAGCTGATCGAGGGCCAGCGCGGCCTGGTCGGCCAGGGCATCTCGGCCGAGATCATCGCCAACGAGTGGGACCTGAGCCGCGAGGACCTCGACACCTTCGGGGCCCGGTCCCAGGAGCTCGCCATGCGGGCCCGCGACGAGGGCCGCTTCGACAACGAGATCGTCCCGGTGCGCTCGAAGATCCGTGACAAGGAGTCGGGCGAGGTCAAGGTTCTCGACGACATGGTGACCGCCGATGAGGGAATCCGCCCCGACACCACCGTCGAGGGGCTCGGCAAGCTCAAGCCGGCCTTCCTGCCCGACGGCAAGGTGACGGCGGGCAACAGCTCGCAGATCACCGACGGTGCCTCGGCGGCGCTCATCATGACCGCCGAGAAGGCAGCCGCCCTCGGGCTCACGCCGCGGGCCCGCTTCCACTCGTTCGCGCTCGCGGGTGTCGACCCCGTGCGCATGCTCACCGGTCCGATCCCCGCCACGACGAAGGCGCTCGACCGCGGCAACCTGACCGTGGATGCGATCGACCACTTCGAGGTCAACGAGGCGTTCGCCTCGGTCGTGCTGGCGTGGGCCAAGGAGCACCAGCCGGACTTCGACAAGGTCAACCCGAACGGCGGGGCGATCGCGCTCGGTCATCCGCTCGGCGGGTCCGGGACCAAGCTGCTCGCCACCATGCTCAACGAGCTGGAGCGGACGGGCGGCCGCTACGGCCTGCAGACCATGTGCGAGGGCGGCGGGCTCGCCAACGCCACGATCATCGAACGTCTGGGCTGAGGAGGTGCCGTCGTGCGACGGCTCCTGATCGTCATCGGCGCCGCTGCGGTCGTCGCGCTGGTCGTGTCGACCGTCAGCGGTGCGCCGTTCGTCGGCGTGCTGCTGGCACTGCTGCTCGGAGCGGTGATCCTCGGGACGGGCTGGTTCTTCCTGCGGAGCTTCGCCACTCCGGTTCCGCCGCCACCCGAGCCGGGCACCCTGCGCAGGGTCAAGCTGACGTACCGGTGCCCGGTCTGCGGTGCCGAGGTCCGCATGACCGCGGCCGACACGGAGGACCCGGAGCCGCCCCGCCACTGCATGGAGGACATGGAGCTCGTCGCCCCGATCGACTGACCCGTCGGGCGGCCGGATCCGCCGGCGTCGCGTTCACGTCCCGGTCACCGGTTCGTCATCCACAAGCAGGTGCGGGGTTGTCCACAGATATCCACAGATCGCCTGCGATCCCTCACCGCGCACGGGATCGGGACGGACAGGGTTGTGGAACCACCGTCGGTGGTCGGACGGCCCGTCACCTGTGCGTCACCTGCTGACGTCCGGGGTGACCGTGTCGTCCGACCCGGCGGTCGGACCCGCAGATCCGGAGCGCCGGGTCGCTCAGCGGTACTGGGTGGCGACGATGATCCCGGCCAGGATCGACCCCAGACCGCCGACCAGGTACCAGCCGTTCCCGCCGTCGGTGGCGCCCGGAAGGATCTGCATGTAGTTCAAGATGATCACCAGGAGCCCGAGGCCCCACAGGGCGAACATCAGGACCGGAACCCAGGTCGGACTCGGCCGGTGCGCCCGAGCGGATCGTGACGGACCGGCTGCGGCTCCCTTGGCGGGCGTGACCCGCCGACTCGTCACCGGCTGACGGCCCGACGCGTCCGCCCCGCTCGAGGTCCGACCTGCATCGGTCGCGGCCTGCCCTTCGGGGTCGATCCGCCGCTTCGCCGGTTTCGCCATGGCCGCATGGTAGCCAGCACACCGACCGGCGTCCGCGACGCGCCACCCCCCCCCCCGGCGACAGATCCCACCTGTCCCGGGGCGGGCCACCTCACCTAGCCTGCCCATCGTGGCCGCCCGGGTGCTCGTCGTCGACAACTACGACTCGTTCGTCTACAACCTGGTCCAGTACCTCGGTGAGCTCGGCGCCGAACCGATCGTCCACCGCGACGACGCGATCACCCTGGCCGACGTCGACCGCATGCGGCCCGACGGCATCCTGATCAGCCCCGGACCCGGCGCCCCCGCCGACGCCGGCCGGTCGAACGAGCTCATCAGCACCTGGGGTGAACGGGTACCGGTGTTCGGTGTCTGCCTGGGCCACCAGTGCATCGGTGAGGTCTACGGCGGCTCGGTGGTCCGGGCGCCCCAGGTGGTCCACGGGAAGACCTCCGCGGTCCACCACGACGGTCTCGGTCTCTTCGCCGGACTCCCGAACCCGCTCGAGGCCACCCGCTACCACTCGCTGGTCGTCGAGCGCTCCTCGGTGCCGGCGTGCCTCGAGATCAGCGCCTGGACCGATGACGGCCTGGTCATGGGGCTGCGCCACCGGTCCCTCCCCGTCGAGGGTGTGCAGTTCCACCCGGAGTCGGTCCTCACCGACGCTGGTCACGACCTGGTACGGAACTTCCTCACCGCCTGCACCGGTTGAGCGTCCGCTCGACCCCGTCGGGGGGTCTCGTCACGGCGCCCCCGTCACGCCGTCCCCGTCACGACGCTGCGACACCGACCAGCAGCTCGAGCGGCGTCCCGGCCTCGATCGGCGTGCCGACCGGCAGGCTCTGGTCGACCACACGACCCACCAGCACATCACCTGCGGGGAGCTCCCGGGTGCGGATCCGCAGCGTGACGGCGTCCCCGGCGACCTCCTCGGCGGCGCGACGCGTGAGTCCGACCAGCGAGGGCACGCTCGCCGAGTCCCGGCGACCGCTCACGACGACGTCGACCGGGGTCCCCGGAGGCAGCGCCGCGCCCGCTCCCGGCTCGACCCGGAGCAGCACCCCGGGCTCGACACCGTCGCGCACCTGCTCGGTGACGTCCCCGAGGCCGAGTCCCGCCCGGCCGATCGCCGACATGCCCGGCCCGGCCGGCTGGCCCACCACGTCCGGGACGGTCCGCGGTGCCGGGCCCGATGACACCCGCAGCACGACCGACCCGTCCGAGGGGATCGGCGACCCGGCAGCGGGGACGGTGGCGAGCACCTCACCCGGTCGGACGGTGTCGTCGGGCAGCTGCTGGCGTTCCACCCGCAGACCCAGCCGGCCGAGGATCGCCGCTGCGGCGGGCTCCTGCACACCGACCACCTCGGGGACGACCTGCCCCGCCGGACCGTCACTCGCCACGACGACCACCTCGGACCCGAGTTCCACCTTGGCACCAGCCCGGGGCACCTGGGAGAACACGACGCCGACCGGCACGATCGAGTTCGGCGTGAACTCGATCGCCGCCTCGACCCCGAGGCCGTCGAGTCGTCGCTGCACGTCGCCGACCGACAGTCCCGTGAGGGACGGCAGGACCACGCGCTCGGCGCGCGTCGGTGGAGCGTTGTTCGACAGGACAGTGCGGACACCGAGCAACGTGAGGCCGATCAGGACCACGACGGTCAGCCCGACGAGGACGGTGGCCCACGGGTGGGGCTCCAGGTCCACCTGCTCGGGGGGTCCGACCTCGGTCACCCTGGGCCGGGACCGTTCGGGACCGGTCGGCCGCACCGGAGGCGGAGGCGGCGGACGGACCCCCACGGCGGTCACGGTGCCGCCACCAGGGTCACGACGGAGGCGGGCCGGCGCTCGACGCCCCCCTCCGGCGTCTGGAACAGGACCTGACCCGGCCGGACCTCCGGCACCGGACGACCGTCCCGCGCCGCAGCGAGTCCCACCAGGGCGACCTCGTCCGGTGTGGCCGTGACGACGTTGGCCTGGAATCCGGCCGACCGGATGCGTTCGGCCGCCTCGTCGGCGGCCTGTCCGAGCACTGCGGGCACGGCCGTCGGCGGGGCGTCGCCCGAGACCACCACGCGGACCGCAGCACCCCTGGCCACCGTCGTGCCCGCCGGCGGATCGGTCCGGACCACGGCGCCGGGCGGCAGGTCGGTCGCGAGGGTGCCCTCGACGTCGGTGACCTCGAGCCCGAAGGCCCCGAGCGTGAACGACGCGACGGGGACGGAACGCCCGGCGACGTCGGGGACGGGGCGGGGCGGGGGTCCGGCCGACACGACCAGTCGGACGATCCCGTCGCCGCGCACCTCGAGGCCCGGTCCCGGGTCCTGCGCGAGCACGACCCCGGCCGGAGCCACGTCGTCGGGACGTTCCTCGATCTCGACGACCACCCCGGCCTCGTCGAGGCCACGACGGGCCTCGAGGACCTGGTCACCCACCAGGTCCTCGAGCACGACCCGCACCGCTCCCCGGCTCACCGTGAGGGTCACGGTCCCACCCGGGTCCACCTGTGCACCGGGTAGCGGGTCCTGGGCCAGCACTGCGCCCCTCGGGACGCTCAGGCTGAACGCCGAGGCCGTCCGGACCGTCACACCGGACGCCTCGAGCTCGGCCCGGACCCCGGGGAGGGGCTGACCGGTCAGGTCACCGACGACGACCGACCTGCCCCGGCCGAGCACCAGGTCGACCGGGTTGAGCGTGGGGGCGAACCCGAGGAGGAGCACCAGAGCAGCAGCGCACGCCAACGCCGCGGCGACCGGCGCAGCACCCTTGATCCGGCGCACTCCGTCCCCCTCAGGGAGACGACGTCGAACTGGTCGGCGGCTCGGTGGTGGTCGTGGTCGTGGTGGCCTCGGCCACACCCACGGTGATCCGGACCCTCGACCCCTTGTCGGCCCGGGCGCCGCTCGCAGGCTCCTGCGACATGACCTTCCCCACGTTCGAGTCACCGGGAGACAGTTCCTGGTTAACGACCTCGACGGTGAATCCCGCATCGGTGAGCGCCCGCTCGGCCTGGGACTGGGAGTCGCCGACCACGCCGGGCACCTGCACCTGGGCCACACCGGAGGAGACGATCACCGTCACGGTCGAGCCCTTCTCGATCGAGGAGCCGACCGGGGGGTCGGTCCGGATGACCTTGCCCTTGGCGACCTCGTCACTCGGTTCCTCGTCGGGGCCACCGATCCTGAAGCCGGCCGCCTGCAGCGTGGCCTGGGCCGCCGAGAGGGACTGGCCGGCGACGTTGGGCACCAGTTCCTCGCCCGGACCCTTGGAGACCCGCAGTTCGACCTCGGAGTCCTTGGAGACCGGCACGCCCGCCGCCGGGTTGGACGAGATGATCCTGCCGGGCTCGGTGTTCGGATCCTCGATCGAGATGACCTTCGCCCGCAGACCTGCGAGCGCCAGGATGAACTCGCCCTCGGCCTGCGTGCGGCCGACGACCTCGGGCACCGGCACCTGTGCCGGACCCTGCGAGACGACGATCGTCACCTTGGAACCGTCGGGTGCCTTCGTCCGGGGCGCCGGGTCCTGCGAGATCACCCGGCCGGCCTCGATGCTCGGGTTGGCCTGCTCGGTGACCTCGACGGTGAACCCCTCGTTCCGGAGCAGCGTCTCGGCCTCGACGCGGGTGAGCCCGATCGTGGCGGGGACCTCGACGTCGGCGGCGTCGAGGCCGCGGGCGAACCAGAACAGGAGTCCGGCGAGCAGGGCGAGCAGCACGACGAGGACACCGATGAACAGCCCGGTGCGCGACTTCGGTTCCTCGTCGCCGAAGTCGTCGCCGGCGACGGGCTCGACGACCGGCTGCACCGTCGTCGCGCCGGCTGGCGCAGCGGCCGAGGCGGCCACAGCCGCTGCCCCGACCGCGGCCAGCTGCTCCTCGGCGAGTGTGGTCTGCCCTGCCAGGTAGCGGTCGAGGTCGGCCCGGAGTGCGTTGGCGTCGGCGTACCGGTCGGCGGGCTGCTTGGACAGCAGCTTGACGATGACGGCCTCGAGGGCGATGGGCACCCCGGGTGAGACGGTCGACGGGCGGGGCGGCTCGTCCTGGACGTGCTTGTAGGCGATCGCGAGCGGCGTGTCCCCACTGAACGGCGGTCGGCCGGTGACCATCTCGTAGAGCACCACGCCGAGCGAGTACAGATCCGCGCGGGCGTCGACCGGGAGCCCCTGGGCCTGCTCGGGCGAGAAGTAGGTGGCGGTTCCCATGACCGATCCGGTCTGGGTGAGCTCACCGTCCGCGGACGACATGGCCCGGGCGATCCCGAAGTCGGCCACCTTCGCCTGGCCGCTCGAGGTGAGCAGCACGTTGCCCGGCTTGACGTCCCGGTGGACGACGTCCTGAGAGTGGGCGAACCCCAGGGCGGCGGCGACCTCGGAGGCGATCTCCGCAGCCCGGCGGGGGTGCAGCGCACCGTCACGGCGGATCAGTTGCGACAGCGACGGTCCGTCGACGTACTCCATGACGATGAAGTAGGTCCCGTCCTGGGTCCCCCAGTCGTAGACCGAGACGATGTTGGGGTGCGTCAGCCGGGCGGCGGACTGCGCCTCGCGGCGGAACCGCTCGACGAAGGCGGGGTCGGCCGCGAACTCCGGCACGAGCTCCTTGACGGCGACGGGTCGGTCGAGCTGGCGGTCTCGGGCCAGGTACACCTGCGCCATACCGCCGCGGGCGATGAGTCGGTGGATCTCGTAGCGATCACCGAGCACTCGGAGGTCGTCGTCAGCCATAACGACTCCAGCGTAGAGGGAGGGATCCGTCGGCCTGCGGCACCGGCGGAGCCGGCCGCTGGGATCCGGCACCGGGGACGACCGCCGCCGTCACCCCGCCCCCAGCGCAGCAGCGAGGACCTCGCGTGCCACGGGACCGGCGGTCGAGCCGCCGGTCTCGGCGGTCGCACCCGAGAGGTTCTCGACGATGACCGCCACCGCCACCGTGGGCTCCTGCCCCGGCCGGCCACCGAAGGCGATCATCCAGCCGTGCGACCGGGGTGGTGTCGTGCCCAGCTGGGCGGTGCCGGTCTTGGCACCGACCTCGAACCCCGGGATCGCCATGTTCCGGGCGGTGCCGTCGGCGACGACGCCGACCATCGCCTGGCGGAGCGTCGCCGCGTCGGCCGGGCTGAACGCCCGCCGCCAGACCTCGGGCTCGTACCGCTCGACCACGGAGCCGTCACGCGCCCTGATCTCGCCCATCACGTGGGGGGCCCGGACCTCACCTCCGGCGGCCACTCCCGCCGCGACGAGCGCCATCTGCAGCGGGGTGGCCCGCACGTCGTTCTGGCCGATGGCGGTCTGTGCGAGCTTCGGCGCATCCGAGGTGACGGGCGCCCGGCCCGGGGGTCGCTCGACGACGTCACCGAAGTCGGTCGGGTACACCGACCGGGCCGGATCGGGCAGGTCGATCGGCGGGGCGTCGTTGAAGCCGACGCGCTCGGCGGCGGCCACCATCGGCTCCGGACCGGTCTGCTCGACCGCCATCTGCGCGAACGAGCTGTTGCACGACCGGGCCAGGATCACGAACAGCGTCCCCCCGCAGGGCGCACCGCCGAAGTTGGAGATCCCCTGGCGGGTGAGCGGCGGCGTGTACTCGGTGACGACCGGGTAGTCGGGTGCGGCCGGCGTCACCGTCCGGCTCTCCAGACCGGCGGCCGCCGTCACGACCTTGAACGTCGAACCGGGGAAGTAGTTCTCCTGGTAGGCGCGGATCAGGAGGGGCTTCTGCGGCACGGCGTCGAGGAACTCCTTGACCGCCGTCGCCTGTGCGGTGTCGTTGCTCGACAGCTGGTTGGGATCGAACGACGGCCACGACCAGAGGGCGAGCACCGAGCCGTCACGCGGGTCCAGCGCGACGACCGCACCCTGCCGCTCACCGAGCGCGTCGCGAGCGACCGCCTGCAGGTCCCGTCGGACGGTGAGCACCACGTCGCCCTCACTCGAGGTGTCGGTGAAGAAGCCGGTCAGCTCCCGCAGCTTGAGCGCGGTGGTCCGGCCGGCGAGCTCGTCGTTGTAGCTCCGCTCGACACCGGAGGACCCGAGCCCGAAGGAGTAGTAGCCCGTGACGGCGGCGAGCAGGTCGCCCTCGGGGTAGACGCGCTGGTAGCGGAGCGTGGCCCGTCGCTCCTCGGAGAACGCGGCGAGTGCCCCGTCGGCGGTGATGATCGACCCGCGGGGCTCGTTGAAGTCCCGTTGCAGCTGCCGGGTGTTGTCGGTGCGCTCGTTGAGCGCATCCGCCTGGAACACCTGGATCTGGTTGAACTTCACGAAGAGCGCGACGTAGCAGATCAGGATGGCGGCGCCGAGCAGCGCGATCTGCCGCCTCACAGCGCGGCCAACGGGTCGGGCGCCCGGCGGACCGACTGGTCCGAGATGCGCAGCAGCAGCGCGATGAGGACGTAGTTCGACACCAGCGAGGAACCGCCGTAGGAGACGAACGGCAGGGTCACCCCGGTCAGCGGCAGGAGCCGGGTCACCCCCGCCATGATGATGAACGCCTGGAAGGCGATGAGCGAGGTGAGCCCGACGGCCAGCAGCGTGCCGAACGTCGCGCCGGCGCCCTTGGCGATGCGCAGCCCGCTCCCGGCCAGCAACAGGAACGCCACGAGCACGGCCGTGGTGCCGAGCAGGCCGAGCTCCTCTCCGATGATCGCCACGATGAAGTCGGTCTCGTCGAAGGGGATCCGGTCGACGATCCCGAGACCCGGTCCCACCCCGGACGTGCCACCCCAGGCCAGGGCGTACGCCGCCTGGATCACCTGGTAGCCCGAGCCGGACGGGTCCGCCCACGGGTCCAGCCAGATCGACACCCGGTCCTGCACGTGTGAGAACTGGGTCCAGCTGACGAACGCCCCCACACCGAACAGCAGGAAGCCGATCACCACGTACACCACCCGCCCCGTCGCCACCCACAGGGTCACCAGGAACAGCAGGAAGAACAGGAGCGCCGAGCCCAGGTCACGCTGGAAGATGACGACGAGCAGCGAGATGCCCCAGGCCACCAGCACGGGGGCGAACTGCCGGGGGTCCGGCGTCGTGAAGGGACCGACCCGGAACGTGGCCACCCCGAGGATCTCCCGTCGCTCGACCAGGTACCCGGCGAAGAAGATGGCGAGCGCGATCTTGGCGAACTCACCGGGCTGGAAGCTCACCGGCCCGAACGCCACCCAGATCCGGGCGCCATTGATGTTCTGGCCGAACACGGGCAGGAGCG
The DNA here is from genome assembly GCA_903852755.1 of uncultured Actinomycetes bacterium. GTDB lineage: Bacteria > Actinomycetota > Acidimicrobiia > Acidimicrobiales > Microtrichaceae > SXMI01. Next base: position 54,645 of record CAINRS010000162.1, on the reverse strand, counting down.
GGAGCAGCAGCAGCACCACGCCGAGGAGCCCGAAGGTGTAGCGGTACCGCTGGAGCACCCGGACGTCGCGGACGACCACGAGCGTCACGATGAACGCCGCGATGCCCACGCCGGTCCAGGTGGCCTGGAGCCCGGCGAGCTGCTCGTCGAGCCGGGCGATGAAGACGAAGCCGAGGCCGTTCAGCAGCGCCACGATCGGGAGCAGGAGGGCGTCGGAGCACCGGGCCCACCGCCGGACCGCCAGGTGGGCGGCGATCAGCAGCACCAGGATCACGCCCAGGAACGGGAGGATGTCGGCGGGGAGCGACGCGTTGCGACCCAGGCTGGCAAGCGCGTACGCGCCCAGGATGGTGATCGCGGACAGGACGAGCAGCCCCAGTTCGGTGGTCCGACGGCGGGTGCCGATGGCCTGGACGTTCGGCCGCGGTGCGGCCGGAGAGGGAGGCGCCGTAGCGGTCACGCCGCGCTCAGGGTCCGGGGGGAGGAGGGACGGCCGGTGGAACGGGCACGACAGGCGGCGGGGGCACGACAGGCGGCGGGACGGTCGTCGTACTCGTCGTGGTCGTCGTCGTGGTCGTGGTGGTGGTCGTCGTGTTGCCGGTCACGAAGTTCCGGGCCTCGGCCACGTCGTTGAAGCGCTTCCGCGTGGCCACCTCCCGCCGACCGTTCTCGGTGAGGTCGTCCAGGGAGAACCCCGTCGGGGCGACCGGTTCCGGAGCGAACCACGCCCTGCCCCAGACCTGCCCGGCGAAGACCGTCACCCGGTCGCCCTCGGTGTCCAGGAAGAAGCCCTGCCGGCCGACGAAGGTGACAGCCGCCACGGCCAGGCCGGCGACCGCCAGCAGCGCCGCTGCGAAGGCGGCGACCCGCCACCAGCTCCGGCGGTCCGCCCCGTCGGTGTCCCCCGTGACGACGGGGGTCGACGGTTCCGTGCCGACCTCAGGTGCGTCCGCAGCTCGCTCGCCGCGCTCCTCGGGGGGTCCTGCGGTCACCGGGGGGGCCGGGTCGGCAGGATCCGGCACCGGCTCCGCCTCACCCTGGGGAGATCCGGTGGCGACGACGGCGAGCACCGTGTCGGTGCGGGGCCCGTCGTCGTCGCCGAACAGGTCGACCGACGGCGTGCTGAAGCGGCGGTAGCGCTCCACGAGCGGTGCCGGCGGGTTGCCGGCACCGGCGACGTCGACGACGACGACCGTGATGTTGTCCCGGCCCCCGGCGGCGTCGGCCTCGGCGCACAGTCGACGGGCGACGAGCTCCGGAGCGTCGGGTTCGGCGAGCAGCTCGGCGATCCGGTCCTCGGCCACCTCGTTGAACAGTCCGTCGCTGCACAGCAGGAGCCGGTCACCGTCGGCCGGCCGCAGCAGCCACGCGTCCACCGCGACCGCCGAGTCGACACCGAGCGCACGCGTCAGCACGTTGCGCTGCGGATGGACCTCCGCGTCCTCGGGGCTCAGACGGCCCTCCCGGACCAGGGTCTCGACGAGCGAGTGGTCCTCGGTGAGCTGCTCCATGACCCCGGCGGCGAGCAGGTAGACGCGGCTGTCGCCGACGTTGAGCACGGCGAGCTCGTCGGTGCCCTCGTGGTCGACGAGTCCGACCAGGCACACCGTCGTCCCCATGCCCCGCAGGTCGGCGTCCGCGCGGGCGTCGTCGAACACCTGGCGGTTCGCCTGCTGGACGGCGGCGACGAGCTCCTCGAGCGTGCCGACGGAACCGCTCGTGATCGCCTGCACCGCCGTGGCCGAGGCGACCGCACCGCCTCGGTGGCCGCCCATTCCGTCTGCGACGACGGCCAGGCGGTCCACGACCTGGTGGCTGTCCTCGTTGGCGGCGCGCACCTGCCCGACGACGGTGGCCGATCCGGCCTGGAGGATCGTCACCGGACCTCCAGCACGACGTTGCCGACCTGGATGCGGTCACCGAGCCGGGCCGGCATCTGTCCCACCACCCGGGCACCGTTGACCCAGGTGCCGTTGGTGGAGCCCAGGTCCTCGACGAACACCGACCCGTCCCGCACGAAGATCCGGCAGTGGACCTGCGAGACGAACCGCTCGTCGAACACGAGCGAGCATCCGGCAGCACGGCCGACGGTCAGCTCCGGACCGAGCGCCGCCTCGGTACCCGCCCTCGCGGCGGGCTCGACGGTGACGAGCCGTGAGGGCACGGAGGGTTGCCGACGCGACGAACGTGACCGTGCGGCCCGGCCGGACCTCCCCTTGCGACCCCCGGTCGCCGGCTCCGGCACTGCGGCGCCCGGCGCCGGTCGTGCCGGCTGGCCGGCAGCGGCACGCAGTGGACCCACCTCGGCCCACACCGCCCGCAGGACACGGAGGAAGAACAGGTAGACCAGCGCCAACAGGCACAGCTTGAGGACGGTGAGGAGCTGCTCGGGCACGTCGGCTCCTACGACGCCTCGAAGCGGACGACGGTGTTCCCGAGCTGCACGACGTCCCCCGGAACCAGGTGGTGCTCGGTGATCCGGGCCCCGTTGACCTTGGTCCCGTTGGTGGAGCCCCGGTCGACGACCACGTACCCCTCTCCATCCGGACGCACCACGGCGTGCTGCCGGCTCACGTTCGGGTCGGCCAGGATCACGGTGCAGTCGTCGTTCCGGCCGAGGGTCACCTCGTACTCCCCGAGCGGCACCCGGTCGCCGGTGGGCAGGAGCAGCGAACCGGGAGGGAGGGCACCCGGGCCCTCGACGATCCGGGCCTCGAGGTCGATCGTGCCACGGGGCACCCCTGCGTCGGTGTCGAGCGTCACCTCGACCGGTCCCACGAAGGCGTAGCCCTCGTCCCGGGCGTGGCCCCGGGCGAGCTCCGCGAGCTCACGTCGCAGCGTGCCCTCCATCCCCTCGAGCGACTCGGCGTCGGCCGTCGACACGCTGAAGTCGAACCGGTTGGCCACGACCACCCGACCGGCGGCGCTGACCACCTTGTGGTCGTCCATGGCACGGCGCAGCTTCCGGCCGAACTCGGCCGGTTGCAGACCCGACCTGAAGAGTCGGCCGAACGTTGTCTCGACCAGTCGTTCCAGACGGGCCTCGAACCCCTGAGCGGGCATGCGGGACACGATAGCGACGGCGGTGGACAGCGGGCCTCCGCCCCGCACGGGAGCCCTCCGCGACCACCGGTAGCATCGAGGTCTGCTCCCCGACCACGACTCCCGACCAGACGGAGACCCCATGTACATCGTGATGAACCGCCTCGAGGTGCCCGCCGAGCAGGCCGGGACCTTCGAGTCGCACTTCTCGGGCAACATGACCTCGACGCTCGGCGACGTGCCGGGACTGCACCGGGCCGCACTGCTTCGCCCGCACCGTGACGAGGACCCGTACGTCGCCGTCATGGAGTTCACCGACGAAACCGCGTTCCGCAACTGGGTCACGTCGGACGCGTTCCGTGCCGCACACGGCCACGGGCCGCGGGAGGGTGGCGAGCCACCGAGCGTGGCGTCCTACGAGGTCGTCACCGAAGTCACCGGCGCCGCCTGAGAGGAGGGCGCCGGTGCTCCGGGCTGGAGCCGTGACCGGCGCTCCCCTACGATGCGGACTCCACTCGCGCGAGTGGCGGAATTGGCAGACGCGCAGGATTCAGGTTCCTGTGTCCGCAAGGACGTGAGGGTTCAAGTCCCTCCTCGCGCACTCCTCGTCGCCCGCCCGAGCAGGTGGGCCCGACGCTCACGCTGCGGTCTGCGGCGAAGCATCGATCCTGCTGCGTCGCACGACTGCGACGACGACGGCGACGACCTCGACGAGACCGACGACCGCCCACCGGGAGGTCGACGACGTCGACGCCCCTCCCATCGTCCCCGTGAAGAGGGCGAAGTCCCACACCGCATGCGCAGCGATCGGCCATGCGATCCCACCCGAGACCCGTCGCCCCAGGTAGAAGAGGAATCCGGACCCGGTCGTGACGACCACCTGGACGACGGACGGCAGCAGACCGTTCTCGGGTGCGTTCGTGAGGTGGAACAGCCCGAAGAGCAGGGATGACCATCCAGCCACGGCCAATTCCGCCACGCCGCGAGACCGCAGGAACTCGATGGCGACGCCCCGGAAGGTGAGCTCCTCCACGATGCCGACCAGCACGGCGACGAGCGCCACCGCCAGCGTGAGCGCGACACCGCTCGACGTGACGTTCCCGATGTCGGTCGCCACCAGCAGCGCCACGACGACGGGGCCGGCGCTGACGGCCCACACCCACCGCCGGGCCCGGAGGTGCTCCCGCACGACCGGAGGCCACCACCGCAACGCCGTGATCACCGCCACCACGACCGAGGCGGACACCAGGTACGGCAGGGCGACGACGGTCAGGACGGTCCGGGCGTCGGGGAAGTCGTCGTAACCAGCATCCAGACCCGAGATCTGTTCGAGCAACCACGCCGATGCGAAGTACGACCCCACGACGGCGGCGAGCACGACCACGAATCCGGGCGCCGAGAGAACCCGCCGGACCGGCACGTCCCCGCGGTCAGTCCTCGAGATCACCGTCACCTCCGATTCCGCTGCGCCCGAGATGCACGCAGCGCATCCTCTCACCGGGCGCCGGGACCGGGGCGACTCGGACCGACTCTCGACGGCGTCCACGGTCCGCCACAGGCGACCGGTTCAGCCCCTCGTCGCCACCGCCGCCGACGAACGGCCCTCACCACCTCGTCGTGTAGCGATCACCGCCAGCGCCACCAGGCCGGCGACGACGATGGCGAACTGCAGCACCGGACCCAGCACGTCGGCGACGCTGCCCGCACCGAGCACACCCGAGGCATCCCAGAGGAAGTGCAGGACGATGGTCGGCCAGAGACTCCCCGTGCCGTACCTGACAACCCCGTCCAGGATGCTCGCCAGGAACACCAGGACCACCTGGAACAGCGCGCTCCCCCACGACTCACCGGTGAACCCGTTGACGAGGTGGAACAGCCCGAACACGAGCGAGACGATCAGGATCCGTTGCGCCGGGCTGGGGGTGTCGATTGCGCTCCACAGGAACCCTCGGAACAGAACCTCCTCGTTGAATGCCACGAACGCAAGGTTGACCAGAATGATCCAGACCGCCCCCTCCTGGCCCGAGTAGCCGAGCAGTGACGCCGCAAAGTAGGAGAGGAGAAACAGCAGGTCGACGACGGCGAGCACGACGATCCATCGGACGACCGGGTGCCGGTCACGTCCGACCAGGCCGACGGCTCGCCACCCGGAGGTGGCTGCGATCACCGCCAGGAACAGGACGGTGAACCCGCCGTAGAACAGGTCGACGTGCGCACCCATCGCGTCGTCGCTCAGGCCGGGGAACACCCAGCCGTACACGACCGCCCCCAGTCCGTAGAGGGCGATGAGCGCCCCGGCCACCGTCAACCTCCGCTGCTCCACCGGGCGACCTCCACGCAGCGGGCCTTCGCCCGACTCACGCCGGACCAGCACTGGCGCTGGGTCAGCGTACTGCCGCCGCCGGGCGGGGGCTGCGCGCCGAGGCCGACGGCGATCGCAGACCCGGTTCGGGTTGACACCCGGCGCCGGGCACGGTCGCGTGGTGCGGGTGCGCGTGTCGATGACCGTCCCGACCGACGACCTGTCGACGTCGCGGACCGTCTACCGCGAGCTCGAGGACCTTGGCTACGACCGGGCGTTCTCGTTCGAGGCCAAGCACGACCCGTTCCTGCCCCTCGCCGTCGCCGCCGAGCACACCCGACGCATCGGTCTGGGGACGGCCCTCGCCATCGCGTTCGCCCGCTCCCCCATGACGATCGCCAACGCCGGGTGGGACCTGCAGGCGCTCACCGGAGGCCGGTTCACCCTGGGTCTCGGCTCGCAGATCCGGCCGCACGTCGAGCAGCGTTTCTCCATGCCGTGGTCACAGCCGTCAGCGCGCATGCGCGAGCTCGTGCTCGCCGTCCGGGCCATCTGGTCCTGCTGGCAGGACGGCACACCGCTGGCCTTCGACGGCGAGTTCTACACCCACACCCGGATGGTCCCGGCGTTCGACCCCGGCCCGCTCGACTCCCACCCGCCGCCGATCCTGCTCGGCGCAGTCGGCCCGGCCATGACCGCCGTCGCCGGCGAGGTGGCCGATGGTCTGCTCGTCCACCCGGTCAACAGCCGCCGCTCGCTGCTCGAACTCACCCTCCCGGCGCTCGCCCGGGGAGCGGGTCGCACGGGGCGGGACCCGGACGAGCTCGAGGTGGTCTGCGTGACGATCGTCGTCACCGGACGCGACGAGCGGGAGTTCGACCTGAGCCGCGAGGCCGTGCGCACCCAGCTCGCGTTCTACGCCACGACGCCCGCCTACCAACCGGTGTTCGAGCTGCACGGCCACGGCGACCTCCTGCCTGAGCTGCAGCGACTCGCGCGTGCCGGTCGGTGGGACGAGATGGGAACCCTCATCGACGACGACCTGCTCGAGACGATCGCCGTCGTCGGTGAACCGCACCAGATCGCTCCGGCCATCCGGGCCCGACTGGAGGGCATCTCGGACTCGGTGAGTCTGGTGAACAACCGTGCCCCCGACCCCCGCCACCTCGCCGAGGTCGTCGCCGACCTGCACTCCGGGTCGGCGGCCGGCAGAGCGGCGGGCACACCGTGACCGACGCTGCGATCGACGCCGACGTCACGCTCGACGGCCACCAGCGCCGGATCCTGCTGGGCGTCTGCATCATCGTCGGCGCCGCCACCGTGGTCCCGGCCACGTACAACTACATCCTCACCCCGATGCTCGCCGATCTCGGAGCGTCGGAGTCGCAGCAGTCGGTCGTGCGCCAGCTCCCGAGCATCGCCGCCCTGCTCGTGATCTTCCTGGCCGGGGTGCTCGGGTCCCGGTGGGGCGAGCGACGGCTCATCACCGCGGGGGCCACGGTGTTCACCGTCGGGTGCGGGGTGGTCGCGATCGCTCCGAGCTTCCCGGTCGCGGTCACCGGTCTGATCCTCGAGAGCATCGGTGCGTCCGCGCTGGTCGTGGTCGCGCTCGGACTCCTGAGCGCGAGCGTCTCCGCACCCGGGGCACGGGCGTCGGCGTTCGCGACCTTCGCGATCATCGGTCCCGTCGTGTACGTGTCGGCGCCGATCGTCGCCGGTGCGCTCGTCGACTCGGCGACGTGGCGACTGGTCGTCGCGCTCTGGACACTGGCGGGGGTGGCCATGCTCGTCGCCGCCCGCCGGACGCTGCCCCGCTCTCCCGGAGCCGACGGCCACGGCGAACTGCTCACGCCGGCGCTCGCCGGCCTGGCGCTCGCCGCCGGGGTCCAGACCATCAACGCCATCAGCTCCGACGGATGGGCGTCGAGCTCGACGGTGTTCCGGCTCGGGGCCACGGTGTGCAGCGCCGCAGCGCTCGTCGCTGCGTTCCGGAGGATCCAGCACCCGTCGCTGTCGCTCGCAGCGCTGCGCAGCGGCGGCGTGCTCGTCCTGCTCGTCGCGGTGATCCTGATTCCCTTCGCCAACCTGTGGTTCTACCTGACGATGGGCTACCAGTACGTCTACGGATTCGATGCGCTGCAGACGGCCCTGGCCATGGTGCCCGCCCAGCTCGCCGGGGTGCTCGGGGCGATGGTGGCACGACGGATGCTGCAGCGCCGGGGCATCACCGTCACCGGCGTGACCTGCATCTCGCTCGTGGCCGCCAGCCTGCTGCTCTGCCTGTTCATCACGGTCGACACCCCCGTCGCCGTCGCGATTCTCGTGATGAGCTGCTACGCCGCCGCGTCGACCGCAGCCGGGATCCCGGTGACGAACGCAGTCATGAACTCGGCTCCCCCGGGTGAGGACGGCAGCGCAGCTGCGTTCAAGGGGGCCGCATCGAACGTCGGCGGGGCCGTCGGCGTCGCCGTCATGACCGCGATCGTCTTCGGGGCGGCGTCGACCACGCTGCGGACCGAACTCGCCGCCGATGGGCTCGACAACCAGCAGTCCGCGGAGATCGCTGCGGCCATGCGCGACGGCGCGAGCTCGGAGAGCATCGCCTCGCAGTACGCCGTGCCCCTCTCCGAGGTCGACGAGATCTCGGATGCCCAGCAGGCCGCGATGATCGACGGCCTGCACGCCCAGGGGGTGGCGGCGGCCGTCACGACCGCAGCGGCCGCTGCGATGTTCCTCCTCGGCCGTCGGCGTCAGGAGCGCAGCCCACCGACCTGACCCGCGGCGTACCGTCGCCCGGCGCTGCCGGCGACCGACCGGTAGCATCCGCGCGCGTGAGCGTCATCCGAGGGGAGCGCAGGTCCGACGCCGCCGGCGCGGGGCGTCGGGGACTTCGGGCAGGCACCGGGGCGGTGGCCGTGTCGATGGCGCTGCTCGTCGCCGCGTGCTCCTCGGGCGCCGGCGACACCGAGGGCTCGGGCGACGCGCCGGGCACGTCCGGCGGCCCCGAGGCGGCCACCGTCTCGACCGCTCCCGGGGCCTGCGACCCGGTCGATCCGACGGAGTGCCTGCTGCCCTGGCCGAACGACCGGTTCACCACCGCCGACGACTCCCGTCCCACCGGCCGGCGCCTGGACCTGCCCGCCGGCGGGATGCCCGTCAACGCCCAGGGCGTCGCCGTCGACCCGGCCGAGTGGAACCGCAACGACGGGTTCTCACCGGCGTCGATCGGACTCACGGTGGTGCCCGGCGTCGACCCGGTCGCGTCCGGGCTCGCACCGCAGACCGACATCGCCGCATCCATTGAGCCCGACTCGAACCTGGCAGTCGTCGACGTGGAGACCGGCGCGCGGGTGCCGGCGTGGGTCGAACTCGACACCAACGTGACCGACCCCTCCCGTCAGCCCCTCCGGATCATCCCGGCGACGTCGCTGGGCGAGGGCCGTCGGTACGCGATCGGACTGTCCGACCTGCGTCGTGCGGACGGCAGCGAGATCCAGCCGACCGAGGCCATGGCGGCCGTGGTCGCCCGACCCGACGCCGACCAGCAGCAGTGGCTCGACGCGCTCCGGACCGCCGGCGTGAACACCGACGACCTGGACGTGGGCTGGGCGTTCACGGTCGCATCGTCGGACTCCCTCTCGGGCAGGCTGCGATCGATGTGGGACGAGACGAAGGCGGACCTCGGCGACGGCGCTCCGCCGTTCAGCGTGACGGGGACCAACACCGTCGGACCGGCGACGTTCATCGAGGGGTCCTTCGACATGCCGAAGTACCTCACCGGTGACGGCGCCACCGGCACGGTCCTCAACAACGACGACTCGCCGACCGGCACCCCCACCGCCGAGGGCACCATGCCCAACCCGTTCCTCTGCGTCGTCCCGTCGCAGTCGGCGGGCCCGGTGCCCTTCGTCGTCTTCGGCCACGGCCTCCTCGGGTCGAGGGACGAGATCCGCGGGATCGGAACCCTCGTCGCAGCGAACGGCGTCGGCGTGTGCGCCGTCGACTGGCTCGGCATGAGCAGCGCCGACATCCCGACGATCGGGAAGGAACTGCAGGACCTCAGCCTCTTCAGGACCCAGCCCGACCGGATGCAGCAGGGCCACCTCGGCTTCCTGCTCCTCGGGAGGCTGCTGGCCTCGCCGACGGGGTTCGTCACCAACCCGGAGTTCCAGACCGCCGACGGCGGACCACTCGTCGACGCGGAACAGCTGTCGTTCCTCGGAGCGAGTCAGGGCGGGATCCTGGGCGGTGCACCCGCTGCGCTCACCGACGACTGGGACGCCACCGTGCTCGCCGTGGGTGGTCTCGGCTACAACCTGCTGCTCAACCGGAGCGTCAACTTCGACCGGTTCGCTCCCGTGCTCGCGGCGGGCTACCCCGACCAGCTCACCCAGTCGCTGGGCCTGGAGATGGTCCAGAACCTGTGGGACCGGGGGGAGAACAGCGGGTACGCCCAGCACCTGACCGAGGACCCGTACCCCACACGGTCCGAGCCGCAGCGAGTGCTGATCCTCGAGGCCTTCGGCGACCACCAGGTGGCGAACGTCAGCACCGAGAAGTTGGCCCGGACCATCGGGGCCCCACGCCTCTCGCCGACCCTCGCACCGGGCCGCTCGACCGACGTCGAGCCGTTCGCGCTGATCGACCCGATCCCGACGCTCCCGTGGGACGGGAGCGCGCTGGTGGTGTGGGACTTCGGAACGCCGGCTCCACCGGTCGGCCCGACACCACCACGGGCGGGCGACGACCCGCACGACGATCTGACCGAGGTGCCCCAGGCGCTCGTCCTGCTCCTCGCCTTCATCCAGCCGAACGGCGAGGTCGTCGACGTGTGTGCCGGTGCGCCGTGCCGGACTCTGGGCTGAGACCTGACCCGGGTCGACTCACCCCCGGCGACGCCGGGTCCGCACCGACCGGAACATCCGGACGAGCGCCTGACGGTCGTGGAGGAGCAGCCAGCCTGCGAATGCGAGCTCCCCGGGTTTCCCCCGGGCCCCGGGGAAGAAGCGGAGGAACTTCGGGAGCACCTGCAGGTCGGACTGTCGGACGGTGATCGACCTCCAGGGCATCTCGAGCGGCGAGCTGGTGAGCACCTCGCCGTTGAAGCCGGAGAAGACGTAGCAGCGGAGCGCCCGGTCGTCGCGGAGGTCGTCGAGCCTCGGTCGGGCCGGGCCCAGAACGGCGTCGACGACATCCCCTCTGACCAAGATCACGTTGCAGTCCGTGACCGCTGCGAGCACGTACCCCACGTCCTCACCCGCACGAACCACCGCGGCGGCGCTCGATCCATGCTGTGCCGGTGATCCGAGGGGTTGCTCGTAGACCACGTCGTTCGGCGCCGTCGGGTTGTACTCGATGCAGACCACCTTCGGCAGGTAACGCCGGAGTGAGCGGAGCACGTGGATGTCATGTCCGTCGATATCGATGGACAACAGGTCGAAGTCGACGGGAATCTCGGTCCGCTCGAGCAACTCGTCGAGCCGCCCGGGGCCGGTGGTCGAGACCATGGCGCACACCGCGTGGACCCGGTCCGCGGGGAGGTTGTCCCTGATCAGGTCACAACGTTCGGGTCGGGCCTCGATCAGGACCGCCCGCCATCCGTGGTTGAGGATGAGGTTGGCGGTGTTCGACAGGTGCAGACCGTCCCACGCGCCGAACTCACAGCACCACTCGCTCAACTCCCCGGCCGCGCCGATCCGGCGGAACACCTCCCCGAGCAGTCCATCCTCCCCGTGCTGGGAGTGGACGCTCGACTCGAACTCGGCGAGTGGACGGAACTGCGCAGAGTTCGCGGACTCACGTGGCATCGCTCGAGAGACTAGGCGAGCTCTCCTCGTCTCCTGTCAACCCCCGAACGGGCAGGAGCGTCGAACGGTTCGGCGTCGGTTTCCGATAGGATCCTTCCGTCATTCGAGAGGAGACCACGTGCACGTTGATTCGAGACGTCGTTCCGTCGCTGCGGCTGCCACGGGCCTGGGGATCGCCGGCCTGCTCATCGGCTGTTCTTCGGGCTCGGACGGGACGACCACGACCGAGACGACCCAGACCACCCAGACGACTGCGGTCGAGACCACGACCACCCAGGCGCCGGCGACCACGGCCGCAGGCGGCTCGGCCGCCTCGCTCCCCGAGCCGCCCAGCGGCTCGGTCGAGGTGCAGACCTCCGACGACAACGGGATCCTCTACCAGCGGTGGTCCAACGCCAGCGGAGAGTCGGCGCAGCAGATCGTGAGCTTCTACGAGTCGGCGCTCACCGCCGAGGGCTACACCGTGACCAACTCCGGCGGTGGCGGTGGCGGCTGGGGCAAGTGGGGCGGTGCCGGTGCCGGATTGACCGCCGCTCGTTCCGGATCGTTCGTGGCCGTGCAGGCCGGCGGCCAGAGCGGCCAGCCGGTGTTCTTCGAGGTCTGCCAGGGCAGCAACGAGCAGGCCGTGGACGAGTGCGAGAACCAGAGCCAGGGACCCGACAGCAACTCCCAGGCGAGCTGACCGTCGCCGGACCCGCCGATGACGGGGCGGTCCGCAGTGAGCGCCGCTTCCGGGCCATGGGCACCGACTGCCACGTCGTGGTGCGATCCGGCGTGGCGCGATCCGGTTCGCCCATCGGTGCACCCGCGGCCGATGACCTGCTCGATTGCGCCGAGGCCCGGATCGGAGAGCTCGAGTCGCTGTGGTCTCGGTTCGTCCCGACGAGCGACACCTCCCGGCTGAACCAGGCCGGTGGCGAACCGGTCGAGGTGGCGCCCGAGACGACGGAACTCCTCGGACGCGCCGACGCCGCCCGCACTGCGACACTCGGTTGGTTCGACCCCTTCCTGGGCCGGGCGCTCGTCGAACTCGGGTACGACCGGAGCTTCGAGGACCTCGACCTCCGTCGGGACACCCCACCGGAGAACTCCGCCGCACCGATCCGACCGGCGATCGGCGAGCCGCTGCGGACCCGCTCACCGCTGCGCCTCGACCCCGGGCGCGGCACTGCCGCCCTGACCGACGGTGCTGCGTTCGACCCGGGCGGGATCGGCAAGGGGCACGCCGCCGATGTGGTGAGCGCCGAACTCGTCGACGCGGGCGCCGTGGGCGTGCTCGTCAACCTGGGCGGGGACCTCCGGGTCCGCGGCACGAGCGGCCGTGACTCGTGGCGGATCGACGTGCGCAACCCCTTCGATGAGTCCCTCGATCCGGTGCTCGAGCTCGGTCTCGATGACGTCGGCCTGGCGACGAGCTCGCCGCTGAAGCGCCGGTGGCGCTCACCCGACGGGCGGGCGGCGCACCACCTGCTCGACCCGCGCAGCGGCGCACCAGCAGCCATCGAACTCGCCGCGATCACGGTGGTGGCGCCGTCGGCGGCCACCGCAGAGCTGCTGACCACGGCGGTGGCGCTCGCCGGGCCGGTGCACGGCGGCGCGCTGCTGAGTCGGCACGACGCCCGGGCCTGGGTGGTCCGCCTCGACGGCGTGGTCGCTCCCGTGTGACCCCACTCCCGGTGCCCGTGCTGCGGCCCGTGCGGGACGCTCAGCGAGCAGCAGCGCCGACAGGGGCGGCGGCCTTGCGGAGTGCGTCGTTGGCATCCGCCGGCAGCTCGGTGAGCGGGCTCGCGACCTCGGCGACGGTCGGGCCGACCCGTTCGGCGATCGGTGCCAGTGCGTCCAGGTCGAACCCGTAGAGCGCCGCGGCGTTGGCCGCCACGAGTTCGTGGATCCGGCCGGGCTCGAATCCGGCGAACAACGCCCGCAGGCCCTCGACCGTGAACGGGTACGTGCCCTCGTCGTGGGGATAGTCGCTCCCCCACATGAATCGGTCGGTTCCCAGCACGTCGAGCGCAGTCAGGTCGGCCGGTGACGGCTGGCTGACACCCATCCACAGGTTCTGCCGCACGTACTCGGTGGCGGACCGACGGAGCACGGCGTCCTCGGCGAAGCGCAACTCACCGGTGGCACCGGTGGACCGGATCGTCTCGATGATCCCGTCGAGACGCTCGACGAGCGGCACGATCCACTCGGCTCCGGACTCGGTCACGACGAACCGCAGGTCCGGGTGCCGCTCGAAGACGCCGGACAGCAGCAGGTGGACCAGTGGCCGCTGTGCGTAGAACGGCACCTCGACCAGGTAGAGCAGCAGCGAGTGGGGGTGGGCGCCGTAGTCCGGCAGGCCGGTGCCGCCGTGCACGTTGACGGGGAGTCCGAGCGCCTCGAGCTCGGACCAGAGCGGCTCGTAGACCGGGTCGTGCAGCGGGGCGACCCAGGTGCAGTCCGGGGGCACGTTCGGCAGGAGCACGCCGCCCCGGAGGCCGTGCTCGGCGATCCACCGGGCCTCGGCGATGGCGTCGTCGACGTCGTTCAGGAAGATCTGGCCGATCCCCGCACGCTGCGCCGGGTACCGCTCGCACCAGTCGACGAGCCAGCGGTTGTGGGCCCGGATCCCCGCACGCCGGAGTTCGTAGTCCTCGGGTGGGGGTGGTCCGGCGAACAGGACGAAGCTCGGGAAGAATGGCGGGATGGTGTTGGGGAACACCACCTCGGCGACCACGCCGTCGTCCTCCTGCTGGCCGATCCGCAGCTGGTCGTCCCAGTTCCGGAGCTTCCGCTGGTCACCGAGGTCCCGGAACGGGTTGCGGTACCCGCCGCGCCACTCGTCGAACCGATCCCGGTACGCCGGGTCCAGGTACTCCCGGTACTGGTCGTGGCTGCCACCGGCGTGGCAGTCGGCCGAGATCAGCGTGTAGTGGTCGGTGGGTGCCGAGGGGACGTGGGCCACGGTGAACCTCCGGGGATCCGGGACGACGCCGAGCGTACCGTCGCTCTGTGCCGGCAGCCCACGTCGCTCGGTCGAGCCGGAGGCGTGTGCGGATCAGCCGAGCGGGACCACCCGGAAGCGGGGCCGGGTGATGTCCGCGGCCTGCATCCACCGGAACAGCACGTAGCCCTGCCGGTGACCGGCGGTGTCGAGCCAGTTGGCACACCCAGGGTCTCGATGGGCGACCAGGATCCGGAAGGAGCCGTCGACGTCGAGTTCGACCTGCGAACAGTTGAGGATCGTCGTGTGGAACGAGGTGTCGAGACTCTCCATCCACCGGCTCATGAGCAACAGCGACCAGTACCGGGTCTCCGGCGGTCGGCCAGTCACCTCGAGTGCCTGGTCGTCACCCAGGTGGAACCATCCCCCGACGTACTTGTTGTCGGGTGTCGGGTAGAAGCCGGCGACCGCCGAGGCCTCGGAATCGACCACGACCTCGTTGGGGCGAGCCTCGAGCTGCGCCGCCATGGCGGCGCTGAACGTGGTCCCGAGCTCCACGAACGTCCCGGCGGCCTCGAGGCGCCGACCGATGCGGTCGATGGTGAGTGCCGGTGGTGGACCCACGTCGTCGAGGCACTCGATGGACAGCGTCGCCGGCGTCTCGGAGGACCGATCGATGTAGTACTGGCGGACGATCGCCACGTCGGCGTCGGGCGGGAGTTCGACCCACGTCGCCGTTCCGAGGTCATCCGGTCGTTCGGCCGACAGCACGAGGGCGAAGCTCCCATCGACCACGTCCAGGTCGCGGTCCGAGACGTTGGCCACGATCCGGGTGCGGCCGTCCGGTTCCCGACCGTAGACGCAGCACGCCAGGTAGGAGCTCGTGTTGCGCTCCCCCGAGATCCGGTAGCGGTGAGCAGCGCGGATGCTCACGTAGTCGTAGTCCGTGTCGGGGTTGTCCCCGTAGAACTTGCGGCGGTCCGTCATGAGCCGGACGAACGCCGGCCGGGCCGGATCGGCGGAGGCGATCGTCATGTCGATCGCCGCTGACAGCAGCCGGGTCACGAACCGGAGTCCTTCGGCTGCCTCGAGCGGATCGGCGGCACCATCGATGGCCTCGTGTCCGGAGCGCCGGACCCGGTCACAGAAGTCGTCCCACGCCGCCCGGGTGCCCGCCGGTCCGTCGATGCTGTCGTCTCCGACCACAACAGCAACCTACCGGCGGCCCGCCCCGACCGTTCCGGACGGGCTCCTTGATACCCCCAGGGGTACTCGGTATCATCACGGGATGTGTTCCCGAACCACGTGCCGTCAGTGCGGCCGCCCCTCCTTCACCGGCTGCGGCCGGCACGTCGAACAGGTACTCGGTGACGTCCCGGCCGACGAACGCTGCCAGGGCCACGGGACTGCGGTCCGCCGAGGCTGGTTCCGCAGGTGACCCCGCCCGACCGGCCCACGATCGACGTCACCGACACCTCGGTCGGTGACGTCTCCCCGGACACGCGGACCATCGGGGCCATGGAGCTCCCGGCCGATGTCGTCGACGGCATCCTCAACAGGCTCCGCCGGATCGAGGGGCAGGTCCGCGGACTGCAGCAGATGGTCGCAGACGGTCGGGACTGCCGGGACGTGACGACCCAGATCGCGGCCGCCAACCGGGCGCTCGAGCAGGTCGGTTTCGTGCTCGTCGCGGCGGGACTGACCTGGTGTGTCGAACACCCCGAGGAATCCGCCGCCGCCGGCTACGAGGTGGCCGACGTCCAGCGGATGTTCATGAAACTGGCCTGAGGCCGCGTGCGCCTCCGGACACTGCGACCAGTGACTTGGCCACTCCGCAGACCCGCTCACGCCAGAGCTCACTCCCCGGGAACAACAGCCGCATCTCGGTGGGACCGACCAGTTCGGTCATGGCGCACTCCAGTCCCACAGCGTCCCGTTCGGGTCCGGTCGGGGGTACGGAACGCCGGCCCCAGGCCCATCGCGCCGCAATCCACAGCCGCGCCCGGAGCGGGAGGAACTGCATCCCCGGAACCCCCCAGTGGGGCTCGATCGGGAAGTACCGGTTCGGCGTCTGGACCCAGTGCCTCGGCGCGAGTTCGTGGACCGTCGCTGCGAACTCCCGCCGGCGGACGAACCCGCCGACGTGCTCGATGACGCTGTTGCTGAACACGAGATCGAACGACGAACGGGTTCGGAACCCGCAGGCATCACCCTCGACCACGTCGATCCAGGTCGGGGTCGTCGAACCGGTCCCGGCTGCGCCGCCGAGGTTCACCACGACCACGTGCCCCGCGACGATGCCGCTCCGTACCCAGTAGTCGACCGTTCCGCCGAGGTCGACCACCGACATCGACGGCAGATCAGGGAACTCCTCCTGGAGTCGGCGGTTGCGTCGCTCCCGTGCCCGGGTGGCGAGCGACTCCCCGTCGATGGAGGCCACTCGGCGATGCACCAACCCACGACCTGACACGCCCTGATCATCGCACGCTGTCGGGGCCCGGGCGGGCGAGCTCCGGAGACCTTGCCCGTGGGAGGCCGAACGACAATGCTCACCCCGTGGATCGACTGGTGGTGGACCGACGGATGAGCGTCCTGCACCGAGCACGCCTGCTCGTCCGCCGACTCGGGGTCGACGTCGACCGGTGGCCACCGGCCCGGCACGCCCCGGCGAACCACGTGAGGATCCTCGAATCAGCCCGGATCGACACGGTGCTCGACATCGGCGCTGCGACCGGATCCTACGGAAGGGCGCTGCGGCAGTTCGGTTACTCCGGTCGGATCATCTCGTGTGAGCCCCTCCCCCACTCGTTCGACATCCTCCGTTCCAGGAGTGCCGGAGACGCTGACTGGCAGGTCGCCCGCACCGCAGTCGGGGGAAAACCCGGCAGGGCCACCCTGCACGTCGCAGGGAACTCCGACTCGTCCTCGCTCCACCCCGTGCTCGACCGCCACCTCGAGGCAGCGAACGAGGCCCGCACCGTCGGCACGGTCGACGTCGACGTCACCACGGTGGACGAGTTGCTCGACCGCTGGACCGGAACGGAGCAGCGCACCGCACTGAAGCTGGACGTCCAGGGTGCAGAGTCGGCGGTCCTGGACGGCACGACGCTCAACCGTCTGTGCCTCATCCACCTCGAGCACTCGCTGGTCCAGCTCTACGAGGGCGCTGCCACCTTCGACGAACTGCACAACCGACTGCTCCAGGCAGGATTCGAACTGGTCGATGTGACCCCGGGGTTCCGCAACGCCGCAACTGGCCGACTGCTGCAGTTCGACGGCACCTACCTGAACCCGGGATCCACCTGACCGGGGATCGCCGCGCCCGGAGTCGTCATCGTCCACAGGCCGCCCGGTACTCCCGCTCGAACCCCTCCACCATGCGGTCCATCGAGAATCGCTCCGAGCAGTCGGTGAACGCCTGACGAGCCAGACGCGACGCTGCGACAGGATCGTGGAGCAGGTCCGCGACCGCCGTTGCGATCGAGTCGGGGGATCGAACATCGACGAGCCGGCCCGCACGACCGTTGCCGAGGACCCAGGGCACGGCACCCGAGTCCCGACCCGCGACGACCGGAGTGCCAGCTCCGACCGCTTCGAGCAGAACCAGGCCGAAACTCTCCTCCAGTGCCGGATGCACGAGGACCGAGGCCTCGGCCAACATGCCCACCACCGCCTGGGCTGGAACCGGGCCCACGAACTCCACAGCATCGAGGAGGCCCCGTCGAGCGGCCCACCGATGAGCGGCGCCGTCCGGTTCGAAGTCCTGACCGACGAGTCGGAGCACCGCATCCGGTACCGAGTTCCGGAGCACGGGCAACGCCTCGATCAGCCGGTCAACGTTCTTCCGGCGTCCGAATCCGTTGGCGATCGACAGGACGACCGGCGGACCGGGCACGTCGGGACGGTCGGGCAGCCCGGGAGGGAACACGAAGCCGTTCGCGACGACCTCGACGGGCTGCCTCGTCCACCGTGATGCCAGGGCGGCGAGATAGGGCGAGTTCGCAGTGAAGCACGCCCGCTTCCGGATCGTCCTGAACTGCATCAGCATCCGGAACAACCGGTAGTGATCGGGCCGGTGCCGGAGCACGGTCGGTGCCCAGTCGTGGAGGCTCACCACCGTCGGTCGACCGGCGCGGAGGGCGCCCAGGGCGAACTCGTACGTCCAGTGGGCGTGCACCACCTCCGCCGAGCTCGCCCTCACCGCGGCGGTCACGCTGTTGCGCTCTTCCCTGAATCCGTCGATCCATCCGCGTCGAGCACGCATCGGTTCGACGACGAGGCGCAGGCGGTCACCCTCGAACCGGCCGACGTCCCGGCGGTCCTTGCTCAAGGTGACCACGTCGACCTCGTGACCACGATCGAGCAGGTGGTCGACGAACCGGCTGATCAGCGGAACTGCGTACCCCGGAGATGCTGGCCGAGCGCCGCGCAGACGGGGCGACAGGAGCGTCAGGTCGACCGGACCACAGACCGCAACCCTCACGGCGCCAGCAACCTGCCGACCCTCAGCAGCACCGGGGGATCATACCGAGCAGTTGCAGCTCGGCAGGACGGTAAGCTCCCGGCCGGCACCACTGATCGGCTACCCGGGTGCCACCCAGGCAGCGGACGGATTCCGTGGACGTGGAACGAACGTGACCTCATCAACCTCGATCATCGTGTTGGCGTCAGGGTTGGCGTGCCTGACCGTCTGGGGGGCGCTCGGGGGCATGTTCGCACTCAACGATGCGGTGAAGGGCGGGCCGTGGCTCGCAACCGCCACGCTGGCGGCGGTCCTCTTCACGCCGACCCTGGCGATCGCCGCTGCACCCGACGTGTTCCGGGCGAACGTCGGGCGGGACCTCTACGAGGCCGAGGCTGCGCTCTCCGTGCTCCGGGGTATCACGGCGGGGCTGACCGGCCTCGCTGCGGTGGCCGCAGCAGCAGCGCTGGTCGGTCGCCGACCGGCACCTCCGGCTCCGGTGGTCATCCTCCTCGCGTACCTCCTGTACCTGCCGCTGATCACGCTCGCCGTCGGCGTGTTCGACCCGAGACAACTGCTGCTGCCCGGACTGGTCCTCGCAGCAACGACCTGCTGGGCGACGCCGCGGGACCAGATCTACCGTCTCGCCGGTGTGCTGCTCCGCATCATGGTGGTCGGATCGGCGGCCCTCGCCGTGGTCGCACCATCACTCGCGTTCCTCGAGCGGTTCCTCGAGTCGACCCGGTTCTTCGGCATCCCCCAGCTCGCCGGTCTCACGACGCACCCGAACGTCCTGGGGCCGCTCGCAGCGCTCGCACTGCTGGTCGAACTGGCCCGTCCGCCGTGGCGACGGCGACTGCCCTGGCTCGTCCTCGACATCGTGGTGCTGGTGTGGAGCGGTTCGCGCACCGGATGGCTCTGCGCCCTGGCGGTGCTCGCGGTGGTCGTCGTCAGGGAGAACGTCCGGGAGCGCATTCCCGCCCTCCTCGCCATCATCGGAGCAACCGTGGGTGTCCTCGTCACGAGTGGATCGACATCGATCTTCTCGCTGACCGGTCGGAACGAGGCCTGGGCGATCGCCACGTCGATGCTCGGCGAGAGCCCGGTCGTCGGCAACGGCATCGGCTCCTACCTGGCCGCTGCGTCCGCACGCGACCTCGGTTGGGCCAACACGGCCCACAACCAGGTGCTCCACTCGTTGGCCGAGGGTGGGCTGATCGGCGGACTCCTGGTCGTCGGCTTCCTCCTTGCCGCCTTCCGGTGGGCCGTCCGCTCCTGGCGTGACGGTGAATGGGTTCCGATGGGCCTGGTCGCGGCATTCACCGCGAACAGTGTCGGTGAGACGCCGATCGGCCAGCACGGCCTCATCACGCTCATGGTGATGGTGATGTGCGCCAGGCCGACACCGGAACCGGGGTCCCGTCGAACCACGGCCGAACGTACCGAAGTGGACCCCCTGGACCGGGGTGGCCGGGAGGCACTGCTGACCGCCCGATGATGCAGGCCGCCCTCGGGGCCCTGGCTGCAGGTGGTCTCACATCATCTCGACCGGTCCACTGCCCGGTCCTGCTGCTCCGGTCCTGACGCGACGGACGATATCGCCCACATCGGAACGCAACGGACCGACCAGTGGCGACATCCACACGACTCCCACGAGGCCGAGACCGACCAGACCGGCGAGGATGACGCCTGGCCAGCCGGTTCCGAGCTGGTGGACCGCCAACCACACGGGGCCGGCAGCGCAGGACGCCAGCAGCACCGCGATGGCGTACCGCGAAGCGATGACCAGTCGATCGACGTCGATTGCTGCAGCGACGACCACCACGTAGAGGGTGAGTCGGACGAGCTCCCCCACTCCCCAGGCTCCAGCGAGCCGGAGGACGCTCGGACCGGTCGCCACGACGACCCCGATGAGGACCACGGTCGTAGCGAGCGCTGTCGACTGGACGGCGAGCCGCAGCACCACGGCACCCTTCGACTCGGCGGCGACGGCCAGGACGACGGTCAGGAGGGCGGAGACGACGCCGAGCGCCAGGATGGGGAGGACGCTCGCAGCGAGCCCCCAACCGGGGCCGAGGAGGAGGGGAACGACGAGTTCCGCCGACGCGGCGAGGACTGCCGCCGGCACGGTGACGACGAGCGCCTGCACCCCGACTGCACTGACGACCGCACGGGCGAACCGGTCCCTGTCGAACTGCACCCTGCTCAGTCCGGGCAGGAGGACCCTCACGATCGAGGTCGAGGCCTGCTCGGTCGGCAGGGCGACCAGGAGTGAGGCCCGGTAGTACTGGCCGAGCGCACTCGGGCCGGCGTACCGACCCACGGCGAGCGTGTCGACGTTGGCACTGAGGAAGTCGATGAACCCGGTGAGGCTGACCGTGCCGCCGAACCTGAGCATCGATGCTGACGCCGAGCGGTCGAACTCGAGTCGTGGCCACCGACCGGCCACCACGCTCGACAGGACGAGCAGGACGACGGCCTGCCCGGTGTAGGCGGCCACCAGGCTCCACACTCCCCACCCCTGCCACGCACCGAACAGTCCGACCCCGGCGAGACCCACGACGTAGGACACCACCTGGATGATCGCAGCGGCACGGAACCTGAACTCACGACGGATCAACGCGTCCGGGATGAGGCCGAGGGCACCGGCCACGACGGCGACCGACATCCAGCGGAGCACGGGGGCGGCCTGCGGAGTCCGCACGATCGCCGCCACCGCAGGCGCGACGAGGAGGGTGAGTCCACCGGCCACGCACGCCACGGCGAGTGCCGTCCACCACGCGGTCGAGACGACTCGTCGATCGATCGCCGGTCGCTGGATCAGCGCCGGCGCCAACCCGAAGCGGGAGAGGTAGGTCACGAAACGCACGCCGACGACCGCTGCTGCCATCAGACCGAAGTCCGACGGTGGCAGCAGGCGGGAGATCGCTGCCATGTAGGCGACCTGGAGGACTGCGACCACGAGCGCACCGCCCCATGTCCACGCAGCGCCACGGACGGTACGGCGGGTGAGTCCCTCCTCCGTCACCATCCGAGTGAGAGCCCCGCTGGTGCGGCTGCCGGTCGGAGGTACGACAACTCCGGACACCGCGGAGCTCGACGCTCGGCACGTGCACGCAGGATCTCGGCGATCATCCGCAGCCGCAGATCCACCCGGTGACCGACCAGGTGACGGTCCCGGACCGCCTGTGCACCATCGGTCGCCAACCGACCAGACCGGCCGGGGTCGGACAACAGTGCCTCCACCGCCGAGACCATCGACTCGGTGTCCCCGGTCAGGACCCAGTCACGCCCGTCCTCGAGGATCGACCCGACCCCGTCGACCCGGTGGTCCACGAGGGGTCTGCCCGACCGCAACGCCGTGAAGGGCCGGTCCGACATGTAGAAGGGCTCCAACGATCCCGGGTAGCCCCCGACCACCACAGCACCCCTCGCCATCACCTCGAGCTGCTGGTCGTAGGGCACCGGGCCGCGCCACGCCGCCGCGCCCTCCCAGCCGAGACCGTAGAGGGCGAACCGCGATCCGAACCTCCGCTGGAGGGCCTCGACCATCTGGTGGCGCCGTCGGGCGACCCAGCGGTGCCGACGGAAGGGATTGCGTCCGACACGGCTCCCGACGAACACCACGTCGTCCTCGATCGCCCCCGGCACGACGTCCGGCAACCTCAGCGCATCGGTGGCGAGGGGGACCAGGGTGACCCGAGGCGCCCCGTACCTGCGCAGCTTCGCGGCGAGTCGACCCATCGAGGTCACCAGCACCAGATCCGAGACCGCTGCCGCCCATCGGAGGGGCTCGGGCACCGGGTTGCCCGGTGCGCCGAGCGGGTCACCACACGACGTGACCACGACGAGCGGATCGCGCCGGATCCGGAGTCGCTGGACGAGTGGCCGGACATCCGGGAGATTCCTGCCGTGGAAGTGCTGGAGGTACAACACGCTCGCTGACCGGTCGTTGACGAGCTCCTCGACCTCCCGGAGCAGCC
Source organism: uncultured Actinomycetes bacterium (assembly GCA_903852755.1). Taxonomy (GTDB): domain Bacteria; phylum Actinomycetota; class Acidimicrobiia; order Acidimicrobiales; family Microtrichaceae; genus SXMI01. The sequence continues at coordinate 32,123 of CAINRS010000162.1, read as the reverse complement.
GTCCCCCGTCAATGGCGTCGTAGCCGCCAGCCGACACCGGCGAGGTGTACACCAGGTCGACCCCTGCCAACCGCCCGTCGACCACGGCCTGGCGGAGCGCTGCGTGCTCACCCGGGTGTGCCGATGCCGTTCCACCCTGCCAGACGGCGATCACGTGCGGCGGCGCCCCTGGACCATCGTTCGGCACGTCGGCCACGGCGTCCATGATGACAGAAGGTCCGGGCCCGCCCCCTCATGGGCCGTGGCTACGCTCACAGCGCCGGTGATGTCCGTCGCCGGCCGATCCCCCGAACCGAGATGCGACCCGACGACCAGACCGACCAGCCACCGGAATCGGAGCCGGGCCGGCCATCGGTCGTGGCCGTCGTCGCGACCCACAACCGGGTCAGGACAACGATCCGGTGCCTCGAGTCGCTCCTGTCCGCTGCGGAGGGCGTCGATCTGACGGTCGTGCACGTCGACGACGGATCGACCGACGGCACCGCCGAAGCCGTGCGGGACCTCGTACCCGACGTCGTCCAGTTCTCCGGGGACGGTTCGCTCTACTGGGCCGGGGCCATGCGGATCGGTCTCGACCACGCCGCGACGCTCGGACCTGACCACATCCTCTGGTTGAACGACGATGTGTCGCTCGAATCGTGGGCACTGACCGACCTGATCGAGACCACCGGCGCACCGAACCCCCGGTGCATCGCCGTCGGCGCCCTCCGGGATCCCGTCACGGACGAGCTCAGCTACTCGGCGGTCATCCGGAGTGCCACCTGGCGCGGCCGCGAGTTCACGCCGGTGCAACCAGGTGACCACCGGGCGGCCGACTCCATGAACGGCAACCTCGTGCTCGTCCCCCGTTCCGCCTACTCGGTGCTCGGCAACCTCGACCCTGCGTACCGGCACGCAATCGCCGACTTCGACTACGGATTGCGAGCGTCAGAGTCCGGCATCGACATCCTCACGACGCGTCGCTGGGTCGGTTCATGCTCTCGGAACCCCGACCGGGGAACGTGGCGGGACAGGAACCTGACTCGTCGCGAACGCCTCAGACGCATCCAGGCACCGACCGGTCGACCCTTCCGGGAGTGGGCGAGGTTCCAGCGACGCAACGGCGGGAACTGGCCGTTGGCGGCCATCAGGCCGTACCTGCGGATCCTCGCAGCACCGGTCACCCGACGGGATCCGGACCCTGCACGGGCACACGTCTCCATCGTGTACAAGTCACTGCCCCACTACCGGGTACCGCTCTACGAACTCCTGCGCGACGAACTCGCTGCACACGACGTGGAACTCCACCTGCTGATCGGTGACCCCGCCGTGGGGGAGGCGGCACGTCGTGACACGGCCTGGATCAGCTGGGCGGAGCGGGTCCGCCAGCGCCAGTGGTCCATCCGCGGACGGCAGCTCGTCTGGCAGTCCGTCCTCCGGAGGACGAGGCACCACGATCTGGTCGTGGTGGAGCAGGCGTCGAAGTTGGTCGTCAACAACCTCCTGGCGATCGGACGACACCTCGGCGGTCCTGCGCTCGGCCTGTGGGGCCACGGGGTCAACCGGGACGAGGTGAACCGGAGTCGACTCGGGGAGTGGTGGAAGCGCAGATCCATCCGGAGCTGCGATTGGTGGTTCGCCTACACGCGCGCCACCGCTGGGCTCGTCGCCGGAGCCGGCGTCCCGGCGACCCGGATCACCGACCTCCGGAATGCAACTGACACCTCAGCACTGCGACGGAGATCGGAGCAGCTCGCAGGGTCGGTCCAGAGCGCAGGTCACCCCCCGACGATGGCGTTCATCGGTTCGCTCTACGAGGGCAAAGGCCTCAACGAGCTCGTCCTGACCGCAGATCGCGTGCGCGAGCGGATCCCGGACGCCGAACTGGTGGTGGTGGGCGACGGCGAGGATCGTGAGCTGCTCGAGCGAGCCGCCAGCACCCGTCCGTGGCTCCACCTCACCGGCGCCGTCACCGGCACCGAACTGGCCGAGACGGTTCGGCACGCGCGCTGCCTCCTGTGCCCCGCCGCAGTCGGACTCGTGGTCCTCGACGCGTTCGCCCTGGGTCTCCCGGTGGTGACCGCCCGGGCATCCAACCACGGGCCTGAGGTCGAGTACGTGGTCGACGGCGTCAACGGCCTTGTTGTCGACCGACCGGCTGCAGACCCCGAGTACGCCGAGGCGGTCATCAGGGTCCTGACCGAATCGGACCTGCACGACCGACTGCTCGAAGGGTGCCGCGACTCCGCTGGGCAGTACACCGTCGAGGAGACGGCGGCCCGCTTCGCCGACGGCATCCTCCGGTGCCTCGGCCGACGGTGAACGTCCGAGGACACCGGTCGACGATCCCGCAGGCGGGACCGATGGGCGCGGACGATCCGATCACCCAGCCGGGACGAAGGGCACGTCGGTCTGGGTCCGCCACCGCGGCGGAAGCTGGCCTCGGACCGCGCCGTCGACCTCCGAGAACCCGGCCGGCACCACCGGCGTGAAGCCCGACGATCCGGAGACCGAGAGCGTGATGGCGTCCTCGTTGACCGCAGGCTGCTGGTACGTCACCAAGCGGTACGTGGGTCCTGCGTCGATCCGACCACGGAGCTCGAATCGCGCCACCTGCGTCGAACCCGGGGGCAGGGTGACACGAATCGTGTACGTCGGAACGCCACGGTCGCTCTGGGTGGAGACCTCGACCGGTGACCCGTCGACGGTCACGCCGTCGAGTTCGAGACCCGTCCACACGGTGAGCAGCATCCGATTGGTTCCCGGCGGCCGACTCTCCACACCGATCAGGTAGTTGGGGAGTCCACCGGGTGGAGCAGCGTTGGTGACCGTCACCTCGACACTCGACGAGACCGCCCCGGTGCCGGGGTCGAACTCGACGTCGTGGTCGATCACCCTGGTGGCGAACCCGTCGATCTTGTTGGCGTTCAGGTTGGAGGAACGGACGGAGAGCAGATCGGCACCCGGTTCTGCTGCGAACCGCCCGGAGGCCGGTGTCCGTTCAACCACTTCCTGCACCTCGGGATCGGCGAACCAGAACTGGATGCTCCCCCGGTCGAACGCCGGAGCCAGCGCGTCGGAGAGCGCCCGCGGCCCCGGCAGTGTCCGACTCGTCAGCGCCTCGACGACAGCCTCGGACACGTTCCCGAGTGCCTCCGACCGGTCCGGGTTCCGTTCGTCGAACTCGAGGTACTGGTCCCGGTGCAGGAAGGCCTCGACGTTGTCGGCGCTGACCGGACCCTCGACCCCCGCCACCTCGACCGGACCGCTGAGGCGCAGCAGCGCCGCCAGTCCAGCGGCGTCGATGATCACGACCCCGTCGACCGGTCGTCCCGTGAGGCCCCCGTAGACCTGGGCAGCGATCCGGGCGTTCACCGCTCCGTCAGGTGACGCCGTGGCGTTCATGAAGTAGCGCTCCGGCGAGTACGAGCCGTACCGGGCACGGTAGTCCTCGTCCCCGACCTGCAGGTCGGACCCCTCCAGGAAGGGGGTGAGGTCCGACGCCTTGCCCGAGGCAGCCACGTCGAAGCGACCATCGACCACCTCGATCTCCACGTAGCCGCCGATGAACCCGCCGTGGTACCGGGCCTCTGCCAGGTTGGTGGCGAGCACCAGGTACCGGCGGGGTCCGGAGGCCCCGAGGAGTCCGGGGGCGACCTCCAGGAGTTCCGCTCCGGTTCGCGCCGAGGGGGCCGCGCCGGCGACCTCGCTGCGCAGGTCGTCGAGCGGCTCGCCGATCGCTCCCAGCAACCACGGACTCCGCACCGATCCCAGGTCGGTCTCCGCCACTGTGAGCGCATCAGCCGAGGATCGAACGGCAGGCGCGGTCGACTCGAGCCAACCGAGGTCGACCTGGCCGTCACGGAGCAGGTCCGGCGAACTCGATGCGATCCCGCTCGCCGTGGCAGCTGTCCCGCTGAGCGCCGCACCCGAACCAGCAGCGACCCGGACCGCTTCGACGTGCTGGGCGAGCACCGGGACGAACGCCGCCGGCACGAGGGACGGGCGGTCGAGGACCGCTGCCGCCTCCTCGAACCCGCCGGCAGCCTGGTCGAAGGAGACGAGCGCCTGTTCGGTCGATCCCGACCGGGCCTGGTCCAGACCCGTGCGCGCCGATGACGCAGCTGCGTCCAACGTGGGGGCGATCCCCGCCACGGTCGCCACTGCGACTGCACCAACAGCGAACACCGCAGCGGCGGTGAGCCCCAGGACGATGAGGACCCGACGACGACGGCGACGGTCGAGTCGGGTGACTCCAGAGATCATCAGGGGTGTGAGCGCCACGACGGTGACCGCAGCGGAGAGGCCATTCGTCTGGAACACCGGGAGGTTGGCCAACGTCACCAGCGCAGCCAGTGCGGACGGGACGGCCACCGGGTACCGTCCGGGACGGACGACCCCCAGTGCCGCCCCGGCGAGGCCGGCGACGGCAGCACACACCCACCAGGACGGAACCGCAGCCACGAGCGCCACCCCGGTGGCCCACAGGACGGACCACGGCCCCGCGGTCCTCGCGGCGATCGCGACTGCGATCACCAGTGCGATGCTCCAGAGGACGTCGGCGATCGTGTTCGCCGTCGGTTCGAGTCCGGCCTGCAGGACCAGAACCCCTGCACCGAGGACCGCCACGACCTCGATGAGCCGCTCCGGACGCGGCCGGGGTCGCCCCCGGTCATGCGACCGGTGGCGACCCCGACGTACGACCTTCGGACCATGGTCCTCGGTCTTCGATTCACTCACTTCAACTGGTCGACCCGGTGCTGACCCCAGCGCACCGGTCCAGACCGCTCGACGGACCCAGCGAGACGAGCGGTCTGGGTCCGATCAGACGGTGGTGTGCTCGGAACGACGGCTCCGGCTGGCGACCACGAGGGCGACGCCGAGCACGGCGATGATGGCTCCCACCCGGACCAGAACCGACGACGTGTCGGAACCGGTCACAGCGAGGGCTGCACCCGAGGAAGCGCCACCGCCGGAGGTGCCGCCACCGGAGGTACCACCACCGGGAATGGTCACGGTGGTCGAGAAGGTCTTCGAGACGCCAGCGCTGTCGACACAGGTCGCCGACACCGTGACCGCCCCGGTCGACCCGGCCGGCAGCGTCACCGTCGAGGTGGCGCCACCAGAACTGTCGGTCGTGGCCGAACCCAGCGAGGTGGAACCGGACGTGAACGTCACGGTGCTCGCCGGCTTGCACCCGGACACCGTCAGGGGGACGGAGTAGGACCCGCCAGCGGACTGGGTCGGGCCACCTGCAGTCACCGTCGGGGTGGGGTAGGTCGCTTGTGCACCGGCTGGCGCAGCGAGCACCACCACGGCGAACAGGGCGGAGAGCAACGCCACGGCGCTCTTCGCAGATCGGGAGGGGGAGTACTTCGTCATTCGTCTCTCGCTTCGCTCGGTGAGTCCCGCCAGACGGCGGGGTGGTCTGGGTCAACCGGCGATCACCCTAGCAGCAGCCTCTCCCAACTCCAAGCAATCGGGATTCCGTGCCCGTGGGCAGTCCGGTGCCCCACGGCCGACCGGGATCGTCCTGGGCCCGGGTCACCGCTGCATCCACTGGTCCGCTGTGCGCTAGGGTTCACCGGTGCGCGCGGGGTCAGTGGTGTGAAGGCCGACGACGATTCGAACGAACTCCGTCGCTCGTTGCGGCTCCTGCAACGGCGTCTGGCCTGGATCATCATACCCGCCGTACTGGCTTCCGTCGCCGCGTACTTCCTCTCGGGCCTGCGCGAGGATCAGTTCCGCGCCACCGCCGATGTCCGTGTGGTCGACCCGACAGCGGGGTCGGTGATCGGCGAGCAGTCCTCGGCCGCCACCGGACTCCGTGAGGTCACCACCCAGGTGGAGGTCGCCTCGTCGCCCGGTGTCAGGGCTGCTGCCGACGAACGCGTGGGGGAGTCCACAGCAGCGCAGGTGACCGACATCACCATCTCGGCGGTCGAAGACAGCGACCTCATCCGCATCACGGCGACGGCGACGAGTGCCGAAGCTGCTGCTGCGGCGGCCAACGGGCTCGCAGAGGTCTACGTGGAGATCCGAGGAAGAGAGATCACCGACCGATTCGCCGCCACGGCCACCGACTACCGGGCCAAGGCCACGGAGCTCGACCAGCAGGCCGACCTCGCGAATCTCGCACTCTCCTCAGAGCCGCCGGACTCGGTCGAGGCAGAGCGGCTCCGCACCCAGCGCGCCGACCTGGAGCGGCAGAGCCGGGAGTTCGACGCCAGCGCCCGGGAGTACGAACTCGAGGCGGCGCTCCGGGCCGACGCGATCTCGATCGTGAACCCGGCGGCCGTCCCCGAGGGCCCCTTCGCCCCGGCTCCGGTCCGGGACGCTGCACTCGCAGGGCTGCTCACCGCAGTTGCGGCGGTCGGTGTCGTCTTCCTCCTCGACCGGCTGGACCGGAAGGTGCGCACCAAGGACGACCTGCGCCAGATCCCCGATGCGCCTCCGGTGCTCGGTGTGGTCCCGGACCTCACGGCGCGACGCCGTGGTGGAGGGCGATCCAGCGAAGGCCCCACCGATCCCGACACGATCCTCACCAGCGGTTCCGCCCAGGCGGAGGCCTTCCGGCGGCTCCGGTCGGCTGTCTGGCTCGAGGTCACGCGGAACAAGGCGCTGAGCCTGGTCATCACCTCGTCAAAGCCCTCCGAGGGCAAGTCCCTCGTCTCGGCCAACCTCGCCGTGTCCCTCGCCCTGAGCGGCGTGAGGGTCGCGTTGGTCTCGGCCGACCTGCGGGCCCCGCGAGCTGGCACGTACTTCGGGGTGGACGAGACCGGTCCAGGCCTGACCGACGTCCTGAACGGTACTTCCCGACTCGCAGACGTCGCCCGGAGCATCCGGATCGACGACCACACCGTCACGTTCATTCCCGCCGGATCACCTCCGTTCGACCCCGGGATGCTCCTCGGGTCAGAACAGATGGCGAAGGTGCTCAACGAGCTCGAGGAGGGCGGCTGCGAGCTCGTGCTCCTCGATTCGGCACCCGTGGGACCGGTCGGCGACACGATCGACCTGGCTCGGAACGTGGACGGAGCCCTGGTCGTCGTCCGGTCGGGAGAAGCGGTGATCGACCACGTCGCCGACGTGGTCGATCGCATCCGCGAGACCGATACCCCGGTCGCAGGCTTCGTCCTGAACGGGGTCGATCGATCCGACGAGACCTACGGCTACGGCTACGGCTACGGGTACGGGTCCACCGATTCGGCCCGGCCGAGGCGATCACGGCGCTGAGGAAGCGTCCTCCCGGTAGGTCGGAGCGACACCTCCGACCTGATCGTTCAGCCCCGAACGACCCGCCGGCAGTCGAATTCCGTCGCTGCCGGCGCCCCGAGGAATCCGGCGACCGTCCGGCCCATCACCCAGAGGTCGGTGCGGAACGTCCCCGACGAGACGTAGAGGTCGTCGTACACCGGCGACTCGCCGATCAGGCCGTTCGACGACTCGCTGATCTGCCAGAGACCGGTGACCCCCGGTCGGACCCGCACCCGGCGTTCCACGAAGTCCGGGTCGAATCGCTCGGCGATCGCAGGGAGCTCGGGGCGTGGCCCGACGAGCGACATCTGGCCGGAGACCACCTGCCACAGCTGCGGGAGCTCGTCGAGGTGGGTCGTGCGGACGAACCGACTGAACCGACCCAGCGACCCGGAGTGGTCGCCGAGCGCGTACTTGTCGATGTCGGCCGGAACCGATGCCGGCATGCTCCGCAGCTTCACGAAGCTGAACCGGGATCCCCGCAGGCCGATTCGCTCCTGGATGAAGAGCGGGTTCGAACGGAAGACGACAGCGGACACCACCAGCAGCACGAGCAGGATCGGCACGGTGAGGATGGCGAGGGGCAGAGCCAGTGTGAGGTCGAGGGCGCGCTTGGCGCCGGACCGCACCCAGTCCGAGGTGCCCGTGCCGACGTCGATGGCAGGCCCGGCCGAATCGGGCGACGCTCCGAAGCTCAGTTCACCGGTCGTCGCCTGCACCGACACTCCCTCACCTCAACTCGCCTGCGTGTTGCAGGTACCACTCGTACGTGCTCGCCACACCCTGCTCCAGACCGATCGACGGTCGCCACCCGAGCTCCTGCAGCCTCGTCGAATCCAGGAGCTTACGCGGTGTGCCGTCGGGTTTGGTGGAGTCGTACACGATCTCGGCCGTCGGGTGGACGACGTCGCGGACCATGCCAGCGAGATCTGAGATCGCCACGTCCTCGCCGTAACCGATGTTGATCTGGCCCGGCTGGTCGTAGTGCTCCATGAGGAACACGCACGCCGAAGCCAGGTCGTCGACGTGCAGGAACTCACGTCGGGGAGTCCCCGTCCCCCACACCGTCACCGCGCCCTCACCCGAACGTCGGGCATCGTCGAACTTTCGGATCAACGCCGGCAGCACGTGGCTGGACCGGAGGTCGAAGTTGTCGTTGGGTCCGTAGAGGTTGGTCGGCATCGCCGAGATGAACCGGCATCCGTACTGACTCCGGTAGGCATCGCACATCTTGATCCCGGCGATCTTGGCGACGGCGTACGCCTCGTTGGTCGGCTCCAGCGCCCCGGTCAACAGTGCCGACTCGACGATCGGCTGGTCGGCCAACCGTGGGTAGATGCAGGAACTACCCAGGTACAACAACCGCTCCACCCCGGCGTGACGAGCCGCCTCGATCACGTTGGCGTGGATCATCAGGTTGTCGTACAGGAACTCCGCTGGACGGGTGCTGTTCGCCAGGATCCCCCCGACCGTCCCCGCCACGAGGTACACGGCCCTCGGCTGATTGGCTGACAGCCAGCCCGCCACCGCACCCTGGTCGCGCAGATCCAGTTCCGATCGGGTAGCGGTCAACACATTCCGGTGACCCTCCGCCTCCAGGCGACGAACGATCGCCGACCCGACCAGACCACGATGCCCGGCCACGAACACCGGATCATCCAGACCGACCACGAACGTCACTGCGTGCTCCGCCCGAGCGCACCCACACCAGAGGATGCGGTTCGCTCGGCGATCCACTCCACCGTGCGACGGAGCCCGTCGTCGAGGCTCGTCGACGGCTGCCAACCGAGCAGTTCGCTCGCCCTGGCGAGATCGGGCCGCCGGCGGCTCGGATCGTTCTCCGGGCGATCGACGAACACCAGCTCCGAGTCGCTCCCGGTCAACCGGAGGACGTGTCCGGCAATCTCGAGCACCGAGTACTCGTCGGTCGAACCCAGATTGACGGGCACATCGACTGCAGAGTCCAGCAGTGCAAGGATGCCGGAGGCGAGGTCGTCCACGTAGCACAGGCTGCGTGTCTGCGAACCATCACCGTGGATCGTGAGCGGCGAACCCGCGAGGGCCTGTTGCACGAACGTCACGACGATGCGACCGTCGTCGAGCCGCATCCTGGGTCCGTAGGTGTTGAAGATCCTCACGATGCGGGTGTCGAGCCCCCGCCGGAGCCTGTAGGTGTCGATCGCGGCCTCGGAGAAGCGCTTCGCCTCGTCGTAACACGCCCGCTCGCCGAGCGTGCTCACGCTGCCCCGGTAGTCCTCATGCTGCGGGTGCACCTCAGGTTCGCCGTAGACCTCGCTGCTCGACGCGAACAAGAAGGTGGCTCCGGCGCGCTCAGCCAGAGCGAGCAGGTTGAGGGTCACCGTGCTCCCCGCCCTGAGGACCTCCACCGGGAGGTCCCTGAAGTGACGGGGGGACGCTGGGGAACCCAGGTGCAGCACCGCCCGAGTCCCCGCGGGGAGTTCGGTCAGGTCACCTGCACAACTCTCGACGATGTCGACCTGTCCGGAGCCGACCACGCCGGAGAGGTTGCCGAGGTCACCGGTGGAGAGGTCGTCGACGGCGACCACGTGGTCGCCCCTGGCCACGAGGAGTTCGACGACGTGGGAGCCAACCATCCCGGCAGCCCCCGTCACCACGACCACAGACACGTCGACGCTTCCTCCCTGTGACCCGGACCCGGCCAACGTCCCCCGACACTAGCAATCCGAAGCACCCGCCCCCGCTTTCACCGGGAGCGACAGGACCCCCTGCCGTGCTCCCCGCGACACGCTCCGGTCCGCCCACGACCGGGCGAGGTGGGTCGATCGGTGGGACGGTCCCTCCGTCCGGTCAGGCGTCGTGCAGGGCGGGTCGACCCCTGGCCCGGACGAGGTCGAGCGCAGTGCCCCAGAGGTAGCTGGGGATGCCGATGACGTAGCGGCGCCACAACCGACCGGGTTCGGTGGCGAGTCGGAACGCCCACTCCAGCCCCGCTCGCTGCACCCAGGCCGGGGCCTGCGGTTTGACACCCGCGATGAAGTCGAATGCGGCGCCCACCGGCACGAGCACCGAGGGGACCAGCGGACGGAGCCGGTCCACGAGCACGTCCTGCTGGGGTGTACCGAGTCCGATCCAGACGATCGTGGCGCCCGAGGCCACGATCCGACCCGCCATTGCGGCAACCTCGTCATCATCGACGGGACGGAACGGGGGCGACTCCGTCCCGACGATCCGTACGTCGGGGCCTCGCGCCTCGAGCGCGGCAGCGAACGACTCGAGCGTCTCGGGCGATCCGCCCACCAGGTAGTGCCGAACCGCACTCGATCGGCCGGCGTCGACGACGTCGAGCACCAGATCCGGCCCGTACACCCGGCGGCGCGACCCCGCGCCGGCGAGGCGGGCGAACCAGACCAGGGGCGTGCCATCGGGGAACGGCAGGTCCCCCCGACCGAGCACCTCGGCGTAGGCCTGGTCCGACCTGGCACACGCGAGCGTCCATGCGTTGCAGAGATGGGCACCGACCCCGGGTCGCACCAACGGATCGGCATCGGCACGGGCCGCTGCTCCGAGCACGAGGGCCACCGCCACCTCCGGGTCGACCGCGAGGACCCTGACCCCGCAGTTGCGAACCCACGGCACCGACGGCTCGAGGGTTCCGTCAGGGGACCGGTTGCTCACCTCGCAGTACCTGAGTCCTGCAGGCACCGCCCGCGTGTGGTCGCCACTCGCTCAGCACCTCGCCTCGGTCGTCGGGTCAGGCCGAGCCTGATCCGGCCCGACCGGGGACACCCCGAGGAGACTAGCGTTCCGCTCCGAGACCGACGTCACGAGGCGGATTCCACCGCCTCCCCGACGCTGACCACGGGGGTCCCACCGTGAGCCACGACATCCTCATCACGGGCGGAACGATCGTCGACGGAACCGGGGCACCCGCGGTCCGGGCCGACGTGGCGATCGACGGCGACCGGGTGGTCGCCGTCGGCGACCTCGGTGGTGACCGGGCCCGGCGGACCATCGACGCCGACGGTCTGCTCGTCACCCCCGGATTCGTCGACCTGCACTCGCACCTCGACGCCCAGATCGGCTGGGACCCGACCATGTCGTCGTCGTGCTGGCACGGCGTGACCTCGGTGGTCATGGGCAACTGCGGCATGACCTTCGCCCCGGTCCGGCCGGGTCAGGCGGAGCTGCTCGCCACCGCCATGGAGTCCGTCGAGGACATCCCGGCGGCGTGCATCCTCGAGGGCCTGCCCTGGGACTGGGAGGACGTCGACGGGTACCTGGCCGCCCTGGACCGCCTCCCCCGCGGCCTCAACGCCGGTGCCTACGTCGGTGACGTCGCCGTGCGGCTCTACGTCGCCGGCGACGCCGCGTGCGAGCGGGACTTCGCCCCCAGTCCGCAGCAGCTCGACGAGATGGAGGCGATCGTGGCCGCGGCGATGGACGCCGGAGCGCTCGGCTACTCGATCTCGCGCAGCCTCTTCCACCGGGTGCCCGACGGCCGGAACGTCCCGGGCACGTGGAGCGAACCCGACGAGTTCGCCCACGTCGGCAGGGCGCTGGCGGCAGCCGGCCGCGGCGTGTTCGAAAGCGCACCCCGGTACAACTTCGAGCACGAACCGGGCGACCGGGTCGACGACGAGGTCGGGTGGATGGCCGAGCTGTCGATCCGGACGGGCCGGCCGTTCAGCTTCAACCTGCAGCAGATCGCCTCGCTCGGGGATCACTACCGACGGGTCTGCAACCTCGCCGCCGAGGCCAACCAGCGGGGCGCCCGGCTGCGACCGCAGATCACGCCGCGCAGCGTCGGGGTCCTCTTCGCCCTGGGCGGGAACACCCTGCTCGACGGACTGGCCGCCTTCGCTCCCGTGGCCGGCCGACCGGCCGAGGAGCAGCTGGCGTGGATCCGCGACCCCCACCACCGGGCCGAACTCGTCGACGAGGCCCGACGGCAGCCGACCGGATCGTTCGACCGGATGTACCCGATGGCCGCCGACCGACCGGCCTCCTACGCCTACGGTCCCGGCGACTCACTCGCCGAGCAGGCCGCCGCGGCCGGGGTGCACCCGCTGGAGCTGCTCCTCGACGAACTCGACCGGTCCGAGGGCGGAACCGTCGTGAACTGGCCGGTGATGAACACCGACGAGGACGCCATCGCCGAGCTCATCAGCTCACCCGTCACGATCATCGGCCTGGCCGACGCCGGCGCCCACGCCACCCAGATCATGGATGCCAGCCAACCGACGTGGTTCCTGTCGCACTGGGTGCGCGACCGCGAACTGCTCACCATCGAGGAGGGCGTCCGGCGGCTCACCTCCGACACGGCCGGATTCATCGGGTACCGCGACCGCGGCGAGCTGCGACCCGGGGCGTTCGCCGACGTCAACGTCATCGACCTCGACGCCCTGGCGCTGCCGGTCCCGGGCATCGTGCGCGACTTCCCCGGCGGCGCGCCGCGGTTCGTCCAGGGCGCCACCGGCATCGAGCACACGCTCGTGAACGGTGTGCCGTTCATGGAGCGCGGCGAACACACCGGCGAACTCGCCGGCCGCATCCTCCGCTCGACCGACTGAACGAACCGGCTGCGCAGCCCGACCGACCCAACCACCGGACCGACAGCACCGGACCGTCACCACCGTGCCGACACCACCGGTGGGTGGCGCCGGGGTGATCAGGCGATGATGCCGAGCAGGCGCAGGATCGACAGGATCGTCGAGATGTCGCTCAGCGTGCACGCAGAGCTGGTCAGCGCCACCGCACCGATCAGCCCGCCCAGCGCGAGCGGCCGGCCGACCCGGCGTCGTGCGGACCGATCCGCTGCGTCGACCGTCTGCTCCGTCGAGCGCTCCGTCGTCTGCTCAACCATCGCCATGGTCCCTCCAGGGGTCAGCCGGCCCGCCCGTCGGACCTCCGCCCTGACCAGACGGTACCCGAGCGCAGGGAATCGAGCACGAGTCGCTGCTCGGCAGCGGCCACGGTCCGCAGGAGCCCCGGCACGGCGTCCGGCGTGACCGAGACGGCGTCGATCCCGGCGCGCACCAGGTGCTCGGCGAAGGCCGGATCCTGCGACGGCGCCTGTCCGCACAGCGACGTGGCCAGGCCCGCCGCCGACGCCCCCTCGATGATCCCGGTGATCGCCGCCAGCACGGCGGGGTCGGCCGGATCGAACAGTTCGGCGCACACACCGCTGTCCCGGTCGACGCCCAGGACCAACTGGGTGAGGTCGTTGGTGCCGATCGACACGCCGTCGACGCCGAGCGACGCGTAGGCGCCCAGGTGGTGCACCACCGAGGGAACCTCGGCCATGATCCAGCGCTCCATCCGCCGGTCGGACCCGAGCGGTGAGTCGTCGACGAGCCGGAGGCAGCGTTCGAGCTCCCGGGGCGTCCGCACGAACGGGATCATCAGGTGGACCCCCGGATGGTGCTCCCGGACCCGGGCGATCGCCTCGAGCTCGAGCAGGAACATGGCAGGGTCCGCCACGTACCGGGCACACCCCCGGAACCCGATCATCGGGTTCTCCTCGTGCGGTTCGAACCGTTCGCCGTCGCGGAGGCGGGCGAACTCGTTGCTGCGCAGGTCGGTGCTCCGGTACCGGACCGGCCGGCCGCCGAAGGGGGCGGCCACGGCCGACACCGCCTCGACGAGGCGGTCGACGAACTGCTCCGACCGCCCCTCGGCGATCAGGGCCGCTGGGTGGACACCGTCGAGCGCGTCGACGAGGAGCACCTCGGCCCGGAGGAGTCCGACCCCGTCGACCGGCAACGTCGCCGCTGCTGCGGCCGCGTCGACGACACCGAGGTTGACCTCGATCCGGGTGGCCGTCACCACGGCGTCGGTCGACGGCCGCGCCACCTCGGCGACCGGACCCCGGACGGTCGTGCGACCGTCGCCGCCGGGCACCGGGATCACGGTTCCCGCGCCGCCGTCGACCCTGACCTCGGTTCCGTCCGGCAGCAGCCGGGTCGCGTCGTGCACCCCCACCACACAGGGCACGCCGAGCTCGCGACTCACGATGGCGGCGTGACAGGTCGTCCCACCGGACTCCGTCACCACGGCCGCCGCCCGACGGAGCAGGGGCACCCAGTCAGGGCTGGTCCGTTGCGCGACGAGCACGTCGCCGGCGGCGAAGGGCCCCGGGTCACGGGGGTCGGCGACGACCCGGACCCGCCCGGTGGCCACCCCGGCAGCGGCGCCGAGTCCGGACAGCACACCGACCGCCGTCGTCGGTACGGGGCCGGCGTCCGGGATGGTCGTGATGGGTCGGGACTGGACGATGAACAGGTCCTCGCCCACCAGTGCCCACTCGACGTCCTGGGGCACACCGAAGTGCTCGGCAACAGCACGGACCGTCCGGGCGATCCGGATCAGGGTCGCCTCGTCCAGGACCGGCCGGTCCAGAGCGGTGGTGCCGGCCCCCTGCCGGCGGATCCTCCCTCCGTCCAGCACGACCGACTGCGACTGGTGACCGGCCCGGCGCCGCAGGGCGGTCCACGACCGGACGTCGACCTCGTCGTGGTCGGGCTCGACGGTGCCGCTCACCACGGACTCGCCCAACCCCCGGGCCGACTCGACGACCACCAGGTGCGGCGCCGCACCGCCGGGGTGCGCGCTGAAGGCGACGCCGGCCACGTCGGCGGCCACGAGCTGTTGCACCACGACCGCAACCACGGGCTCGTCGAGCACGCGGCGTTCGATCCGGTAGGCGAGCGCCCGGTCGGTGAACACCGACGACCAGCACGTCGAGACCGCCTCGAGCACCTCGGTCACGCCGACGACACCGAGCACCGTCGCGTGCGCTCCGGCGAAGGACGACCCAGCGGCGTCCTCGGCCGTCGCCGACGATCGGACCGCCAGCGGCGTGTCCGGACCCAGGTGGTCGAGCGCGACGGCGACCGCAGCACGCACCTCGCCCGGGACCGGGAGTGCGGCCACCGTCCGGCGGAGTTCGGCGGCGAGCGGGGCCCGCTCCTCGGGGTCATCGACCTCGGTGGCGGCCAGGAAGTCCCGGGCGACCCCGTCCCGGCACCCGGCGCCGGTCACCGCCGAGAGGTAGGCCGCAGAGGTGACGACGAAGCCCGGCGGGACCCGGAAGCCCGCTCGACGGAGCTCGCCGAGGTTGGCGGCCTTCCCGCCGACCTCCGCGACGTCGGCGGCACCGACCTCGTCGAGGTCGACGACGAGCCGACCGGTCGGCGACGGCGACGGCCCGGTCACGACGGCACGACGACCGCCCGGCCGTCGAGCTGACCGGCCGCCATGAGCCGGTAGGCGTCCGGTGCCTGGTCCAGCGTGAAGCGCTGGACGTCAGCGTGGATCCTCCCGGCGGCGCCCAGGGCCAGCACCTCGACGAGCTCAGGGATGCTGCCCCAGTAGGTGGTCGCCACCGAGACCTCGTACGCGGGGGAGGTGAACCCCACCGGGAGTTGCCCGCCGCCGAGCCCGACGATGGTGACGTGCCCCAGCGAGCGGGTCAGCGCTGCTGCGAACTCCAGGGTGACCGACGAACCGACCAGGTCGATCGCCACGTCCACGCCACGACCGCCCGTCCGACCGAGCACCTCGTCGTGGGCCGCCGGGCCGGGCGCGACGGTGTGGTGCGCCCCCAGTTCCGCAGCGAGCACGAGCGCCTCGGGTCGCTCGTCGACCGCCACGACGGTGGTCGGCGTCAGCTCCCGGAGCAGCTGGATCGCCAGGTGGCCGAGCCCGCCGACGCCCACCACCAGCGCGGTGGAGCCGGGCCCGAGCAGGTGCGCCGAGCGTCGGATCGCGTGGTACGGGGTGAGTCCGGCGTCCGTGAGCGGCGCGGCGTCGACCGGGTCGAGGTCGCCGAGCTCCACGAGGAACCGTGCGTCGGGCACGAGCATGAGCGGGGCCATGCCTCCGTCGGTCCCGAGCCCGCCGCCGGCGACGGGTCGGCGCGGCTGGTCGACGCAGTAGTTCTCCGCCCCGACCCGACAGCGGGGACACCGTCCGCACCCCCACGCCCCGTAGACGGCGACCGGCGTGCCGGGCTCGAGGCAGCGCACCCCGGGACCGACCGCCTCGACCCACCCGGCGTTCTCGTGACCCAGGGTGAACGGCGGATCGAACGGCAGCGCTCCCGGAACGAAGTCGTGCATGAGGTGGAGGTCGGAGTGGCACGCACCGGCACCGCCGATGCGGACCAGGACCTCACCCGGACCCGGATCGGGGTCGGGGACGTCGGCGAACTCGGCGTCGTGCTGCCAGGAGGTGAGTCGGAGTGCCTGCACGCACCCAGTCTCCGGTCGCACCACCGCAGCGCGGCGGGGATGGGCCGGATCCACCGGTGACCTTGGTCCCCTTCGACGGCCGGCGGGGCTCCGGCGGAGCAGACCCCGGACCGGAGCGCCTCAACCTCCCCGGAGCACCTCGACGACCGCACCTGCGGTGCTGTTGTGGGAGTAGATGTTCGGGTGCAGCGGGAGCCCCGGCGGGTCGATGTTGATCGTGTTGACCCAGGCGTTCGGGTAGGGCTGACAGATGTCGTGGCCGATGCTCGGGGTGTAGGCGTCGACGAACTCCGCGCCCTGCTCGACGGCGACGTCGGCGAGCATCCGGTTCATCTCCCGGTACTTGTCGCGCAGGTACCGGACGTCGACGTCGAGGATCGGCACCTGGGGCCAGCACCCGACACCGCTGTCCGGGAAGGCGACGGGGTACCCGACCAGGACCACCCGGGCGGCCGGAGCCCGCTCCCGGATCCCGGCGAGCACCGCGGCGACCTTCGGTCGTGTCTGCTCGATCTTCCACGAGGTCTTGTCCCAGTCACCGAAGACGTGCTTGCCGATGCACGGACGACCCCACGGGGCGTCACCGAGCGGGAAGGGCAGCAGGTTGATGCACCCCTTGGCGATGCCGTCGAACCCGACGTCGTTGCCACCGATGCCGATGGTGACCAGGTCGGTGTCGGCGGTGAGCGCATCGAACTGCGGTGGGGTCTTCGATCCGAGCGGGGCCCGCTGCACCTCGGTCATGTCGATGCTCTTGGCCGAGCCGCAGCTGACGTCGACGAACTCACGGGCGTCGATCGCCCGAGCGACCTGCGCCGGCCAGTTGGTCCGGGACCGGCCGCAGTCGATCGGCTCGCCGTAGGGCTCCGGGAGCAGGGGCCCGGAGACGTAGGAGTCGCCGAGCGACACGTAGCGGAACGGCCCGGTCGCCCCCTCACGGGGCCCGGAGACCGACGGGGCGCACGCCACCGCCCCCACCACGGCCACCAGCGACACCAGGGCCACGGCCAGCACCGACCGCCTCCCGTGGTGGACCTCCGGTCGCTCCGACCCCGTCCGCTGCACCGTTCGCACCCCCTGCGTCGATCCCCAGCGGTCCAGCGGTGAGGATCCCTGCCGAAAACGTAGCCCACCGGTCCGCTCCCGACACCGGGAGGAGCTCCTCCGGTCCGGGGCGACGGCACCTCAGCAGCCGGGCAGGTCGTCCTCGAGCGGAGCAGCGAGCACGGTGAACGGGTAGGCGACGGCGTACCCGGAGTCGGGGTCGCTGGCCGCCACCAGGCCCACCGCCCTGCCGGCGGTGTCGACGACCACCCCGCCCGAGACCCCACCCGCAGCGGGGACGTCGACGAGCAGGACCGTCACGTCGCCGCCGTCGTCGGCCCGCTGCTCGACGGCGACCACCCGACCGGCGTCGGCGACGAACCGGCCGTCGGGGAAGCCGGCGACCACGACCTCGTCGCCCACCAGCGGGGTGGGAGCCGCCGCGAGCGCAGCGGTGGCACCACCGATGCCCGCAGCGTCGAGCGACGCCGCGTCGCGGCCCCGCACCGCCCCGGCGACGGGGACGTCGAGCAGCGAGCCATCCGGCACGACGACCTGGGCACTCGACGCACCAGCGACCACGTGACGGTTGGTGAGCGCCATCGGCCCGCCCCCCAGGTCGACGAGCGACACGGTGCCCTGACGGTCGAACCCGCAGGCGGAGGATCGCAGCTCGAACACGGCCCCCCGGAGCCGCGCCTCGAGGTCGGCCGTCACGCCGGGCCGGACCTCGGTCGCGCCCGCCACCTGGGCCTCGGGCGCAGGTGGAGCCTCGGGCACCGGTCCGGGCGCGGCGACGGGCGCCGAGGCGTCCGTTCCGCACGCCACGACGAGCGCCAGCACCGTGGCCACGGCGGCCACGCCGCCGGTCAGGGCGCCGATCCGGACTCGCTGCACCCGTCCAGCCAACGTCACACCGCCCCGCGGTGCAACCGGGGAGAACTACCCGGTCCCCCGCCGGTCAGACCACCGACCGGTCCCTCGCCGGTCAGACCACCGACCGGTCCCTCGCCGGTCAGACCACCGACCGGTCCCTCGCCGGTCACGGCCCGTCCCGGTAGCGCCGCCAGAGCTCCTCGACGGCCACGGTGGCCGGCAGGGTCCCCGACGCCACCGCCCGCTCGACCTCGTCGAGGTGGTCCCGCACGCCGGAGTCGCTCCGCAGGGACGACCGCAACCGGTCGTCCAGCATCGACCACATCCACGCCACCTGCTGCGCCGAACGGCGTGCGCCGAACTCCCCCGAGGCGGTCATCCGATCCCGGTGCAGCCGGACCTGGGCCCAGAGCTCGTCCAGACCGGTGTCGGTCATCGCCGAGCACGTCAGCACCGGCGTGGTCCACGTCGGTGATGCCGAGCCGACCAGGTGGAGCGCCATCCGGTACTCGGCGGCCGCCACCTCGGCGCGGGCGACGTTGTCGCCGTCAGCCTTGTTGATCGCGACAACGTCGGCGAGCTCGAGGACGCCCTTCTTGATGCCCTGGAGGTCGTCGCCCGCCCCGCTCAGCATCAGGACGAGGAAGCAGTCGACCATGCCCGCCACCACCGTCTCGGACTGCCCGACGCCCACCGTCTCGACCAGGACGACGTCGAATCCGGCCGCCTCGCACACGAGGACCGTCTCCCGGGTCGCCCGGGTCACCCCACCGAGGGTCGCTCCGGCCGGTGACGGTCGGATGAAGGCGGCCGGATCGACGGCGAGACGCTCCATCCGCGTCTTGTCACCCAGGATCGACCCCCCGGTCCGGGAACTCGTCGGGTCCACCGCCAGGACGGCGACCCGGTGCCCCCGAGCGGTCAGGTTCACCCCGAGCTGGTCGATGAACGTCGACTTGCCGACACCCGGGACGCCGGTGATGCCGACGCGGTGACTCCCGCCGGTGGACGGGAGCAGGTCCTGGAGCACCGCCCCGGCGAGCGCACGGTGCTCCGGCCGGCTGCTCTCGAGCAAGGTGATGGTGCGCGCCAGCACGGTCCGGTCGCCCGACCGCACTCCTTCGACGTACTCGTCCGCGCTGAGCGCCTCCGCCACCAGCGCAGCGTACCGGTGGGACCTCGAACCCATCCGGGGACGGTGCCGGGCCCCGTCTGCGCCGCCGCGTCGTAGCCTCTGGACGTGACCGCCCCGCACCGACCCGAACGGCCTCGTCCCGCCCCGACCACCGGGCCCCGCCGGGGTCGGGCCGTGGCGACGGTCGTGGCAGGGGTCGTGGCGGCGGCAGTGGCGACGTTCGGGACTGTGGCGCTGCTCGCCGCCTGCAGCGGCGAGGACACCTCGGGTGCCCCTGCCACGACTCCTGCCACGTCCCCTACCACGACCAACGAGACGTCGGGCGGCCCGGTCGACGGCGCAGGTGACCCGCCGGGGCCGGGGCCGGTGAGCGCCTACGACGACCCGGCCAACTGGTTGTGTCGGCCCGACCTGGGCGACGACCTCTGCGACGTCGACCTCGACGCCACCCTCGTGCGGGCCGACGGCACCACGACGGAGGAGCCGTTCACTCCTGCGGCCGACCCACCGGTCGACTGCTTCTACGTCTACCCGACGATCTCGGGTGACCCCCCACCGAACGCCGACCGGACACCCGGACCGGAGGAGGCGAACGTCGTCGCCAACCAGTTCGCCCGCTTCGGCGAGGTGTGCCGCACCTTCGCCCCGTCCTACCGGCAGGTCCCGCTCCGCGGGCTGTCCGCCCTGAGCGGTTCGACGACCACCACCCTGCCCGGGGCACCCGTGCCGTTCGAGGTGGCCTACGCCGACGTGCTCGATGCGTGGCAGCAGTACCAGCGCACCGACGGCGCCGACCGCCGGTTCGTGCTGGTGGGCCACTCACAGGGGGCGGGTCACCTCCGACGGTTGATCGCCGAGCAGATCGACGACGTCCCGGCGGTGCGCGACCGGATGGTCTCGGCGATGCTCATCGGCAGCGGCGTCCCGGCACCCGGATCACCCGACGCATTCGCCAACGTCCCGCCGTGCCGCGAACCGACCCAGACCGGGTGCGTGGTGAGCTACGCCACCTTCGACGCTGCCGCTCCACCACCGGACGACAGCCTGTTCGGCCGACCCCGCACCGGGACGGGTCGCGTCCTGTGCACCAACCCTGCGTCCCTCGCAGGCGGCTCCGGGCCCCTCGACTCGTACTACCCGAACACCGTGCGACCGGGGACGACCACCCCGTTCGTCCGGCTCGAGGGGTGGTGGGACGCCGAGTGCACTTCGAACGAACGCTTCGACTGGCTGCAGGTCCGCAGCACCCGGCTGAAGGGCGACCAGCGGCCGGCCGACCTCGGCGGCCGGATCACCCCGCAGTGGGGACTCCACCTGGTCGACGTGAACGTCGCCCTGGGAGACCTGATCGACCTCGTCCGCACCCAGACAGCTCAGACCAGTTCGTAGCCGAGCTGGTCGGCGAGGTCACGGAGCAGGTCCGCCGCCGCCTCGTGGATGACCGTCCCCGGGGGGAAGATCGCCGCAGCTCCGGCGGCGCGCAGCTCGTCGTAGTCCTGCGGCGGGATCACCCCGCCGACCACGACGACGATGTCGGGCCGGCCCAAGTCGGCGAGCGCCTGTCGGAGCGCGGGCACGAGTGTGAGATGCCCGGCTGCCAGCGACGAGGCGCCGACCACGTGGACGTCGGCCTCGACGGCCTGCCGGGCCGCCTCCTCGGGGGTCTGGAACAGCGGACCGATGTCCACGTCCCAACCCAGGTCGGCGAACGCCGAGGCGATCACCTTCTGGCCGCGGTCGTGGCCGTCCTGGCCCATCTTCGCCAGCAGGATCCGGGGCCGACGGCCGTCGGCACGCTCGAAGGCCTCGACCAGTGATCGCACCTCGTCCACCGCTCCTCCTCGGTCGCCGAGCTCACTGCGGTACACGCCGGAGATCGACCGGATGTCGGCGCGGTGGCGACCGTAGACCGCCTCGAGCGCATCGCTGATCTCGCCGACCGAGGCCTTGGCCCGGGCGGCGTCGACGGCGAGCTCGAGCAGGTTGCCCTCGCCGGTGTCCGCGCAGCGGGTGAGGGCGTCGAGCGCCGAGCGCACCCGGTCCGGGTCCCGCTCGGCACGGAGCCGCTCGAGCTTGGCGATCTGGCCGGCGCGCACCGCCGAGTTGTCGACCTTCAGCACCTCGACGTCCTCGTTCTCGGTGAGCCGGTACTTGTTGACCCCGATCACCGGCTGCCGACCCGAGTCGATCCGCGCCTGGGTCCGGGCGGCCGCCTCCTCGATCCGCAGCTTCGGGATGCCCGCCGAGATGGCCGCCGCCATGCCACCGAGCTCGTCGACCTCCCGGATGTGGGCGAGCGCCCGCTCGGCCAGCTCCGCGGTGAGCCGCTCGACGTAGTAGCTGCCACCCCAGGGGTCGATCACCCGGGTCGTCCCCGACTCCTGCTGCAGGAACAGCTGGGTGTTGCGGGCGATGCGAGCGGAGAAGTCGGTCGGCAGCGCGAGCGCCTCGTCGAGGGAGTTGGTGTGGAGGCTCTGGGTGTGGCCCTGCGTGGCGGCCATCGCCTCGACGCACGTGCGCACGACGTTGTTGAACACGTCCTGCGCGGTGAGCGACCAGCCCGATGTCTGGGAGTGGGTCCGCAGCGACAGGGACTTCGGGTTGGACGGGGCGAACCGTTCGTTCACGAGCGACGCCCACAGCAGGCGGCCGGCCCGGAGCTTGGCGACCTCCATGAAGAAGTTCATGCCGATCGCCCAGAAGAAGCTGAGCCGCGGTGCGAAGGCGTCCACGTCGAGTCCGGCGTCGATGCCGGCGCTGATGTACTCGAGGCCGTCAGCGAGGGTGTAGGCGAGCTCGAGGTCCGCCGTCGCCCCGGCCTCCTGCATGTGGTACCCGGAGATCGAGATCGAGTTGAACCGCGGCATCCGCTGCGAGGTGAAGGCGAAGATGTCCGAGATGATCCGCATCGACGGTGTCGGCGGGTAGATGTAGGTGTTGCGGACCATGAACTCCTTGAGGATGTCGTTCTGGATGGTCCCCGCGAGCTGTTCCGGCGGCACCCCCTGCTCCTCACCGGCGACGATGTAGAGCGCCATGATCGGCAGCACCGCACCGTTCATGGTCATGGACACGCTCATCTGGTCGAGCGGGATGCCGTCGAACAGCACCCGCATGTCGTAGATCGAGTCGATCGCCACACCCGCCATGCCGACGTCGCCGACCACCCGCGGGTTGTCGGAGTCGTAGCCACGGTGCGTCGGCAGGTCGAACGCCACCGACAGGCCCTTCTGGCCGGCCGCCAGGTTGCGCCGGTAGAAGGCGTTGGAGTCCTCGGCCGTCGAGAACCCGGCGTACTGGCGGATCGTCCACGGCTGGTTGACGTACATGGTCGGGTACGGGCCGCGGAGGAACGGCGGCAGGCCCGGGTAGGTGTCGAGGAAGTCCAGGTCGGCGACGTCAGCCGACGAGTAGAGCGGCGCCACGTCGATGCCCTCGGGGGTCTGCCACACCAGGTCGGCCGGATCCACACCGGTCTCGGCGGCCACCGCTGCGGCCCAGTCGTCGCGGGCGCCCGCCGGCGGCGGGACCGGCCCGGACAGGGGGACGCGGGTGAAGTCGGGGACGTCGAACCCGCTCAACGGGCACCTCCTTCGACACCGCACTCCTGCAGGGCGCGGCGCAGGACGTCGAGCACGTCGACGCCGATGTGGATGAACTCGTCGACCCCGGCGGCGCTGAGCCGGTCACGTTCGTCACCGGGGGATCCGGCCAGGTAGACCCGCCGCACACCGCTCGCCGAGAGCGCAGCGACGGCCTCGGCGGCCCGCTCGGAGTACACCGAATCCGACGAGCACACGCAGGCGAGCGCCGCACCGGAGGCTGCGGCATCGGCGGCGAGTTCGGCCGGGTCGTCGTAGCCCGTCGTCTCACCCCGTTCGGTGGTCACGGCCCGGATCCCGCCGGCGGCGAAGAAGTTGCGGGTGAACGTCGCCCGGGCGGTGTGCACGGCGACCGGACCCAGTGTGCCCAGGAACACCGTCGGCTCCCGGCCGGCGTCCCGGGCTGCATCGGCGCGGTCCCGGAGGTCCTCGAAGCCCTCGGCCCAACGCACCGGCACCAGCAGCGGAGTGCGCGGATCGACCGGCGCCCGTTCGGGTGCCGCCTCGTCGAGGTCGGGGAACTCGCTCACACCCGTGATCGGCCGGCGCCGTGTGGCCACCTGGGCCACGACCCGGTCGCGTTCGTCGGCGACGCGGGCGGCGAGGGTGCCGTCGACGAGCATCGTCCCGATGCCCCCGGAGTTCTCGAGCTGCTGGAAGACACCCCACGCCGCCTGCGCGACCTGCTCGGTGAGCTCCTCGAGGAACGCCGACCCGCCGGCCGGGTCGAGCACCCGACCGAGCGACGACTCCTCGAGCAGGAGCAACTGGGTGTTGCGCGCCATCCGGCGACCCAGGTCCGACGACCCGGCGAGCAGGGCGTCGTAGCTGTCGGTGGTGACGCTGTCGGCGCCACCGACACCGGCGGCGAACGTCGCCGCCGTGATGCGCAGCAGGTTCACCCAGGGGTCCCGGGTGGTGAGCATGCGGCGAGCGGTGCGCACCGAGAACGGCGTGGCGACCACTCCGCCCGCCCCGCAGGCGGTGGCGAGCGCCGCCCACACCCGTCGGGCGGCCCGGACCTTGGCGATGGTGACGAAGACGTCGGTGTCGGCGGCGAGCTCGACCTCGATCTGCGCGAACGCCGAGTCGACGTCGAGTCCCGCAGCGCTGAGCTCCCGCAGGTACGCAGCCCCGGTCGACAGCACGACCGCGAGCTCGAGGACCTCGGACGCCCCGGACTCCACCACCGGGAGCGACGACACGGTCATCGTCCGGACCCGAGGGCGCACCCCTGCGGTGCGGGCCGCGAGCGCCGCGGCCCGGGTGAGGGCCTCGCCGACCGGGACGTCGGCCTGCCCCTCGGCGGCCAGGGTGGCGAACGGATCGGCCCCGAACCCCCCGGAGCAGGCGGCACCGTCGAGACCCTGTGCGTCCCAGAGCGCCTCGAGCGCCGCCGCCGCTGCCTCGACCCCCATCCGGCTCGCAGCACCACCGGCGCCAGATCGAGGAGCACTCCGTCGAGCCGGGTCGCCAGGTCCTGCGGAGTGGCCGGGGGGAACGGAACCTCGAGCGCCGTGACCCCTCGCTCGAGGTCCTCGAGTGCCTGGCGGTTGGCGATCGCCGGGTCGGGTTCGGCGACCGGACGGCGCACCTCCCACAGGCCGGACGGGTGGGGGGCGGCGTGCGTGCCACGTGTGGTCGGTGCCGACCCCGGGAATCCCGACTCGTCGTGGGCGAACGCGCCGTCGGAGGGAACGTGCAGTGGTTCGACCTCGACGCCACCGGGCGTGGTCGAGCGCAGCGTGGTCGACGGCCGACCCCGCAGCGCCCCGGCGACGGCGGACTCCCACTGCTCCCGGGTCGCGGCCGGGAACGCCCCGGCCAGAGCTGACCGGACCGACCCGGCCGGACTGTCGTCGGCTGCTGCCACGTGGACCTCCTCGCCCGCCGCCGCTGGCGGGACCTGCGCCGCCGACCACCCGAGCGGGCGGGCGACGGACCGCGGCGAGGCTACAAGAGGTCCGCTCCCCGCTCCGAAGCCGCCGGCTCGCCTACGCTCGCCCGGGTGACCACCACTGCCACCGAGTTCGACACCGTCATGCTGATCGCCCGCGTCATCGTCGGCGTCACGATCTTCCTGCACGGCTACAACAAGGCCTTCCGTGGCGGCAGGATCGCCGGCACCGCCAACTGGTTCGAGGGGCTCGGGATGCGGCCGAACGGGCGGATCCACGCCGTCGCCGCCGCCACCACCGAGCTCGCCTCCGGGGTGCTCCTCTGTCTCGGGCTGCTCACGCCGCTCGCCGCCGCCGGGGTCATCGGGATCTGCGTGGTCGCCGCCCGGACCGACCACCGGGGCGCGTTCTTCATGTTCAAGAACGGCTGGGAGTACGTGATGATCCTCGGGGTGCTCGCCGCCGTGATCGGTGCGTTCGGGCCCGGAGGCTGGTCGCTCGACGCGGTGACCGGCCTGGACGAGGTCCTCATCCCCGACTGGCGGGGCCTGCTGCTCGCCGTCGTCCCGGGGGTCGCACTCGGCGTGCTGACCATCCTGTGCTTCTGGCGTCCACCCGAATCATCCGGGGAGTGACGCTGGACTCCTCCAGTCCGGGGGGTCACCTGCCGATGGGACCACCGTGGGATCCGGCGGCACCGAGCAGACCGACGTCGACGCCCGCCCGGCGTTCGACCACCTGAGGGACCTGGCCGCATCCGGCGTCGGTTCCGAGTGGACCCGTCGTCAGGGGATCGCAGCCATCGCAGCACACCTGGGCGCCGAGCACGTCCGCCTCGCCGACGACCGTGGACACCAGTGGTCGACCAACCCGGGGAGTCGGATCTGGCCGGCGGAGGAGCGCTGGGGACTGTCCGCCGTGCGGACCGAGCAGTTCCTCTTCGTCCGGGCGGCCGAGCGGCTCCGGGTCGACGACCGGACCACCCTGGGGCAGCTCGGGGTGCGGTCGGTCCTGCACCTACCGCTCGTCGAACAGGGCCGGCGGACGGGTGCGCTCGACGTCGCCTGGTGCCACCGGGTCGAGTGGTGGGACGACCGGGACGGCCCGGTGGTGCGCAACCTCGCCCGGATGCTGCT
Organism: uncultured Actinomycetes bacterium; assembly: GCA_903852755.1. Taxonomy (GTDB): domain Bacteria; phylum Actinomycetota; class Acidimicrobiia; order Acidimicrobiales; family Microtrichaceae; genus SXMI01. The sequence continues at coordinate 5,963 of CAINRS010000162.1, read as the reverse complement.
CGCCCCGACGGGCTGAGGCCGACTCAACCGGTGGCGTCGTCGCCGGCTCGACCACCCCCGGGTTGCGTCGGATCCCCTCCGGTGGCTGGATCCGTCGCTGCTCCCGCACGATCCCCGAGCGAGCGACGGACGGCGTCGCGGAACGCCACCTGACCCGCCTCGCTCTGGTCGTCCTCGAGGTCGAGCAGCCGGGAGTCCACCACGTCGTGGCGCTGCAGGATGGTCGACACGAAGGCCTGGATGACCCCGGCGGCCGGCAGGGCCATGATCGCCCCGAGCGGACCGAGCAGCGTGCCGCCGGCGATCGCCGAGCCGAACGCCACCGCGGGGTGGAGGTCCATGGTCTGCGAGGTGATCTTGGGTGAGAGCAGGTAGTTCTCGACCTGCTGGTACACGGCGATGAAGATCACCACCCACACCGCCGAGATCGGGTTGTTCACGAGCGCCACCAGCAGTGGCAGCGCTCCCGCCAGGTAGGTGCCGATGGCCGGGATGAACTGGCTGATCAGCCCGAGCCAGAGCGCCAACGCCAGCGGAGATGGCAGCCCCATCAACGCGAACGCCACCCAGGCGATCGCCGAGGCCATGACCGCCAGCAGCAGTCGGGAGTAGAGCCAGCCACCGGTCTTCTGGATGGCCAGCTCCCACAGCAACAGCACGGTCCGCTGGTTGCGTTCGGGCAGGACCGAGCACACGGTCCGTCGCAGGCGCGGGCCCTGCGAGGTCATGTAGTAGGCGAAGAGCGCCACCGTGAACGCCTGGAAGATCAGGCCGACCACCTGTCCGGTGACCGACAGCACCCGGCCACCGACGTTCTGGGCCAGTCCCGTCAGGTCGGTCTGGTAGCCCTCGATCTGCTCGACGATGGTGTCGGTGGTGAGCTCGGTGTTGAACGTGTCGTTGATCCACCGCGTCCCGTCGTCGAGGTAGTCCGGCGCACGGTTGACCAGTTCGGTGACCTGGTCGACCACCAGACCGCCCATGACGAACAGGAACACACCCGTCCCGACGAACACCACCAGGAAGCACACGAGCGTGGCGACGCTGCGCTTCCACCCCCGGTCCTGCAGCTTGTCGACGGCAGGCTCCACGGCGAACGAGAGGAACAGCGCCACCACCAGCAGGAGCAGCAACCCGCTCAGTCGGGTGAAGACGTAGCGACCGAACTGGAACAGCGCCACGGCGACCATCACCGAGACGGCCACCCGCCAGAACCAGCCGGGGATGCGTCGGTCGCTCGCATCCAGGGTCAGGACCGACGAGTCGTCCGCGTCCACTCCGACGCTCGACGGCACGTCCGGACCGACGGGACCACGGCCGGCCCCCGGGGCCGTGCGGGTGCGGTCCTCGACGACGGCGTCAGCGGGGTCGTCCACCTCGCCCACGGCGTCCACTCTCGCACCGCCGGGCGGCGGACCGGGGGACCGTCGGCGGAGGGCTCAGCCGCCGCCGAACATCCGGAGCCACTGCTCCGGTGTGGACGGCGTGAACACCACGTTGCGCTGCCTGGTGTCCCCGAGACGTGCGCAGGACTCCACCGAGTACTGGTGGCCCGGGTAGAGGACCACGTCGTCGGGAACGGCGGCGAGCGTCTGGGTGAGGCTGAAGTAGAGGGCCTCCGGGTCGCCACCGGGCAGGTCGGTCCGACCGCAGCCGTCGAGGAACAGGGTGTCGCCGGCGACGAGCCGACCGTCCACCAGGAAGCACTGGCTGCCGGGGGTGTGCCCCGGGGTGTGGATGAGCTCGATCGGCACGGCACCGACGACCACCACGTCACCGGGGCCGTGCGTGACCAGGTCGTCGTCGGACAGGTCGGTCACCTGCAGGACCCACTCCCGCTCGTCGGCCTGCACGTGGACGGGCACGTCGACGATCGACAGCAGTTCGGCCGCGCCCTCGATGCGCATGCCCATCATCGAGCCCCCGCAGTGGTCGGGGTGGTAGTGGGTGACGAGCGCTCCGGTCAGGCGCATCCCGTCGGCTGCAGCCAGGTCGACCAGGTCCCCGACGGCGTACGCCGGGTCGACCACCACGCACTCCCCGGTCTCCCGGTCGCCGATCAGGTACGAGAAGTTGACCATCTGACCGGCCACCGGGTCACCGACGGCGAAGTCGCGTCCGGCGAGGACCTGCCGGAAGTAGCAGCGGTCGGCGGCGGGCGTCAGCGCGTCGGTCACGCCGACACGGTACCCGCCGCTGCGACGGCCGTTCCCGGGCCATCGGTCGATCCGGGGCCCCGGGCCCCGGTCGGCCCGGGGCCGCCGACCACGACCACCGTCCGTAACATGGACTCGTGCTGGGCGCCACCGACCGGGAGCAGGGCCTGCGGGAGCGCGTGACCCCTGCGACCACCATGGAGCCGCCCGACTCGGCGCTGCCCGACGTGCTGCCCACACCGCAGCTCGCCGCATCGGGTCGCCCGGTCGGCGACCTGCGCACCCGGCTGTACCGGATCCCCGACGCCGCCAACGTCGCCCACGTCGCCGGAGTGTGGATCCAGTCGGTCGGGCTGCTGTGGTTGGTGGCGTGGTGGAACCACCCGGTCGGCTGGATCGTGGCGTTCCCGCTCATGGGGCGGGCCTTCGCCCGGTTCGCCATCCTCGGCCACGAGGCCGCCCACCGGTTGCTGTTCTCGAACCGGCGGGCCAACGACCTCGTGGGCGCGTGGCTGGTCGCGTACCCGGCGTTCGTCCCCATCGACGCCTACCGCCGGGGCCACATGGCCCACCACAAGCGCGAGTTCGGGCCGAACGAACCGGACGCCGCCCTGTACGCCGGCTACCCGATCAGCACGGCGTCGTGGCGGCGGAAGCTGCGTCGGGACGCCACTGGTGAGTCCGGCTGGAAGAACCTCCGACTGCTGCTGCACGCGTTCGGCTCCCCCACCGCCCGCGGGGTGGCGCTGCGGATCACGCTCTGGCAGGTCGTCCTGTTCGCCGGGCTGTGGCTCCTGACCGGACGGTGGTGGGTGTACCCGCTGCTCTGGCTGCTCCCGTGGATGACCGCGTGGCGCGTCCTCAACCGTCTCCGCTCCGTCGCCGAACACGGCGGTCTGCGCGAGTCCGACGACCGCCGGATCGCCACGCACCACGTCCGCCAGTCGGCGTCGGCACGGTTCTGGATGGTCCCGTTCAACACGGGCTGGCACCTGGCGCACCACGTCGACATCGGGGTGCCGTTCTCCAGGCTGCCGGAGTTCCACCGCGAGCTGGTCCGGGCCGGGTACGTCACCGACGAGCTCACCTGGCCGACCTACCGGTCCCTGTGGCGCCACGCCCGGCGAGGGGACGGCGGCCCGAACTCAGGCTGACCCGATCCCCCGGAAGGTCACCCGGTAGGCGGGTCGGCCGACGCGCCAGATGATCCCGTCGTAGAGGAAGTGCAGTGCGCTCAGCGACAGCGCGACCACGAACGCTGCCACCCCGATCGGCGTGGTCATCGACCAGTAGACCAAACACACGGCACCCACCCCGAACAACACGACCGCCGGCCACGGCCGCAGCACGCTCGTCACCCGGGCCAGCAGCGACCGCGGCGAGGCCACCGTCCGGCTGCGCAACGACCGGGCCACCACCACGTAGTACTCGGCGGCGTGGCTCCCGATGAACCCGAGCAGCGCCGCCATGGGGGCGAACGGGGCGACCGCGAACATGACCATGGTGCTGCCGAGGTACCAGTGCTTCGCCCGGTTCTGCGGGCGGCTGCGCTCCTGCTGCCACCAGCGCCACCCCAGGACGAGCGTGACGACGCCCAGCAGCGGCGCCAGCGCCACACCCACCGGCCGGGCGTCGGACAGGACTCCGGCGGTCCAGGTGTTCATGCCCGGCTCACCCAGGTCGAGCACGCCGGAGTCGAACTGGTCGCCGAGCCGCGGCGAGCCGACCGCTGCGGCGAGCGCGGTGGCGAACCCGGCGAAGATCAGCCAGCGCTCCACCCCGGGCCGCTCCTGGCCGACACGGCGGCCGTAGAGCCGCACCAGCCCGTAGCGCTGCTGCAGCGTGTGGAAGACGTTCCACGATGCGCCCACGATGGCCAGCGCGACGAACGCCTCGGTCCACAGGACCGCAACGGCCACCACGACGACCACCGGCGCGAGCGTGAACACCAGTCGCCGGGACCGGAAGGTCGCTCCGTCGCCGTAGACGAGCGGCATCGTCAGCAGCTGGTGGCTGTAGCTGAAGGCGTAGGTGACCGCCACGGCAGCGGCCACACGGTCCGACAGGAAGGCCCCGAGCAGGGCGAACGGCACCCACGACCACACCATCGCCTGGTCGGCCCACGGTGCGCCGAGCCACCGGGTGACCGGAGCCTCGACCGGCGCCGGGGTGGTTCCGGGCGCCGCTGCGGGCGCGGTCGCTGCGACGGATGCCGCTCCCGTCCCGGGAGCCGGGTCCCCCACCGTCGCCACGTCGTCGAGGGTACCGCCCTGCCCGTGGTCGCAGCCGGGCCGGCGACCCGGAGCGCCGAATGCGTTCCCGTTGGCCGGCGGGAGCGCCGGTACCCTGCTGGCGTGACGCCACCGACCCGGACCGCAGCCACGCCGCGGATCGCCTTCCTCGGACCGGTGGGGACCTTCACCGAGCAGGCCATCGGTGGCCAGGCCGACCTGGCAGCGGCCGAACTCGTCCCCCTGCCCACCATGGGCGACGTGCTCTTCGCCGTCCACGAGGGCGCCGCCGACCTCGGGGTCGTCCCGATCGAGAACGCGATCGAGGGGACGGTCAACGCGACCGTCGACACCCTCGCCTTCGACGTCAACGTGCTCATCCAGCGCGAGCTCGTCGAACCGGTCGCGCTCCACCTCCTGGTGCAGCCCGGCCGGACGGTCGAGCAGGTGACCGCCGTGACGACCATCCCGGTCGCCGCGGCACAGTGCCGGACCTGGTTGCGCGAGCACCTGCCGGGTACCACCGTCCGCGCCGCCAACTCCACCGCCGAGGCCGCCGCCACGGCAGCGGCCTCCGACGACGCCGGGCTCGCAGCGATCGCCAACCTGCGCGCGGCCGAGGTGTACGGACTCGACGTCGCCGCCCGGGACATCGAGTCCCACCCGGAGAACCGCACCCGCTTCGTCGTCGTCGGCCGACAGGGGATCCCGGCGCCCACCGGCCACGACAAGACGTCGGTCGTGGTGTTCCAGCAGGCGGACCGACCCGGCTCGCTGCTCGCGATCCTGCAGGAGTTCGCCGCCCGGTCGATCAACCTCACCCTGCTGCTGAGCCGACCGACCAAGACCTCGCTCGGCGAGTACTGCTTCTTCCTCGAACTCGAGGGCCACGTCGCCGACGAGGTGGTCGCCGACTGCCTCCGCAGCCTGAAGGCGGGCCAGGCCGACGTGAAGTTCCTGGGCTCCTACCCGGCGGCCGGGTCCACCGGACCGGCGGCCCGGGCCGAGGTGTCCGCAGCGCAGCGGCGGGCGGCCGACTGGGTCCAGGGTCTGCGCGACGCCATCGGATGAGCGGCCGAGCGGGGCGGATGCTCTGCGAACCGGGGACCGGTAGCTTCTGTGGAGATTCGGATGCGGGTGCCGATGCCGTCCGAGCAGAGCTGATGCCGTCCGATCAGGGAGGGGACCGTGATGAGATGGGGACCGCAGGGGTGGCGGCGTGTGGGCGGGGTCGTCGCCGCTGTCTGCGTGATGTTCACGTCCTCGACCGCGGTCGCCTCCGCTGCAACGACAGGACCAGCTGCAGCAACGGCGGGGACATCGACTGGCGGGTCGACAGGGTTGACGCCGGCTGCAGTGAGCTTCTCCGGCGCCACCCAGATCACCGCCGGTGGGAGACATACGTGTGCGCTCGTCGCCGGCGGCCAGGCCCGCTGCTGGGGTCGCAACTCCTTCGGGCAGCTCGGCAACGGCACCACCACCACCAGCTCGTCGACCCCGGTGGCGGTCACCGGCCTGTCCGGCGCCACCCAACTCACCGCCGGTGACAGCCACACGTGTGCGCTCGTCGCCGGCG
>CAINRS010000161.1 GCA_903852755.1 uncultured Actinomycetes bacterium | reverse complement strand
GTTCTCAGCGGGCGGTGTGGCCCGACCACGTGCCGCTCCGGTAGCGGACGCCGAGCACCACCACCCGGCTGGCCATGAACACCGTCACGGCCAGCCACACCCCCCACAGCCCGGTCCCGCCGGCCAGCGTGGCCGCCCCGGCGGTCAGGAGCACGACGAGGGAGGCCACCATCGCCCCCGCCAGGAACCGCTGGTCCCCGGCCCCGACCAGGATCCCGTCGAGCGCGAACGCGGCGCCGCTGATCGGCTGGGTCGCGCCGACCCACCAGAGGGACGACACGACGAGGGGGCCCACGGCGGGGTCGTCGGTGAACAGCGTGCTGATCGGCGCGGCCAGCACGACCGTGGCCAGACCCACCACGAACCCGCCGCCGGTGCTCCACAGGAGGATGCGGTCCCCGGTCCGGCGGGCGCCGTCCACATCGCCCGCACCGAGCGCCCGGCCGACCAGGCTCTGGGCCGCGGCCTCGAGGGCGTCGAGCAGGTAGGCCATCGTGACCCACCACTGGAACGCCACCTGGTAGGCGGCGAGCGCGACGGCGCCACGTCGTGCGGCGAGCACGGTGGTGGCGGTCAGGGCGGCGCGCAGCGCCACGGTCCGGACGAACAGGTCGCGTCCCACGACGGCCAGGGTGGTGATGCCGTCGCGCCGGGGTCGCACCCCGACGCCGAGCGGGAGCGTCCGGCGCAGGACCGCCGTCACCAGCGCTGCGGCGCCGAGCCACTGCGCCACCACGGTCCCCGCCGCCGATCCGGCGATACCCCAGCCCAGGCCGAACACGAACCACACCTCGAGCACCAGGTTGACCACGTTCGCGCTGATCACGACGACCATCGGCGTGCGGGCGTCGAGGTGGCCCCGGAGCGCCCCGGTGCACGCCATCGTGAGCAGGAGCGCCGGGAGCCCGAGCAGGCTGATGCGCAGGTAGGTCGTCGCGTCGGCGGCGACCGCGGCCCCGGCGCCGAACAGTTCCACCACCGGCCGGCCGAGCGCGACGAGCAGCGGTGTGGCGACGGCGGCACAGGCGACGGCGAGCCACAGCGCCTGGACCGACAGCGCGGCGGCGCCGGTCCGGTCGCCGGCGCCGACGCGGCGGGCGACCGTGGCTGCGGTGCCGAAGGTCAGGAAGATGCAGGCGCCGACGACGAACAGCAGGACGCTGCTCGCCACGGCGAGTCCGGCGAGCGCATCGGTGCCGAGCCGCCCGACGATCGCCGTGTCGACGAGCAGGTAGACGGGTTCCGCGGCCAGGGTGACCAGCGCCGGCCCGGCGATCGACCAGATGCTCCGGTCGAGGGTGCGCCGTGCGGAGCGGTCGCCCGTGCCCACCGTGCGTGCAGGCACCCCTCGCTCAGACCGGCAGCCACACGAGCGAGAGCATCTGCACCGACACGTTGGTCTTCTTCAGGCGGATCTCGGCGGTCTCCACCTCGACCGCGACGGCGCGCCACTCGTCGTCGATGGCGACGAGGGCCTCGGCGAGCTCGGCCTCGGCCGCCTCGAGGTCGTCGGCCTTGGACTCGACCTGCGCCGCAGCGGCCTCGGCGCGCTGCTGTGCCTTGTTGATCCGCTCCCGACCCGACATCGCCTTGCGGGCTGCGGAGGCCAGGCCCCGGGTGCGACTCCCGCCGCCGAGCAGCCCGCCGAGCAGGGTGCCGCCCAGGCCCGTCAGTTCGGTCCCCTTGGCGTCGCTCGCCGCCTGCCGGGCGCCCTCGGCGCGCTGTTCGGCGGTGTCGACCGCCTGTCGGAGCCGGTCGACCCGGGTGGCGAGGCGCGCCCGGATCTTCTCGGCCTCGGCGTCGGCGGCCACCTGGGCGGCGGCATCGCACCGGGCGGCGAACTCCTCGTCGGTCTCCCCGGGCCGGCCCCACAGCTTGAGCCGACGGTTGACCGACACGGTCAGCACCTGGTCGCGCACCAGCACGTCCTTCAGCTGGGTGGCGAGCTGCGTGTAGAAGGTCTTCGTGTCGATCCTCGCCCGGCAGGGCAGGTAGCGGGCGCCTGCGGGCGCGTCGGTGCGCAGGTCGCGGTCGTCGTGGTCGACGGCGATCGCCGCGGAGACGTCGGTGAGGTCCGACAGCGGCGTGAGGACCGCCTCCCACTCCTGGTCGTGGTGCGTGTCGCTCTTGGCGTCGTCGAAGGTGAGCTGGACCCGGATGGCGATCCCGGCCTGGTAGGTGCTCGAGGTGGGTGTGCCGCCGACCTCGGCGAGCCAGGGTGCGGCCGGGTCGATCCAGCGGACCGGCACCCCGTCCGCCGCGGTCGGCGGTGTCACCGTGGTCTCGGCGTCGGCCGGAGCCGCTGCAGCAACCCCGACGGCCGGGGGCGCGTCGACCCCCGGGGGAGCGTCGACCCCCGGCGCTGCGTCGACCCCGGGAGCTGGTTCCACACCCGGCGGCGCATCGATCCCGGCAGTCGGTGCCGACTCGGCCGGGTTCGGCACGGCCGTGGCCGACTCGGCCGGGGTCGGTACGGTCGGGGTCGGTGCGGCCGGGGTCGCGGCCGGCACCGGGACCTCGTCCCGGCCGGGGAGCCCGGCGAGCTGGGGACCGGTGACCGGACCGCGCAGGTACGACATCGCCCAGCGACTGGTGAACCGCCGGGGGCCGCCGCCCTTGGTCTGGTGGATGAAGAACTGCCGCTTGCCCAGCTCGGTGATCGACCGGTCGAGGTCGGCCACGTCCACCGTGCCCGCCGCCGACGACATCCCCTCGAGCAGCCGGGCCTTGTCCCGCTCGGTCTGGAGGCGGCCCACCATCCAGGTGCCGGCGTTCGACATCGACTTGTAGTCGAGGTCGACCGGGTTCTGGGTGGCGAGCACCATCCCCAGGCCGAACGCCCGCGCCTGCTTGAGGATGGTGAGGATCGGCTGCTTGGTGGCGGGTTCCGCGGTCGGGGGCACGTAGCCGGCCACCTCGTCCAGGTACACGAGCGCCCGGAGCCGGTCGGTCCCGGGCTGGGCCCGGAACCAGCGGATCACCGCACCCAGGATGCGGCTCACCGCCAGCTGACGTTCGGGATCGGACAGGTGCGACAGCGTGACGACCGACAGGCGGGGCCGTCCGTCGGGCGACCGGAGGAGCTGGTCGACGTCGAGCGGAGCGCCGGTGGTCCACGGGGCGAACCCGGGTGAGGCCAGCAGACCGTTGAGGGCCACGGCGAGCGCCGTCCGCTGCTTGGGTGGGATGACCGTGTCGAGCTCCATCACGCCGAGGGTCCGCATGGGTGGCTGCTGGATGCGGGCGACCAGCGTCGGGAGGTCCAGCGGTTCGCCGGCGGCCCACGCCGAGTGGACCAGGTTGGACACGAGCAGGTGCTCGGGGCTGGCGAGCGGATCGCCCGTGATGCCCACCAGGCCGAGCAGCCCCGCCGTGACCGCCTGCACCTCGGCCTGGGTGGCCTCCGGATCGTCGGCGGCCCCCGCCGGCGCGGTCAGCGTCCCCACGATGTTCAGCGGCGTGGCCGAGGTCGACCCCGGTGTGTAGACGCCCATGGGAGCGGCCGCGCGGAGGGCGGCGACCTGCTCGGGGCCGAGACCCCACTGGGCGAGACCCTCCCGCCACGTCGTGGCGACCTCGACCGGGTCCGATCCCTCGGGGACCCACGGCGCGAAGTCCTCGGGTGCGAGCTCGGGGAAGGCGAGCAGCAGGTTGGTCAGGTCACCCTTCGGATCGATGGCCAGGACGGGGATCCCGGCGCCGAGGGTCTCCTCGATCAGGGACACCGCGAGCCCCGTCTTGCCGGACCCGGTCATGCCGACGATGACGCCGTGGGTGCACAGGTCGCTCGGGTCGAGCACCACCGCCTCGCCGTTGCGGTCGCCCGACTCGTCGAGGCGCTCACCGATCCGGAGTCCGTTCGCTTCGCTCACGCCGCAGAGGATGGCACAGGCGCGCCACGGTCGGAGCCTGTGGCATCATGCCCGCCGTGCCCGGGCTGGTCCGGGCCGCTGACCCAGGAGGGAACCATGGGCATCGACGACATCACCGGCAAGGCCAAGGACCTGGTGAACGAGCACGCCGACACCGTCAAGGACGCGGTCGACAAGGGTGCCGACGCCATCAAGGACAAGACGCCGGACCAGGTCGACGACGTCGTCGACAAGGTGGCCGACACCATCAAGAACGTGGTGGACAAGGCCACCGACAAGTGACCGCTGCGTGATCGCCAGGTCGTCGGGGTCCGCGTCCCACGACCCGGGCCCCCCGAGGTGTGCCGGTAGGGTGTGGGCATGGCGGACCCCGATGACCTGAAGATCCGTTCTCACGACGTCACCGACTTCCCCAACCGGGCGCCGGCTCGGGCGATGCTCCGGGCGGTCGGCATGACCGACGACGACTGGGACAAGCCCCAGATCGGCGTGGTGTCGTCGTGGAACGAGGTCACACCCTGCAACATGCCGTTGGACCGCCTGGCGAAGCGGTCCAAGGACGGCGTCCGGGCGGCCGGGGGTTTCCCGGTCGAGTTCTGCACGATCGCCGTCTCCGACGGCATCTCGATGGGCCACGAGGGCATGCGGGCCTCGCTCGTGTCGCGCGAGGTGATCGCCGACTCCGTCGAGACGGTCATGCACGCCGAGCGCTTCGACGGCATGGTCACCTTCGCCGGGTGCGACAAGTCGCTCCCCGGCATGATGATGGCGGCGGTCCGCCTCAACCTCCCCTCGGTGTTCCTGTACGGCGGCTCCAAGCTGCCGGGCAACCTGAACGGTGAGGTGCTCGACATCGTCAGCGTCTTCGAGGCCGTCGGCGCGCACTCGACCGGCGCCATCGACGACGACGAACTGCTCGCCATCGAGTCGAACGCGTGTCCCACCATCGGCTCGTGCGCCGGGATGTTCACGGCCAACACGTTGGCGTCGGTGGGGGAGGCGCTGGGTCTCTCCCTGCCGGGTTCGGCCTCGGCTCCTGCGGTCGACCGGCGTCGTGACGACTACGCGTACGCCTCGGGCACGGCGGTGGTGCAGCTGCTGCGCCAGGGGATCCGGCCCCGGGACATCGTGACCAAGGGGGCGCTCGAGAACGCGGTCGCCGTCGTCATGGCGCTCGGCGGTTCCACCAACGCCGTGCTCCACCTGCTCGCCATCGCCCACGAGGCGCACGTCGACCTGGAGCTCGAGGACTTCAACCGGGTGGCGGCGCGCGTCCCGCACATCGCGGACACCAAGCCGAACGGACGGTTCCACATGATCGACGTCGACCGGGTCGGCGGCGTCCCGGTGGTCATGGCGATGCTCCTCGAGGCGGGGCTCATCCACGGCGACGAGATCACCGTGACCGGCCGGACGGTGGCCGAGAACCTGGCGATGGTCGACCCTCCGGGACCCGACGGTGAGGTCATCCGGCCGCTGTCGGCGCCCATCCACGACATCGGCGGCATCGCCGTGCTGCGCGGTTCGCTCGCCCCCAACGGCGCCGTCGTCAAGGTGGCCGGGATCGACTTCGACCACTTCGAGGGCCGGGCCCGCGTCTTCGACGGTGAGGACGCTGCCATGGACGCCGTGCTCGGCGGCCGCATCGAGGCGGGCGACGTGGTGGTCATCCGCTACGAGGGGCCCAAGGGCGGCCCGGGCATGCGCGAGATGCTGGCGATCACCTCGGCGATCAAGGGCGCCGGCCGGGGCGGTGACACGGCGCTCGTGACGGACGGCCGCTTCTCGGGTGGCACCCGCGGGTTCTGCATCGGCCACGTCGCCCCCGAGGCCGTGGACGGCGGTCCCATCGCGCTCGTGGCCGACGGGGACACCATCCGCGTCGACGTCGCCAACCACACCATCGACCTGCTCGTCGACGAGGCCACGCTCGAGGCCCGTCGTCGTGAGTGGAAGGTGCCCGAGCCCCGGTACACCTCGGGGGTGCTGGCCAAGTACGCCGCACTGGCGCAGGGTGCCGACGTCGGAGCGATCACCCGACCGTGACCGACGGACCGGTCCCCGGTGCGCCGGCACTGTGCGCCCGGGGGCTGACCAAGCGGTTCGGTCCGCGGGTCGCGGTCGACCGGCTCGACGTCGACGTCCCCGTCGGGAGCTTCTGCGGCCTGGTCGGCCCCAACGGCTCGGGCAAGACCACCACGCTGCGGATGGCGGCCGGACTGCAGCGTCCCGACGACGGACGGGTGTGGATCGCCGGGCACGACACCTGGGAGGAACCGGGTCGGGTCAAGGCGCTCCTCGGCGTGGTGCCCGATCCGATGCACCTGTTCGACCGGCTCACCGCCTGGGAGCTGCTCGGCCACTTCGGCGAGCTCCGGGGTCTGGACCCGGTCGAGGTCCGACGACGCAGCGAGGAGCTCCTCGGCGTCCTCGGACTCGGTGATGCGGCCGGCACCCTGATCGGCGGGTACAGCCACGGGATGCGCAAGAAGACGGCGCTGGCGGCCGCCCTGCTGCACCGGCCGGCGGTGCTGCTGCTCGACGAGCCGTTCGAGGGGGTCGACCCGGTGGCTGCGGTGACGGTGCGGGAACTCCTCGGCCGCTACTGCGCCGGGGGCGGGACCGTCGTGTTCTCCAGCCACGTGATGGACCTCGTCGAACGGTCCTGCGACCACGTCGTCGTGGTGAGCGACGGCCGGGTCCTGGCAGCCGGGCCGATCGACGCGGTCCGTGGCGCCACGAGCCTGGAGCAGGCGTTCATCGGGATGCTCGGCACGGCGCCGTCCGACGCGTCGGAGCTGGGCTGGCTCGACGGCGGCCCTCCGACGGCTCCACCGTCGGGGGAGCACCGGTGATCGACACGGGGGAGCGCCACGGCTGGCCCGTGGTCCGGGGCATCGTCGCGCTCAAGTGGAACCTCCTGCGCAACGGCCTGCGCGGCAGCACCCAACTCCGGCTGCAGACGGTCCTGTCGGTCGTGTTCTCGACCGTCGGTGGCGTCGTCGCCTTCGCACTGCTCGCGGGTCTGGGGCGGTCGTTCTCGAGCTCGGCATCCGCCGTGGTGGTCGTCCTGCCGGTCGTCGTGCTCGCCACCGGACTGCTCGCTGCTGCGGCCGGGGTGGAGTCGACCGTCGACGTCCGCATGGTCGCCTCGCTCCCGGTGTCGCCGTCGTCGATGTCGACCGGGGTGCTCGTCGGGGCGCTCGTCGGCCCCCCGGCGATCCTCGGTGCGGCGTCGGGGCTGGGGCTCGCCGTCGGGTTCGGCGGCGGTGGGCCGGCGTCGTGGGCCGTCCTGGCGCTCGCCGTGGTCGTCTGGTGGGCGACCCTCGTCCTCGTCAGCCGGACGGCGGCCGACAGCGTCGGCGCGCTCGCCTCGGGGCGGTGGCGGGTGACCGCCCAGTTCCTGTCGGCGTTCGGTGCGGTGGGGCTCTGGCTGCTCCTGCAGGTGGGCTCCCAGGTGGTCCGCGGCTGGAACGGCGGGCGGTGGATGGACGAGGCCGACCGGTGGGCGTGGACGCCACCCGGGCAGATCGGCCGGGCACTGGCGGCGGTCGCTGACCGGCCGGGTGCAGCCCTGCTGCACCTGTCGGCGGCCGTGGTGTGGCTCCCGCTGCTGTGGTGGCTCCACCGGCTCGTCACGGCGCGGCTCGCCACGACCGCCCCTCGGGACGGTGGTCCGGGACGGGCGACCCGACGCTCGACGGGGGTGCGCACCGGGGTGCTGCGGTGGCTCCCGTCCGGGCGGGTCGGGACGCTCACGGCCCGGACGCTGCGCACCAAGTTCCGGTCCCCTCGTGAGGCGGTGAACACGATCGTGGCGCTCCTGCTCGGCGTCGGGGCGCTCGGGGCGCTGCCGTTCATCAGTTCCGCCGACGGCCTGGTGGAACTCGGGGACGGCCGGCTGGTGCTGACCGCCGGGCTGCTCCACTTCGCCGTCCTGTTCGAGGGCAACAACGCCTACGGCTACGACGGGCCGCCCCTGTGGTCCGAGGTCGCCGCGGGTGCCGACGGTCGTGCGCTCTCGCGGTCCAAGGCCCTCACGTCGGTCGTGGTGATCACCCCGGCCGCACTCGTGCTCGTGCTCCTGCTCGCAGCGACGTCCGGGGGCTGGGCGTGGCTGCCAGCCGGACTGCTGCTGGTGGTCGGCTCGATCCTCCTCGCCACTGCGGCCTCGGTCCTCAGCGCCGCGATCGCTCCGTTCTCGCTACCGGACAGCCCCAACCCGCTGGCCGCGGGTGACGCCGGGCAGGGGTGCCTCGCCGGGTCCGTGCTCGCCGGGGGGATGGTCGTGCTCACCCTGGTCTCCCTGCCCGTGGCGCTCGCCGTCCTGTGGGGGGCCTCGCAGGGGCCGGGGACGACCGCTGCGGTGGCGGTGGCGGCGCCCGTGCTGGGCGCGGTGCTGCTGGTCGCCGCGCTGGCGGGGGCGGACCGGCTGCTCACCGGCCGCGAACCCGAACTCGTCGCCAAGGTCACTCCGGCCCGGTGAGCCCGTCCGGTCGCCCGGCATCGTCCGGTCGCCCGTCCTCGGCCGCCCACTCGGTCCGGCCGTCCCGGACAGCGGAGGAGGACACCTCGGCGAGGTGGTCCGCCACCTCGAGCCGGTGCACCCGGACGCCGGGCAGCGGCGGTGCCGATCCGGCCGACCCGGCCCGTCCGGCGAGCGCGACCAGCGGGAGCCGGGCCAGCGCGTGGTCGCGGCGGTCGGGGTCACCGCCGTACCACCCGGGGTCGAGGACCTGCTCCCACTTGTCGGCACCGAGCACCACCACGTCGTAGCCCTCGGCGATGTCGGCGACGAGCCGGTGCGGCGTGGTCACCACCTCGAGCCCCGCCCGCCCCTGCAGCGACGCCCGGATCCGCTCGAGCCGTTCCCCGACCGTCCGGGCGAGGTGCGGCTTCCCGAGCGGGTCGACCGAGAGGCAGAGGTCCACCCGGTCGAGCGACAGTTCGGCGAGCGCCGCCTCGGCGAGGGCCACGTGGGCGATGGTCAGCGGGTCGAACGAACCGGGGTACACGGCGGTGCGCACCGGTCCAGTGTCGCAGGTGCGAGGATCGGGGTCCGTGGGGACCGCCGGTGCTGCCGATGAGCTCGTCGACGTGATCGACGACGACGGTGGCGTGGTCGGCACCGTCACCCGGGCCGAGATGCGACGGCGGCGCCTGCGGCACCGGTGCACGTTCGTGATCGTCCGGTCCTCGGACGGCGGCGTCCTGGTGCACCGTCGCTCCGACGACAAGGACCTGTGGCCGGGAGCGTGGGACCTCGCCGTGGGTGGGGTGGTCGCCGCCGGTGAGGACTGGGACCACGCCGCCGAGCGGGAGCTCGCCGAGGAGGTGGGCATCCGTGGCGTGACCCTGGTGCCACTGGGCGGAGGGACGTACTGCGACGATGCCGTCGACGAGGTGGCCCGCATCTGGACCGTGACCTGGGACGGGCCGGTGCACTTCGACGACGGTGAGGTGGTCGAGGCGCACGTGGTCGATCCGGCGGAACTCGCCGCCCGGCTGGAACGCGACGTGTTCGTGCCCGACTCGCTCGCCCTGTGCCTGCGGTACGTCCTGGGGACTCCCGGGTGACCGCCCGTGGTTGGCACCCTGCGGGTGGTGCTGGCAGACTGATCCCGATGCGCAACGTCGACATCCACCTCGTAGTGCGCTGAGGCGCACCACCGGAGCAAGACCGCGCGTGCGCCCGACGACCTCCCTCACGGGGGGTCGTCACGGTTTTCGGCCGGGGGTGCCGCCGGGAACCCCGCAGACCACCTGACCGAACCACCTGACCGAACCACCTGACCGAACCACCGACCGAACCACCGACCAGGACGACCGACCATGCCGACCAACGGAGGATCCGCACTCATCAGGGCCCTCGAGCTCGAGGGTGTCGAGGTGATCTTCGGGTTGCCGGGCGGGGCCATCCTGCCCGTGTACGACCCGATCATCGACAGTCCGATCCGGCACATCCTCGTGCGACACGAGCAGGGTGCCGGGCACATGGCCGAGGGCTTCGCGCACGCCACGGGCCGACCGGGCGTCGCCATGGTCACCTCGGGCCCCGCGGCCACCAACATCGTCACGCCGCTGTGCGACGCCTACATGGACTCGGTGCCCATGGTGGTCATCACGGGTCAGGTCCCCACGCCGGCGATCGGCACCGACGCCTTCCAGGAGTGCGACACGGTCGGCATCACCCGGTCCGTCACCAAGCACAACGAGCTGGTGACCCGGGCCGAGGACATCCCGCTCGTCATCCGGCAGGCATTCCACATCGCAACGACGGGTCGGCCGGGCCCGGTCCTCGTCGACATCCCCAAGGACATCGTGGACCCGGTCAACCCCCGCTCGGCGCTCGAGTGGTACTGGCCGACCGACGACGAGGTGGCGTCGAGCCTGCCCGGCTACCGGCCGACCACCGCGGGGCAGGCGGACCAGGTCCGCGCCGCGGCCGAGCTGATCCTGTCGGCCCGCAAGCCGGTCATCTACGCCGGCGGCGGCATCCTCAAGGCCCGCGCCGCTGCGGCCCTGCGTGAGCTGGCCGAGCTGACCGGCATCCACGTGGTCACCACGCTGATGGCGCGGGGTGGGTTCCCGGACGACCATCCGCTCTGCCTGGGGATGCCCGGGATGCACGGCAACTACACGGCCGTGACGGCCATGCAGTCCGCCGACCTGCTGATCGCGCTCGGCAGCCGCTTCGACGACCGGGTGACGGGCAAGGTCGACGCGTTCGCCCCGGAGGCGAGGATCATCCACGTCGACGTCGACCCGGCCGAGATCGGCAAGGTGCGTCGGCCCGACGTCCCGATCGTCGGCGACTGCCGGGTGGTCATCGAGGAGCTCGTGACCGCCGTCCGTGACCTGTCCGGGGGTGACGTCGCCGCCGCCCAGCCCGACCGTACCGAGTGGCGCTCGACGATCTCCGGGTGGCAGGAGCGCTACCCGCTCGTCTACGAGCAGTCGACCGAGGGTGACCTGCTCAAGCCGCAGTACGTGCTCGAGCAGCTGCGGGACCGCGCCCCCGAGGACTGCATCGTCGCCTCCGGTGTCGGCCAGCACCAGATGTGGACCTCGCAGTACTGGCGGTTCAACCACCCGTACACGTGGGTCAACTCGGGCGGTCTCGGGACGATGGGGTTCTCGGTGCCCGCCGCCATCGGCGCCAAGGTCGGCCGACCCGACCGGATGGTGTGGGCCGTCGACGGCGACGGTTGCTTCCAGATGACCGCTCAGGAGCTGGTCACGGCCGCAACCGAGCGGATCCCGGTCAAGGTGGCGATCCTCAACAACGCCTACCTGGGCATGGTGCGTCAGTGGCAGGAGATGTTCTACGACGAGCGCTACTCCGAGGTGTACCTCTCACCGGACCTCCCGGACTACGTGAAGTGGTCCGAGGCCATGGGGTGTGTCGCCATGCGGGTCGAGTCCCCCGAGGAGGTCGGCCCGGCGATCGACAAGGCCAACGAGATCGACGACCGTCCGGTGGTCCTCGAGTTCCGCACCGACTCGAGCGAGAAGGTGTTCCCGATGGTGCCGGCGGGTCGGAGCAACTCCGACATCGTCGTCGACCCGTCGCAGCCGCCGCCCGGGGGACTGCGGTGAACCTCCCTCCACCACCCGGACCGCCGCCCCGTCACCACGTCCTGTCGGTGCTCGTCGAGAACCGCGCCGGTGTGCTGGCCCGTGTGGCGAGCCTGTTCGCCCGGCGTGGCTACAACATCTTCTCGCTCGCCGTGGCACCCACCCACGACGACCGGTTCTCCCGGCTGACGGTCGTGGTCGACGTCGAGTCCGCGCCGCTCGAGCAGGTCGTCAAGCAGCTGAACAAGCTCGTGAACGTCCTCGAGATCTCGGAGCTCGACCCCCGTGACTCCGTGGAGCGCGAGCTGGTGCTGCTGACCGTCACGGCCGACGGCGACCGGCGCCAGGAGGTGCTCGGCCTCGTCGAGCGGTTCGAGGGGCGGGTGCTCGACGACGGCGCCGACGAGGTCACCGTGTCGGTCGAGGACCACCCGAGCCGTCTCGACGACCTCGAGGAGCTGCTCCGGCCGTTCGGGATCGTCGGCATCCAGCGCACCGGCCGGGTGGCCCTCCCCAGGCTGGAGTCGGGCGGTCCGGTCTGAGCGACGACGTCGCTCAGACGGCTCAGCCGCCGGTCAGGCAGGCCACCGTCGCCGTCTCGATGAGGGTCTGGATCTCGGGTGGCAGCGCCTCGTTCTGTCCGGCGGCGGCGAGCTCGCTGATCGACAGCTCGGGGGCGACCCGCTCGGCGATGCACGTCGCCTGCGTCTGGTCGAAGTCACCGGAGCTGGTCAGTTCACCGACGAACAGGTCGGCGACCACCTCGTCGGGCACGCACACGTCGAGGGTGTCGAGGAACTCGGTCGGCAGGGTGCCGGACTGGTTGCTGTCGACGAGTCCGACGACCAGCTGACCGGTCGTCCCGTCGATCTCACCGGCGACACAGCTGATGACGGACTGGTCCGCCGTCGGGGCGCCCGGCAGTTCGTCGAAGAACAGCGCCACGAGCCCGGCGGCGAGGGTGCGGCCGCTCACGCAGGCGTCGAACCCGGCCTCGATTGCGTCGAGCTGGGCGCTGGTGGGCTCGTCGGCCGTGGCGATCGCCTCGGCGTCCTGTTCGCCGAGCGCGTCGATCAGGGCGGTGCCCAGGCACCCGGCCTCGAGCTCGTCGACCTCGTCGGCCGGGATGTCGAACTGCGTGAGCAGTTCGGTCCCGAGCGAGGTGGCCTGTGCGCTGAACCCGTCCGCACCGCCGGAGTCGCTCCCGGTGTCGCTGCCGGAGTCCGCCGGTGCCGTCGTGGTCGAGGCGGCCTTGTCCTCGAAGGAGCCGCCTCCGCAGGCCGAGAGGACCAGGCCGGCGGTGACGACGAGGCCGAGGCCCAGGAGGCGGACGGTGTTCGCTGTGCGAGTCATGCGACGACCCTAGTTGGCCCCGCTCCCGGCGCGGGCCGATTCGTCGTACGCGGTGACCGGCGGCAACAATGCTGCCCATGGCGAACGTCTTCTACGAACAGGACGCTGACCGGTCGATCATCCTGGGCCGCAAGGTGGCGATCCTCGGGTACGGATCACAGGGCCACGCCCACGCCCTCAACCTGGTCGACTCCGGGGTCGACGTGCGGGTCGGCCTGCGGGAGGGTTCGTCGTCCCGGGCCAAGGCCACCGAGGCCGGGCTGCGGGTGCTCGACGTCGCCTCGGCGGTGGCGGAGGCCGACGTCGTCATGATCCTCCTGCCCGACACCGAGATCGGCCCGGTCTACGACGCCGAGGTGGCGCCCAACCTGCAGCCGGGTGACGCGCTCTTCTTCGCCCACGGCTTCAACGTCCGGTTCGGCTACGTCCAGGCGCCCGACACCGTCGACGTCGCCATGGTCGCCCCCAAGGGCCCGGGGCACCTGGTGCGCCGCACCTACACCGAGGGGGGCGGGGTGCCCTGCCTCGTCGCGGTCGAGCAGGACGCCTCCGGGGGCGCCCTGGCCCTCGCCCTGTCCTACGCGGATGCCATCGGGGGCACCCGCGCCGGGGTCATCGAGACGACCTTCGCCGAGGAGACCGAGACCGACCTGTTCGGTGAGCAGGTCGTGCTGTGCGGCGGCCTCACCTCGCTGGTCCAGAACGGGTTCGAGACCCTGGTCGAGGCGGGTTACCAACCCGAGGTCGCCTACTTCGAGTGCCTCCACGAGCTGAAGCTCATCGTGGACCTCATGTACGAGCAGGGCATCGCCGGGATGCGCTACTCGATCTCGACGACCGCCGAGTACGGCGACCTGACCCGCGGCCCCCGTGTCGTCGACGCGAACACCAAGGCCGAGATGCGACGCATCCTCGACGAGATCGTCTCGGGCGCCTTCGCCGAGGAGTTCGTCGGCGAGGTCCGGGGTGGTGGCGCGCGCTTCACCGAGCTGCGTGACGCGGGCAAGGCCCACCAGATCGAACAGGTCGGCGCCGACCTGCGCGCCATGATGCCGTGGATCTCGGCCGGGCGGACCAAGGTCGAGGACGTCTCGGGCGGGGACTGAGGTCCTCGACCCGCCGGAGCCTGACGGCGTGATCGTCGCCGCACCCGGGTCGTCGGCCAACCTCGGCCCGGGTTTCGACTGCCTGGCCCTCGCCGTCGACCTGCCCTTCCTCCTCGCCGACGCCGAGCCGGACGAGGACGGGTACCACCCGGTCGAGTCCACCCACCCGGCGGCGGTCGCCCACGCTGCGGCCGGGGGCGGTGCCGGACCGCTGTGGTGGCGGAGTCCGATCCCCCCGGGTCGCGGCCTCGGCTTCTCGGGTGCCGCCCGGGTCGCCGGCGCGTTCCTCGCCGCTGTCCAGCGGGGAGCGGCTCCGGTGCCGGCCCGAGCGCACGCCCTCGAGGTGGCGACGGAGCTCGAGGGTCACGCCGAGAACGCAGCGGCCTCGGTCCACGGCGGTTTCGTCGTCGCGGCCGGCGGTGGGACCGTCGGGCTCCCGTTCCCGGAGGGTGTCGACCTGGTGGTCTGGTCGCCGCCCTCGTCGACCTCGACCACCGCCTCCCGTCGTTCGCTGCCGACCCGGGTGTCGCTCGAGGATGCTGCGGCCAACGTGGGAGCTGCGGCGACCTGGGTGGCTGCGGTGGCGACGGGCGACCTGGAGCGGCTGCGATTCGCCTGCCTGGACCGGCTCCACCAGCCCACCCGGCTCGAGGCCCGCCCCGACGCCGCCGGCGTGCTCGCCGACCTGATCGACCGGGCCGACGTGCTCGCCGCGTGGCTCTCGGGGTCGGGCCCGTCCGTCGCGGCGCTCGCCGACACGGCGGTCGCCCCCGTGGTGGCGGCGTCGGTCCCGGCGTCCGACGGGGGTGTGGTGCGGGTGCTCGGCGTCGACCGGTTCGGGGTCCGGGTGCTCAGTGGTCCACCCGGACCGACGGCACCCCCAGCGTGACCGTCAGGGTGGCCGGCATGCCGATCAGGTCGATCGGGTCGCCGAGCCAGGTGGTCGACCGCAGCACCAGCGTCTCGGCCTTGTGCGGACCGCTCGTCACGGTCAGGTCGAGCATCGTGCCCGGGGTGGTCGCTCCGTCGGCCGGCTCGGCGTCGTCGGCGTCGACGATGAAGACGTCGTAGGTGCCGTCGGGCAGCAGGGCGTCGGGAGGGAGCGTGTCGTCCACGCCGTCAGCGTACGCACCCGGGCGCGGGAGGACCCGCCCCGGGGGAGCGGGGCGGGTCCTCGGGACACCCAGGGGGATGGGCGGTCGGGCGGCTCAGCGGCCGCCGGCGGCGACCTCCTCCTGCTGGGCCTTGGGGAGCTGCTCGATGACGATGTCCTGGAGCGAGTAGGCGACGTCGCCCGGGTAGGCGGCGACCCCCATCTCCGGGTAGTCGAGTCCGGTGAGCTCGTCCTCCACCGAGGAGCGGATCCCGCCCTTGGTGAGCGAGTTCTGGATCCTGAAGAACCCGTAGGCGATGCCGAACATCACCGTCCAGATCACCAGCACCCCGATGAGCTGGGCGATGAGTTGCTGGAGTCCGAGCGACGGGTCGTAGAGGATGCCGGTGACCCCGGTCTCCGCAGTGGCGTCGGTCTCGGTGACGTTCCACAGTGCGCCGTACTCGCCGGTGGCGAAGATGCCGACGCACAGGGCGCCGAAGGTCCCGCAGACCCCGTGGACGGCCACGGCGCCGACCGGGTCGTCGATGCCGCGCTTCTCGACGAAGAACACCGCCTCGATCACCAGCACGCCGGCGATGAGCCCGATGACCGCTGCGGCCCACGGATCCACGAAGGCGCACGGTGCGGTGATCGCCACCAGGCCGGCCAGCATGCCGTTGGTGATCATGCCCGGGTCCGGCTTGCCGGTCCGCTTCATGATCCAGACCATCGAGGCCACCAGGCCGGTCGCTGCTGCGATGCCGGTGTTGACCGCAGCGACGGTGAAGCGGACGTCGGTGGCGGCGAAGGTCGAGGCGGCGTTGAACCCGAACCAGCCGAACAGCAGGATGAACCCGCCGAGCAGCGCCATCGGGATGTTGTGGCCGGGGAGCGCCCGGGCCTTGCCGTCCTTGCCGAACTTCCCGATGCGGGGGCCGAGGACCAGTGCCCCGGCGAGGGCCGCGGCGCCACCCGTGGCGTGCACGATGCCCGACCCGGCGAAGTCGACGTAGCCGAAGCCCAGGCCGACGTTGTTGCCGAGCTGGCTCAACCAGCCGCCGCCCCACGTCCAGGCGCCGTAGAGCGGGTAGTAGACGGCGCCGCAGAACAGGCCCCACCACATGAAGCTCGTGAACTTCCACCGCTCCGCCATGGAACCGGTCGGGATGGTCGCCGTGGTGTCCATGAACGCCACCATGTAGAGGAAGAACGCGGCGACCGCCGGGAGCAGGACGTCCGGGATGTTGTTCAGCGCGACGGCGTCGGTCGAGAACCACAGGAAGTTCCAGTCGCCGAAGCCGATCAGGGGCCCGCCGAGTGCCTCGTCGAACCCGAAGTAGCCGGCGTAGCTGTAGCCGCCGAACATCAGCGAGAACCCGATCACGAAGAAGCCGACGAACCCGAGGCCGAAGATGGCGAGGTTGGTCGTCACCACGTGTGCGGCGTGCTTGGCCCGGCAGAAGCCGGTCTCGACCATGGCGAACCCTGCCTGCATGAAGATCACCAGGGCGGCGCCCACGATGATCCACAGGAGGTTCAGTCCGAAGCCGTCGCCCCCGACCGGGACGGCTGCCGCTGGGTCGAACGTCGGGACGTCGTCCTGTGCGAGCGCCACCGCCGGTGACGCGAGGACGGCTCCCATGACGAGCAGGCCAGCGAACAGCTGGGCCTTGCGTGATCTGAGCACGAAGGTGACCTCCTGGTTCCTGCGACCCGCCTGGGTGGCGGCTCGGCCCGTACCCGCCCGGTGGACCGGACGGCGATCCGGGAACGGCGGACCGACCCCGGAATGGCGGCAAGCTACGGACGCGGTGTTTCGGAGTTGTTTCCGGTGCTGCAACCGACGGTGAACACCGCCACCTCCGTCGGCCACCTCCGTCGGCCCGGCGACGGTGGGCTCGTCCTCTGGTGGCGGCGCGCGCGTAATCTCCGGCAGGTGCGAGCTTCTCAGCAATCCGAACCGGCATCCGCGGTGATCGGATCGGGGGTGATCCGACCGGGTCTGGCCGCCGAGCTCGCCGGTGTCAGCGTCGACACCGTCCGACGCTGGTGCGACGACGGCCGACTCCGCACCACGCGGACGGCGGGCGGCCAGCGCCTCGTCGACGGAGCGTCCCTCGCAGCGTTGCTCCGCGATCGCGGCGTGCCGTCGACCGGAGGGGCAGGCCGGTCCGAGCGCAACCGGCTGCTCGGCATCGTGACGGCGGTCGAGGCGGACCGCATCGCAGCCCGGGTGGAGCTGCAGTGCGGTCCGCACCGGATCGTCGCGCTGCTCACGCGGGATGCCGTCGAGGAGCTCGGCCTGCGACCCGGGGTGGTGGCGGCGGCGTCGGTCAAGGCCACCAACGTGGTGGTCGAGGTCGTCGCGTGACGCGTCGTCGCCGACGGCTGGCGGCACCGGTGCTGCTCCTGTCGGTCGCCGCAGTGGTGTCGGGGTGTGCCAGCGGACGCGCCGGCACCGACGGCGCGGCGGGCACGGGGTCGGCCGAGCTCGTGGTGTTCGCCGCATCGTCGTTCGCCGCGCCGCTCGGGGAGCTCGTCGACCGGTTCCAACGGGACCGGCCCGGAGTTGAGGTGCGGATCAACCCGGCCTCGAGCACGGCGCTCGCACTCCAGATCGCAGACGGCGCTCCCGCCGGGGTGTTCGTCTCGGCCGGCCGGGCGCCGATCGAGCGGGCCGGTGGCCGGGTGGTGGACCCCGTGGTGGTCGCGACCGACGACCTGGTGGTCGCGGTGCCCGAGGGCAATCCGGGCCGGGTCCGGGTGACCGCCGACCTGGCCCGCGTCGACCTGCGGGTCGGCGCATGCCCTGCCGGGGTGCCCTGCGGTGACTACGCGCGACGGGTGTTCGACGAGTCGGGCGTGGTGCCCTCGGTCGACACCGAGGAACCGGACGCCGCGTCGCTCCTCGCCAAGGTCCGCAGTGGTGACCTCGACGCCGCGGTGCTGTACCGCAGCCAGGTCGCTGCTGCGGCTCCGATGGTGGAGTCGGTCCAGCTCGATCCGCCGAGCCGGGTCCGGGCCGAGTACGTGGTCACCGCGCTCCGGTCGCCCGACGGGTCGCCGCCGTCGCCGACGGCCACGGCCTTCGTCGAGTTCGTCACCGCCACCGGGGCCGGCGCGCTCCGGGAGGCCGGGTTCGGTCCGCCGTGACGACCGAGCGACGACCGGCGGCCGTCGTCGTCCTCGGGGTCCTGGGTGCGGCCTTCCTGTCCCTGCCCCTGCTGGCGCTGTTCGTCCGGGTGCCGTGGTCCGACCTGGGCTCGGTGCTGTCCGCGCCGGCGACGCGGCAGGCACTGGCCCTGTCCCTCGGAACCTCGGTGACGGCCGCCGGTCTCAGCGTGGTGTTCGGCGTGCCGCTCGCCTGGTTGCTGGCCACCGGTCGCGGCCGGGTCGCCGCAGTGGGCCGGGCCGTCGTGCTGCTGCCGATCGTCCTGCCGCCGGTGGTCGGAGGCGTCGCACTGCTCGCGGCGCTCGGCCGTCGCGGGGTCGCAGGCCCGCTGCTCGCCGAGGTCGGTGTCGTCCTCCCCTTCAGCGCCGCCGGAGTGGTGGCCGCCCAGGTCTTCGTCGCCATGCCGTTCCTGGTCGTGACGGTCGAGGCGGCGTTCCGCACGACGGATCCGCAGCGTCTGGCCGCAGCGGCCAGCCTCGGGGCCGGAGGGTGGCGTTCGTTCCGTCAGGTGACGCTGCCCGCGGCGACCCCGGCGGTCCTCGCCGGGGTGGCGCTGGCGTGGGCGCGGGCGCTCGGCGAGTTCGGTGCCACGATCACCTTCGCCGGGAGCCTCGAGGGCAGGACGCGCACCCTGCCGCTCGCCGTCCACCTGGGGACGCAGGTCGACCCGGGCGCGGCGCTGGTGCTCAGCGCCCTGCTGGTGGCCGTCTCGCTCGGTGTCCTCGTGGTGCTGCGGTCGCGCTGGCTCGTGGCGTTCAGGCCAGTCGTTCCAGCACGTGGTCCACGCACCGGGTGAGGGCTGCGACGTCGTCCGGGTCGATCGCCGGGAAGAGCGCCACGCGGAGCTGGTTGCGGCCCAGCTTGCGGTACGGCTCCACGTCGACGATGCCGTTGTCGCGCAGCACCGCCGCGAGGACCGCCGCGTCGATCGAGTCGTCGACGTCGATCGTCGCCACGACGTGCGACCGCAGCCCGGGGTCCGTCACGAACGGGGTGGTGAGCTCGTGGGCGTCGGCCCAGTCGTAGATCGCAGCGGCCGACGCGTCGCATCGACCGGCGGCGAACTCGAGGCCACCGTGCTCGAGCACCCAGTTCACCTGCTCGACGGCGAGGAACAGCGTGGCGAGCGCCGGCGTGTTGTAGGTCTGGTCCTGTCGTGAGTTGGTGAGCGCGATCTGCAGGTCCAGGAACGCGGGGACCCAGCGGTCCGAGTCGGTGAGCCGCCCGATGCGCTCGATGGCGGCGGGGGAGCACGCGGCGATCCACAGGCCGCCGTCCGACGCGAAGCACTTCTGGGGGGCGAAGTAGTAGGCGTCGCACTCGCCGACATCGACACGGAGTCCGCCGGCGGCCGACGTGGCGTCCACCAGGACGAGCGCGTCACCGCTCCCCTCGGGTCGTGCCGGGGCCACCGCCACACCGGTCGACGTCTCGTTGTGGGTCAGGCAGTAGGCGTCGACGCCCTCGACGGCCTCGGCCGACGGAGCGCCACCCGGTTCGGCGCTGCGGACGTCGGGCTCGTCGAGGAACGGTGCTGCGGCCGTCGCGGTGGCGAACTTCGAGGAGAACTCGCCGAAGACCAGGTGCTGGCTGCGTCGCTCGACCAGGCACAGGGTCGCGGCGTCCCAGAAGGCCGTCGTGCCGCCGTTGCCGAGCAGGATCTCGTAGCCGTCGGGCAGCGAGAGCAGTTCGGCGAGCCCGTTGCGGAGCTCGCCGACCTTGAACCGCACCGCCGCCTGCCGGTGGCTCGTGCCCAGGTAGTGGCCGGCGGACCCGGCCAGCATCTCGACGGCGTCGCCGCGGACCTTGGAGGGGCCGCAGCCGAACCGGCCGTCGCGGGGGAGCAGGTCGTCGGGGATGGCGATGTCGGGGAGTTGGCTCACCCTCTCAGTGTGTCCCATCCAACCGGGTGCCCGACGCACCGGGCCCCCCGCTAGGTTGCTGGCCCATGAGCCCAGGGTCGGAGTCCAACCGCATCGCGTCCCGCATCGCCGCCATCACCCCGTCGGCCACGCTCGCCGTCGACGCCAAGGCCAAGGCGCTCGCCGCCGCCGGACGGCCGGTGATCGGGTTCGGTGCGGGGGAACCGGACTTCCCGACCCCCGCCCACATCGTCGCCGCCGCCGAGGCGGCCTGCGCCGACCCCGCCAACCACCGGTACTCGCCGACACCCGGACTGCCCGCCCTGCGCGAGGCGATCGCCGCCAAGACGCTGCGGGACTCCGGCGTCGAGGTGGACCCGTCCCGGATCGTGGTGACCAACGGCGGCAAGCAGGCGGTCTACGAGGCCACGCTCGCCGTCGTCGACGAGGGCGACGAGGTCCTGCTCCCCGCTCCCTACTGGACGACCTACCCGGAGCCGATCGCCCTGGCCGGTGGTGTGCCCGTCGTGCTGCCGACCGACGAGTCGACCGGGTTCCGTGTGACCGTCGAGCAGCTCGAGGCGGCCCGCACCCCGAGGACCAAGGCGCTGGTGTTCGTCTCGCCCTCCAATCCGACCGGCGCCGTCTACTCGCGGGACGAGATCGAGGCGATCGGCCGGTGGGCGGTCGACCACGGCGTCTTCGTGCTCACCGACGAGATCTACGAGCACCTGGTCTACGGCGACGCTGAGTTCCACTCGATCCTGGCCGTCGTCCCCGAGCTGGCCGACCTGTGCGTCGTGCTCAACGGCGTCGCCAAGACCTTCGCCATGACGGGCTGGCGGGTGGGGTGGATGTTCGGTCCCGCCGACGTCGCCGCCGCGGTGACCAACCTGCAGAGCCACCTGACCTCGAACGTCGCCAACGTGGCGCAGCGCGCCGCGATCGCGGCGATCGCCGGGCCGCTCGACGACGTGGCGACCATGCGTGCCGCGTTCGACCGTCGACGGCGCACCATGCACGCCATGCTGTCGGCCACCGACGGTGTCACCTGCGTCGAGCCCGAGGGGGCCTTCTACGCGTTCCCCAACCTGACGGGCCTGCTCGGCCGTGACCTGGGCGGGTCCTCGGCGTCGACGACGCTCGAGCTGGCGGACCTGGTGCTCGAACGGGCGGACGTCGCGTTCGTGCCCGGCGAGGCCTTCGGTGCACCGGGGTACGGACGGTTCTCGTACGCGCTCGGTGACGCCGACCTGGAGGAGGGCCTGTCCCGCCTCCAGCGCCTGGTCGAGGGGTGAGCCGGACCGTCGCCGCCCACGGCTCCTGGTCGTCGCCGCTGACGACCGAGGCGGCAGCCGCCGGATCGGTCCGCTACGACGGGGTGTCCGTGCGCGAGCTCGGTGACGGGCTGGTGCGGGTCCGGTGGCTCGAGACCCGACCGGACGAGGGCGGCCGCGGCGTGGTGCGCGAGTGGGTCGGGACCCCGGCCGACGGTGGGGCCCTGCGCGACCTGCTCCCCGAGGGCCACTCGGCGCGCAGCTCGGTCAACGAGTACGGGGGCGGGGCGTGGTGGGACGGTCCGGGGGGCGAGGTCCACGTCGTCGACGCCACCTCCCAGGACGTCGTCCGGATCGTCGACGGTGCGCCGCCGGTGGTGCTGGCGGTCGGCCACGGGGTCCGGCACGCCGCCGGGGCGCCGACGCCCGACGGGCGGTGGGTCGTGCTCGAGCGGGAGCACCACCCCGCAGCGCCGGATGGACACCACCACGACCTGGTCACCGTCGCCGTCGCCGGATCGTCGACACCGGTCACCCTGGTGGTCGGTCCCGACTTCGTCGCGTCGCCGGTGGTCGCACCCGACGGAGGGAGCCTGGCCTGGCTGCAGTGGGACCACCCCGACATGCCGTGGGACGCCGCCGAGCTGTGGGCCGGCACCCTGGTCGACCGTGACGGCGTCCCCGAGGTCACCGACGTCCGCCGTGTCGCCGGCGGTGCGCCCGGTGGTCCGGGCCGGCCGGTGGCGGTGTGCCTGCCCCGGTGGGCACCCGACGGGCACCTCTGGTGGTGTGACGACCGGGAGGACTGGTGGCACCTCCGGCGGGCCCCGGCCCCGGGACTCCCCGCGCCCGGAGCGGGCGACGACGCGCCGCTCGTGTGGGAACGGCCCGAGGAGGTCGGCGAACCGCGCTGGGTCGCCGGCGGTCGTCGGTTCGGCTGGACGGCCGACGGACGGGTGGTGGCCGCCGCGTCGGCGTCGGGCAGCACGACCGTCTGGATCGCTGCGCCCGGTGCCGACCCCGAACCGCTGCCCGGCCCGACGGTGGGCCACGTCGAGCACCTCGACGTCGACGGCCGACACGTTGCCATGATCGCCGGGTCGGCCACCCGCCCGACGAGCGTCTGGCTCGTGGACCTCGACGCCGCCGTGGCGGTCGACCTGCGTGGCGTGGATCCACCGCTCGCCGTCGAGGACACGTCCACCCCGGAGTCGGTCACGTTCCCGACGTCCGACGGCGACGTGGCCCACGGGCTGTTCTTCCCGCCCGTCTCCTCGACCCACGAGGCACCCGCAGGGGCCCGGCCGCCGCTCGTGGTGCGCATCCACGGTGGGCCGACCGCAGCGGCCCGCGCCGAGTGGTCGCCGTCGGTCCAGTTCTGGACCACACGCGGTGTCGCGGTGGTCGAGGTCGACTACCGGGGTTCCTCGGGCTACGGACGGGCCTACCGGGACCGACTCCGGGGCCGGTGGGGTGTGGCCGACGTCGAGGACTGCGGGGCGGCGGCCCGGTGGCTGGCGGAGCAGGGCCGGGTGGATCGGGCGGCGTGCGTCATCCGGGGTGGGTCGGCCGGGGGGTTCACCGCGCTCTCGGCGCTCGTGGCCGACGGTCGGGCCCGACGGGACGGTCGTCCCGGGGTGTTCGCGGCGGCGTGCAGCCTCTACGGGGTCACCGACCTGGCCCGGCTCGCCGAGGACACCCACGAGTTCGAGTCGCGCTACCTCGACGGTCTCGTCGG